>CP046062.1:1407377-1777316 GCA_009676745.1 Leuconostoc mesenteroides subsp. mesenteroides
TGCAAATAGAGTGTAAGGAGAGAAAGTGTGGAAGTAAAGAATTATTCTGTGTCATTTGGTAGTCGTCAGCTCTCAACGCATGTAGATATAACATTTTCAAATAGTAAAATGAATATTGTTATGGGTGCTAACGGAACCGGTAAAAGTACGCTACTAGACTTTATAGCTGGCGTAGGACCCAAAGGAGCTGTTGGTCAAAAAGTAGAAATACCTGCCTATCAAGAAATTGCCTATCAACTACAACAAGTACATTTTTTCCCAACGCTGACAGTTGCGCAAACTATTGCATTTTATAGCAAGCTCAGTAACAAACCTAAATCGAAAATATATGAAAACGCACACACTGTGAGAAGTAATTTATTAAGCCCAATTTGGAATACTAAAATGGGGCAATTATCTGGTGGTGAACGACAAATTGTTTTAACGTACGGTCAGTGTTTATTAAATAAAGAAGTTTACATTTTTGATGAGCCGACAAGTGGCGTAGATGAAACCAATGCATCCATTATTTTGAGTATGATCAATGACCTGATTATCAATGATCACAAGATTGTCATTCTGACTTCTCATCATTCTGATCAATTAAAACAATTTGATTTAAACTTGATAACGTTGTAATTTTTTGAAACATGGCAACATGTTTTTTTATTGAACAAAACAAGCATTTGTCCAACAATACATACTAATAGGCAATAAAATGGGGCCTTTTTACTTTAACAGTGAGTCCCATTTAGTAGTCAACGTTAATATTTTACCAATAACTAGTGTGGTATTTATTTGATTTAAAAGTGTTTTAATTACTTATCTTTATTATCTAATCTTACTGAAATAAATTTATTGGAAATGCTATTGTAAAAACTCACCAAATTACCAACTAAAATAACTGCAACTAACGTGCCTACTCCAATAATTGATATATTCCCAATAAATAATACACTAAGGGAAAGGGTTAATAAAATCATGATCAAATCAAAATAGACTTTTGTCTTACCAAACGAATTGTTGTTTTTTTCACTAATTATATTGACTAAACCATCTGGCGGGTTTAATAAAAAATTTGAACGTATCATAATCACAACACCAAGTGCTGTTAACATATTAGCCAATAAAAGCACGAGTACCTTAAGGTTGATTGAAGTTAAGATTAAATATTTTAGGCCTATTTTAGTGTTGTAAAAATCAACAATGTTACCAAATAGAAACGCGACTATAAATTGGCTAATAATTTTACATTCAAATTTTTTCTTGAGAATGAGTTGTATAACCACAAATATAGCAAAAATACCGGATGTAGATTCACCCAATGTGATCGGTAATATTGTTGAAATAGCGAGAGGCAACGCCACTAATGGGCTTGCTCCTAAGTGGCAAATAGTGAAAAAAACTGTGCCTAAAGATAAAATATTGAGTCCTATAAAATAACTGAGAATCTTAAATTTTTTTGATATTATTGTTTTTATCATAGTGTATATAACCGCCATCATTTAGTCAAAAATGTTCGCTTTATTTACTAAGAACGTCAAGGTGCGCGTGCACCTGCTGAAAGAAATAATTTAATCAACATTCAGATTTTCTCTTACATTTTATTCCATTAAAAAATGGTATGATAATGTTACATCTTAGAGCACACTCTAACGCAAGGAGAAAAAATGACCTATTCGATTAATGAGATGAGTGAACTAACAGGATTAAGCAAATATACGTTACGATATTATGAGAAAGAAAAATTAATACCATTGGTTAAGCGAAATAGCAGTGGTCATCGAATATATAATCAGAAGGACGTAGAATGGATTGAATTTTTAATTAATATCAAACAAACTGGTATGTCTATTGAAAATATAAGACAATTTGCAGAGATGAAGTTTGATCCAAAAACTATGTTACTAAGAAAGCAAATGTTATTAAGTCATCGAGATAGCATCATCCAACAGGAAAAACAATTGCAAGATGCATTAGGTATGATTGACAAAAAGTTAGAATTATATCTAAGTATTGAGCAGAATGCTAAATTGTAATCTTTTTTAATTTCAATGAAAGCAGTGTAACATGTGTAGCCTTTCAAAGCGTTTATTTATCGAAATTAGTACTATGACTTAATTTGTCATATATACTTGACATATCAATAAAAAAATTCTAGACTAGTTTTAGTCACATATAAATGACATTGGAGTTCAGTATGAATCGTATTAGAGCATATCGCAAAGCAAAAAAAATGTCGCAATACGAATTAGCGCAAGCAATTGGGGTAGCGAGACAGACCATTAATTTGATTGAAAATGATAAGTATAATCCATCATTATCGCTTTGTTTAAAATTAGCTCATGTGCTGGAAACTGATTTAAATGCACTTTTCTGGGAGGAAGACAATGAAGACTAAAGAAACATTAGCAACAAAATTAATCAAACGGTTTTATGGCGTTCAAGGGGTATTAGATGAATATCGACGGCAAGAACTTTATAAAATTGGTAATACCGGTTTTATGGTCATGTTTTATTATGCCTTAATTAGTAACTTTATTGTTTTATTCGTTTTTAGTCTCGATAATTACAAACATACAGAAGACATCTTAATGTGGTATATTAGCGCAAATATGATATTTTTAATTTGTGGCATTTGTGGGTATGTTATTTTTATGACAAAACGAAAGCATCTAATTGAAAATGAAGTAGAAGTACAAGATATTAAGAGTCAGAAAAGTCGTTTAATTTATGTATCAATAAGACAGGGTATTTTTTTTGGTATAGTCACTTTTATTCTTGATGGTATGATGTCTCCTCATTTTAGTGACTTAACATCGCAGCACGCAATATGGGCCCATATTATTGAGGGTACTTTCTTTGGTGTAGGCATGTACTTTTTTCAAAGAATGAATTTAAAGAAAGTACAGTAAATAATGATTAGACAAAAATATCTTAAGCTTTTCATACTTATCTTTTTGGGTGGTATGATAGGCTATTTAATGCAGATAGCCCCGCATTTAAAGTATCAATGGAGTCAAAACATAATCACCTTTATGGCTACTGATTTATGCTCTTGGGCAGTTATTACGTTGATAATCTGTTCATATTCTGATAGTTGGCAAGAGTCAGCTATGAATACGGTGGCTTTTATGTGGAGTATGGTTATAACTTATTATGTTTTAAATCCACTAACTGTTGAAGGTAACGTACACTGGATTGTTTTAGCAATCTTAATGATGCCTATTGGGGCGGTAGGATACTTTTACAAAACTAAAATAAGTGTGGCGTTATTATTTATTATCGGATGTTTTGTTGCTCTTACAATACAGATCATGACGATTATTAAAATGGTTATATTAAATCAAATGATTATACAAAATCAAGCAGGCATATCAATCATTGTTCATCAAACCTGGTTTGCTTACATAAATCGTATACTACTTGTTTTAATAACTATATCTGGTATGTTTGTGGTAATTAACTATTGGCGAATTAAGTTAAAGAATAATAAACATGAAATCATTAATAACTAAAAAAGATTATGATCGCTTAGTAAATCAACTATAGCTAAAGTATTTCTAACCATCACATGTCTATCTTTGTTTTATAATACGCCACAAACGTTTTATTTTTAGACCAATTACTATTTTGGTGTATGTTATACTAATTACAGCAAGCAAGTTAAGATGGTGGCTATCCTGAATGGAGGTGGTGCTTATGGTGTTAAAACTATAAACCCAGATTCTAGGAAAGGAGATGCCTGGTGTCCGTATCGGATGCGCTACAATTAATGATTAGTTTTGGGATGCTTATCCTAACGCTAATTACTTTAGTTGTTGTGTTGATAAAAAACAGCACAAAAAAATAACCATCTTATCTTTGGGGATAATGGTTATTTCTAAATAACATATTAAATGCCACCGTCGAAACGGGTTTGCTAGGAGTCGTAGTTACCGCTACGGCTCTTTTCTATGTCTTTATTATAGCATAGCTTTTTACTTTGTCACAATTTTAATAATTTTATCGCTTGTTTATACGAACGTTTATGCAATAGATTATACGTACTTGACTGCAATTATAGTAGAGAAGATTAATGTTTTCTTTGATTAACAAAGTGATACATTGGCCTGATCAGATAACAAGTATGGAGAAACAAAATAATAATACAATCATATTTACTATTTTTGTTTCACGTTTTTTTAAATTGTTAGAAAAGATGCATGTAAGCCAAGCTGAATTTGAATTCTTACTTCTGGAAAATAATGAGAACTATTTATCTAAACGTATCAAATTAATTGATAACCAAGCAATTACTAAAAAATTGATTCAAGATTTTTATAAAACAATAAAAAAAGACCAAACAGAAAAATGTGGAGATAATACGCCCGAATTTCTATTAATCTTAGCGAACAGTCTACTTTTGCTGTTAAATCAGGAGGTTAAGGAATGGCCTAGCCATGAATTATATGTGTTAGCTAAACCAGTACGGGATTATTTACTTGGTGTTGAAACCTGGGGTATTTATGAATTACAAATATTCACATTAACATCATTCATGTTGCCAGCTGATATTTTATATTTATTAACAAAGTTAGCGATTAAACGAGTACAACTTTATGAACACTCATTATTAAACATTCAAACACGATTAATGCATGTCGTTTGGACATCATTTTCGACGTTGGTATATGAGCAGCCCGCATCAGCATATAAATTAATTAATATTGCCGAAAACTATTTAATGAATCATGTAGATGTAACTGAAAAAATTACATTAATCTTCAATAAAGGTTGGTATGACATCGAGACTGGAAATATCACAAAAGGCGTTCGCCAATCTAATACAGCTATAGATATTTATAATTCATTGGGTTATACGGAAAAAGCTAACAGTTTACGTACACAGCTAGAACATCATATAAAAAGACAAGAGGATAAAAAGCAAGGGTATAAATCTGATGGATCACGAGTAATTTCAATATTCATTTAAAACATCTTTATTTAATTTTTAAAAAACGGCTAATAGCTTTTTTTATATTTCAAACTAATCTGTGAAAAAAGTAAAAAATTCACCAAATTGAACAAAATATCACTACAAGAGAGGAAATTAAAAAATTAACCTGTGTAGACCCCGATAAAGCTCGAATCTACACAGGTTAATTTTGTGTACTAATGACCTCTGCGTTTTTCTGATTTCTTTTTCTGCGATAATAAGTAACGTTGCTCTTTTATTTCTTGATGTTTTAATGATTTATGTTTCTTTTTTTCAAGTTTTTTAGCAGTCTGCGCTAGTTTAATAGCTTCTTGTGCTTTAGTGCTAAGCCCGGCTGTTAAAGCTTTCTTTGCTAAACGCTGCATTCTTTTAGGGCTGACCTTTTTTTGAATTCGCTCGTTATTTGCTATAGTCACTGTTTTAAAGTGAACATGATGCCAGTTTTTAATTAAAAGTTCATAAATTAAACTGTCTCGCGGTTCTGAAGTACCTAAATTTATTTTTGAAATTTCATAAATATCGCCAGTTCGTTGTTCAAAAATTCCAACATAAAAAGGTTGATCAAAAATAATGGTCAACGATAAAGAATTACTATTTTGGTACATGATTTTTCTCCTTAATTTACCGATAGAAAGAAGGACAACCAAGGAGGAGGTTTACTGAAAACTATACATTTATGTCCGGACTACCAACCGCACAGTGTTTTTACTTTCTGGTTGTTATTATAACACTGAAGATAAGTTAATCATATTTTTTTATTAAAAATATAAAAATTATTCAACAAAATAAGTAGAACAATAATGGCACAATCATCCTAGTTTTCAAATTTCAAAGAACGATTATTTATCAAAATCAGAGATCACTCAGGTGATGCCAATCAAAAAAACTCAAGCAAACTGTTTCAATAGCAGAGTAGAGGCTTGAGATCAATCAAAATTTGTTATATACATTTTTTTAAATAAACTAGTTTAATTACAGGCTAGATAATGCATCAGCAATCGGTGTGTTACCGTCGCTCATTCTAAAAACTTTTTTAATTGTTGAATCATGTTCAATCACATTAGCAAGTGTCCAAGCCACATTTTCAATTGAATTTTTAGATTTTGAAGCTGTATCGATGCTAATTTTGCCAGTTGCGGGACCATCAATTAAAGCTGTAGCTTGTACAATCGTATATTTCAATTGTGTCTGATTAATTAAGTAATTATCTGCAAAAAATTTAGCAATATTATAGTTCAATAAGCTATTCATTTCAGGACTTTGCCATTTTTGGGGTTCTAAGGAATAGGAAGAACTAAGCATAATAAAACGCGAAGCACCAATATTTTCAGCGACCGCCATTGATTTTACGGCACCAAATGCATCAGTTTGTAGTAAGTCCTTTCCCCGAGATCCAGCTACAAAATAAATAACATCAATTCCTTGCAATTGTGCAGATAATTCTTCAACACTATCGTGCAAATCAAAAGGGATTGCGTCAATATTTTTTAGTTTAGGTGACGATTTAGGGTGACGTAATCCAGCTAAAACTTTGTGATTCTGATTTGATAAGTATTTAACTAATTTTTGACCAACACGTCCATTTGCACCAATAACTAATATTTTCATTATTTCTCCTTTAGTGTTTCAACTACTAACTATTAATTAGTATAGCACAATGGCGATATTTATCATGTTTGACTCTTCTATCATTGGTTCAAAAACATAGTATTGGTAAGAAGTACAGCAATAACTTATTTGTGAAATATATAAATACTGCTATTAGTTTCATTGTGTGACAAAAATTATGTTAACAAAGACTATGTTAGTTGAAAAAAAAGAAACTTTAAATTTTTAAAGTTTCTTTTGCATTTTTATATCAGTAATATCGTAATTATTTTTTTGATAAACATGTATTGCTCGTTGATTACTACCAAACACGTGTAAGCCAATGGTACTAAATCCCATATTTTTTGCTTCTTGTTCAGCTAATATGATAGCTTTTGATCCAAGGCCTTTGTTTTGATATTGCTTATAAATTTCAAAATCAAAAATGAAGGCATTTGATTCATTTTCGCTATCAGTGCCTACCCATATATAGCCCACAATATTACGATCATCATAAATCGAATAAAAATAATTGCCAGATGTTTCAAGACCGTTTGGCAATAAACGATTATATGTTTGTTCAGAATATGCTAAAGCATTATTTCTTTGCCAGGTTCCAGCTTCAATTTTTTCTTCAGCATATTCGTTTACCGCAAATGATAGATATTTTTGAAATTCATCTAATTTCATTGGCCTAAGTTGTAGCATTGTGTGACTCCTTGGTAAACTAGTTAGTCCACCAAGTATAGCATAGTTTAAAAATAAATAGGCGGATTAGAATATTCTTGCTTATGTCTCAATTAGATTTTGTGAAAACTACAAAAGGGTTATGTGGATTTCAAAGAATATAATTTTCATGCCTATATTCTAAAGTAAAATGTATCCAGATAAAAGATATTATTTCAAGTAATCTAACTTGAAATAAAACTAAATTCACCAGCACGATTGAATATATTTCAAAATTTCTGGGAATGTTACCACACCATCTGCTGCACGAAAATGAGCGCCCATAGGAAAAAGAATAAATGGAATTTTAAGTTTTTCTGCTACTTCCTGGCTGTAATGAAAGGGTATGATTGGGTCATTCATACTACTAATTATAATGGATTTATTTGAATCAATATTTAGGAGTTCTGGAGATACATGTACAAAAAAATCATCAAATATGTCAAAACCAGGAATATGTTGATTAAACGGAGAAACGAATATAATGCCTTTAGGTATTCTTTTAGTATTGATTAAATAACGCAGTAAAGTAATACAGCCTAAGCTATGACAAATAAAATAAGACGATTCCACTTGGTTGATTTGGCTAACTAAGGCATTATCAAATTTTTTAACCTCTGGTATGTCCGGCTTGTCAATAAAAATTTTGTTAATTTGAAATCTATTTTCAAGATTATCACCAATCCAATCAAGCCAATTGATAGTAGGCGAACCACCATAGCCATCGATTAAAAATAGTTTTTCCATTGTGTTAAAACTCCTTCAAATGTAATGCAATTAATATCTTAGATGCCTATAAATTACAAAGTTATAAAATCTAAAATTGTGTACATTATTTCTTTATTTAATGAAGGAACTGGCCAACTAAGTATTTCATCCGCTGATTGTTTAAGGGCGTTATTAACTGAAGTATATGAATAATCATTAACTACGACTTCATTAACATCACTTTGTTCAGGTTCAAGATGAAACTGTAGCCCAATAACATTTGTATTATAAAGATATCCTTGATTTTTTACTAATTCACTACTAAAAAGCAAGGTGGCTTTTTCTGGTATTTCAAACATATCCTCATGCCAATGTAATACAGATAATTTGTCCGGAAGGTTGGGGATTAAGTTATTTTGCTTAATAACATCTGCCCAGCCGACTTCTTTAAAAGGTGATTTAATGATTTCAGATCCGAGTACTTTGGCAATCTGCTGTGCACCATAGCAAGCACCAAAAATTGGTTTGTTTTCCCTTAAAAGTTCTTTGATTAGGTTTCTTTCCTTTATTATCCAAGGCAATTTATCATTAGGACTCATTGGTCCACCAAGAATAATCAGTAAATCTGTTTCAGATGCCTTTGGTAGAACACCATCAAAATAGTATGGATGATAAACGAACAATTCGTGACCACGAGAAAAAGCCCAAGAGGCGATGCTTCCCGGACCTTCGTTTGGAGTGTGTTGAAGAATATTAATGCGCATAAAAAAGCCTTTCCATCGACGGCAATGTTTATATAGGTATCGCCTGCACATCCCTATTCTTTTTTATTACTTTATATCACAATAGTCGGTTTGTCAAATTATAATTTTTAATCAATAGGTAAAAAATAATCAAAATTGATGTAGCGTTGTTTTATACAAGGTGTGATATGCTAACATAAGCTGGTGTAACTATTTCAAATATGGTTAATTAAAGCTACCTGTCCATTGTTTAGCTTGACCATAAGCATCATTTGTCTGTATGTCTGGGACAATTGGATCATTAATATATAATTTATTTTTGCTATCTTTTACTCCAGCAGTCGTTAAGTACATGGTTGTCCCTGTGTATAATGGGACAGAACGATTAACACTAGTAAAGCTGGCACTGTTTTGACCAAAATACTTAACGTTTGAGACTTTTTTAAGGGCTAGGGCAGTTAGTTCTCCTGAACTAGCAGTTTGTTTGTTGATAATTACCGCAACAGGTATTTTTGCTAATTTTATATTATGATTCAAATCAATTGATGCTCCTCCAGCATTGATCATACCGTTTTTCAAGGATATCTTCTCGGTTGTACCGTTTTGGGAAACAAAAGAAAGGATATGGCCATCTGGTATGATGGATGCAATACCTAGTATCATAGGAGCCATATCACCGCCGTTGTTATTACTCAAATCAATAATAACACTTTTAATTTCGTCCTTATATTTAAATAAAAAATCATTGATTTTGTTAGCATATTCATTGGCTTGTTGCGTATTTCCCTGAAATTGGGGTTCATGAATTGTAACTAAACCATCATTGTTAGTGATGGTTGGTTCTTCATATTGCGCCGCTTCTGTAGTAATTTGCTTTGTGGTCATAATTTGAGAATGTTTTCCTCCTGCAATTTTTATAATTTTTTGAAGGATTGCATCAGCTTGACCGTAATTATGTACGGTGTTCATATCTTCTAAAGCTTTTTTCTTAGCTTTCTGCCACTTGTCACTTTTAGTGAAGTAACCATAACGATCCATTTTCTGTATTGCGATTTTTCCATATTTTTTTGGTGAAGGAGGCAACAGATAAACATTGATATTAGGACCATAGATGTAAATTACCAATATAACTGACAGAATGAAACAAGCAAAAATACTTGCGATTATTGTGAACCATTTTTTCATGTATAAAATTCCCTCTTTTTGAAATGTAAGTGCTTTTAAAGCACTAAATTCTAATTTTAACACTAAAACCATTGACATAAAACACTTTACGCTACATCGTGATAAAAAATCGGCTGCTTTGCACAATCAACAAATCTTAAAATAACTAATTAGATTTCAATAAAAAATAATTTTTAAGACTAAAAAAGATGAATTAAATCAACTTAATTCATCTATAGTTTTTTTAGTTATTTCGCATGTCATCAAATAATCTATGTTTCTAGTAATCCATTCAATATCTTTATTCCACCAAGCTATTTCTTGTAATTGTGAAATGATATCATCTGAAAATCTTTTCCGACTCAATTTTAGAATCACCATGTCCGTTCAGTATATTAACATAACTGAATAAATAATTATAGTGAGGATAACGCTTTTTAATAACCAAGAGAGCAATTATGTTGTTTCATATCAATATTGGTTGTTTAAATAGTCTGCTTATGACAATCAAGGTACTGTAGCATTAGTTTCTATATCAGATTTTTTTAGACATCAATAAATCAGTCTGAGCATCAGTACCTAAATTAAACGTATGTTCACCAACAACTTCAAAACCTAGATGCGTATAAAATGATTTAGCATTTTCATTGAATTCCCAAACACCTAGCCATATTTGTGTTTTGTTTAATTCAAATGCCTTGTTGAGAGCCAATTCAAACAGTTGACGACCTAATCCCTTTTTTTGATAGCATTTCTGAATATATATACGCTCAATTTCTAAAGCATTATCAAAATTATCCTCCGACTGGGCGTTATTAACATTTAATTTTAAGTAAGCCATTTTTTCATTATTATCACTATAAAAAATATAAAAGAAAGAATTGGTATTTTCAATTTCCTTCCCCAATTTTTCAATTGTATAACTTTCTTCTAAGTACTGTTTTAAATCATTTATATTACTTTGACTACTATATGTATTTGTAAAAGTTTCTATACTAATGTCTTGTAATTCTTGTACATCAGATGTTGCTAATTGTTTAATTATCATAGTTTCTATTCCTTTGATTTTAACTAAGTTCTTACACAATAATATTTAAGTCCGCTATAAATACGTATGTATAAAAATACATTTTATCACAAAAATATAGATATTCAAAATTTTTTAATAAAGAGAACAGTCTATGAAATACTATGTACTTAAAAAGTGATGACAGATGAAGAACAGGTCAAGCCAAGAGTGTTTATCTGTGTTCTAGGTATAACATAATATTGTTTACATTTATCATGACTAGTGTGAAATTATTTATACCCATATAGAGGTATTTGTTTGTCAAAGAATTTGCACACAAGAATTTTTACAAGTGTAAAAATGGAAATACACGCAATGGGGTACTAATTTGGGATAACACTTTCTAACTGATAAAACTGAATAATAATCCAAATATCAGTAGAATAACGACGACAAAATTGAATTAATCATCTACAATGGAAAGAAGGAGAATAAAAAATGAAAAAAATCTCGATAGTTGGAGCAGGGGTTGGGGGTCTAACTTCTGGAATTTATTTACAGAATCAAGGATATCAAGTGACTATTTATGAAAAAAATAGTCGACCTGGTGGAAAAATGGACATTATAGAAGCGGCTGGGTTCAAATTTGACACTGGCCCAACAATAGTTATGATGCCTGATATTTATAAAAAACCGTTTTCAGACAGTGGTGTTGATTACAAAAATTATTTTGAAATGGAACGTATTAATCCATTTATGGATATTGTGACCCATAATAAAAAAATTGCTTTATCTTCTGATCTTGTAGATTTGGCAAAGGAATTTGAAGCCTATGATGAGTCAGAAATGCTTGGCTTTTTGAAATATTTAACAGACATATATAGTAAGTATATAAATGCCAAAAATAATTTTATTTATAAGAGTTTCCGAGGACCGAGTGACTTTTATAATATCAAAACACTCTGGAACGCTTATAAATTGAAAACATTTTCGTCCTCTTTTGAAGCTATTCAAAAAAATATCAAAAATACAGATTTGCAGTATTTAATGTCATTTCAGACATTATATATTGGTATTTCACCTTTTAGTGGCCCTTCGATATATAATATTATTCCCATGATTGAGCTAATCTATGGCGTTTGGTTTATAAAAGGTGGTATGTTTCAATATGCAAAAGCATTGGAAAAACGCTTTTTAGAGTTAGGCGGAAAAATAGTTTACAATTCAACAGTAGAAAAGATTATCGTCGAAAAAAACAAGCACGTCAGTGGATTGCTTATCGATAATACGTTAAAAGAATGTGATGCCGTAGTTGCAAATGCGGATTTTCCTTACACAATGACACATTTATTAGACATGGACGATAATCAGAAAGGAAAATACCAAAAAAAGCATATTGAAAAAATGGATTATTCTATGTCATGCTTTTTATTGTACTTGGGCTTAGATAACAATTATGATCAACTAAATCTACATACCATAAAGATGGCTAATAATTTTGAAACTAACGTTCACGATATTGATAACGGCATTGTACCTGAGGATCCATCATTTTACGTTTATAATCCTAGTGCAGTTGATAATAGCTTTGCACCCAGCGGGCAATCTGCTTTATACGTTCTAGTACCGGTTGCTAATTTAAAAGAAAATAGTAATTGGTCCGAAAATGATATTGATAAATTCACACATAAAATAATTCATAAAGTCGAAACGGAACTCAATTTAGATCATTTAAATGAACATATTGTTTTGAAAAAAATTCATACGCCGAAAACTTTTGAGACATACTATAATAGTTTCTATGGCGCAACATTTGGCCTGAAACCAACATTAAAGCAAAGTAATTATTTCCGTCCGCACAATAAACATGCTAAGATAGACAATCTTTATTTTGCGGGTGCGAGTGTGCATCCTGGCGCTGGAGTTCCGATTGTTATCACTAGTGGTGAATTAACGGCGAAAGAAGTGATGAGGGACTTTTAAATGGGCACTATTTCAAAAATACCACCCAAAGTTCTGGAAAATTTTTCTAGCAGTAAGGCAGTAATCAAGCAAAATTCGTCATCATTTTATTTTGCTTTTTCAAAATTAGACAAAGATCAGGCTTATAGTATTTTTGTTATCTATGATTATTTGCGTCAAATTGATGATGCTGCTGACAATCATGACAGATTAACTTTTAACAAATTGATTTCGTATTGGAAAAAGGCTTGTGATAACAAAGATATTGTCATTAACAAAAAATCAAATATTGCCGATAAAGTAGCTTATGTTTTTAATCATTTTTCTATTGATTACGAGCTAATGACTGATATGATTCAAGGACAACTTCATGATCTTAATAATATTGAAATTAACACGCTAGCAGAACTAGAAAATTACTGTTATCAAGTAGCAGGAACTGTTGGATGTATGATTTTTTGTATATTATCTACAGAATCTATTGAAGATAATCGCGAAGCTGTCATAAATGTTGGCATAGCGCTACAGTTAACTAACATTTTAAGAGATATACATGAAGATGCCATGGCGAATAAATATTTTATTCCTAACCACCTGATATCACAATACAATGTCCCCAAAAAAAATTTTTTGGAAGATAAATCTACATTGCAAACACAGGATTTATTGATGTATTTGGCAAATTTAGCACTTTCTAAGTATGATCAAACTGATTACATTACTAATCAAATTTCAAATAAAAAAAATAAAATAGCATTAAAATTATCCATAGTTGTTTACAAACAAATTCTGATAAAATTAATTAAAAATGGTTTTGTCGACCTATCAAAACGAATTTATGTGACACGCCAAGAAAAATTACTGATATTATTAAAGACTGTTCTCACCACATAATAGGATATACTTTCAAACAACTTTGAGTGCATCAATACCATTACAGGTAAAAATTAGAAAAGTACAGGTGAGAGTGGGTGCAATGTGTTTTTAACAAAGAATTAGCTTATACGGCACAAGATTTGGCTTTATATTGCAATTTGAATTTAATAATTACTTGTATAATTTGGTACAAATAACTAAATCTTGACAAATGAATTCAAATAAGGCATAGTTTGTAGTTATACTTAATAAAATATTTAGAGGAAGACAATAAGATGGGAATTTTAGATAATAAGAAAATAATTGTTATGGGCGTGGCAAATAAAAGTAGTTTGGCGTTTGGATGTATGGAAGCAATTCTCAATCAGGGCGGTCAAGTTATTTTGACTTATCAAAATGATCGTATGAAGCGTAGTTTAGACCGATTTGTTGACGAGTCAGTATTAAAAGTAGAATGTGATGTTTCTACACCAGAAAATATTCAAACTGCCTTTAAAAAAATTGTAGACAAGGTGGGGAAAGTTGATGGTATTGTACATGCAATTGCCTACGCTGAAAAAAGTGATTTAGCTAATAAATTAACCGATTCAACACTAGAAAGTTTTGCAACTGCTCAAAATATTAGCGTGTATTCACTCATCGCTGCCGCTAAATATGGTTATGACATAATGAACAAAGGTGGTTCGATTGTGACGTTGTCCTACATGGGATCTGAAAGAGCTATTCCCAACTACAATGTTATGGGTGTTGCTAAAGCCGGCCTTGAATCAGCTGTTCGTTATTTAGCACGTGATTTGGCAGAAAATAATATTCGAGTAAATGCCATTTCTGCTGGAGCGGTTAAAACTTTAGCTGTTACTGGTGTTAAAAACCATAATGATTTGATTCAAATGTCTGATGAACGCACTGTGGATGGTGTGGGTGTCACTATTGAAGAAGTTGGAAATACAGCTGCCTTTTTGTTGAGCCCCATCGCAAGTGGCATAGTTGGAGATATAATTTACGTTGATAAGGGCACGCATCTTATATAGGATTTATTTTTTATAACCATTCAAATAATCAGACCAAAAACGCAAAGCACATATTAGTGCTTTGCGTTTTTTGTGACATAATTTCAGCATACTGAATTTAAGTTAATATGCTGAAATTAAAAGACAGGGTAAAGCTGTAATAAGCATATAAGATTTGATTTATGTTATAGTCATAATAACAAAGACTTTTGAATTAAAAAGGGGGAATTTAATGAATAATCATGTATCAATTCTGGGGTGTGGTGAAATTGGTGAAACAATTTTGCTTGGTGCTATTAATGGTGGATTAGACAAGAATCAAATATCTGTATCGGCACATAGTGAGAAAAGAGTAAACTACTTGATTGAGAAATATGGTGTAGATGGAAGTACAGATAGTAATATCGCTATGAAAAATACCGACATAGTTATTTTATCTGTGCCTTACACGGCAGTTGATGATGTATTAAATAAAATAGTGCCAGATATGCAACCCAATACAATCATTGTCTCTTTGATTGCTGAACTTAGTTTAAATGACATACAAGCAAAAATCCCTAATCATTCTGCTATAGTTAGGGCGATGCCAAGCATTGGCTCTAGGGTCGGCTTTGGTTTGACGCTATTGTCATTCGGAAATAATATCTTAGATACTCAAATTAACAATGTCGAAGCATTTTTTTCTTTGTTCGGAAAGAATATAGTTGTTTCAGATGAACAACAACATAATATGGCACCACTAAGTAGTAGTGGATTATCTTACGTTCTGTATATGACGGATGCATTAATTGAAGGTAATGCAGTACGAGGAATATCTAGAGATGTTTCTTTGCAAATGATGCAAAATATTTTATCCGCTGCAAGCGCGTTACTAGATCAAAAAAATGGCCAAAATATTGCAGATTTACTACATAGTATGTGTTCCCCAGGTGGAACAGGTATTAAAAGAATTGCTAACCTAGATCGAAAAGGGGTTAAATCAGCGTTTATGGATGCCATATCTGAGGATATTTAGACGAATAATTTATATTTGGTGAAAGGAAAAAATAATGGATAACAATTGGATAGAAATTGTCAACGCAACACAGAATAATTTAAAAAATGTGTCTACTAAGATACCTAAGCATCGATTAACCGTTGTTACAGGTGTTTCAGGTTCTGGCAAATCTTCGTTGGTGTTCGGCACTTTAGCCGCCGAATCAAGACGAGAATTGAACGATACTTTCTCTAGTTATATACAAAAAATGTTACCAAAGTACGGTCGCCCAAGTGTAGAAAAAATTAATCACCTGCCGATTGCTATACCAATCGAACAAAAAAAATTATCATCTAATTCTCGTTCTACTGTAGGAACTTATACAGAACTATATACTTTTCTAAGATTACTTTTTTCTCGAATTGGTGTCCCATTTGTGGGCTACTCAGACAGCTTCTCATTCAATCATCCTGATGGCAAATGTCCAAAATGTGATGGCCTAGGCATTGTAACAACTATTGATATTCATAAATTGATTGACTTTGACAAATCGCTAAATGAAAGTCCTATTGATTTCCCTACGTTTGGCTATGATGCCTGGCGTTGGAAACGTTATGCTTATAGTGGTTTGTTTGATTTAAATAAAAAAATTAAAGATTACACAGATGACGAACTATCAAATCTGCTTTATGCGCCACAACAAAAGCTTAAAAATCCAACTAACTTATGGCCCAAAACCGCTTTATACGAAGGTATTGTACCAAGAATAGAACGTAGTATTTTGCACGCCGATGTTGGAAAAAGACATGCTAAACAACTCAATATGTTTGTTACGACCCAAGAATGCCCTGATTGTCAAGGAACACGTGTCAATGAAAGAGTAAGGTCTTGCAAAATAGATGGTCAAAGCATAGCAGATATCGTAAAATTGCCTCTAGTTGATTTGTATCAATTTATTCAAAAAGTTAGTTCACCTCTGAGTCAAGACATCAAAATAGAGATACAAAAAAGGCTGCAAGCATTAATAGATATCGGTCTTGGCTATTTAACTTTAGAACGCGCAACCGAAACACTGTCTGGTGGTGAAGCACAACGTGTTAAAATTGCTAAATATATCAATAATGCACTCAATGATGTGATGTATATACTGGATGAACCAAGTGCTGGCCTTCACCCTAAAGATATTGAGCGTATTACAAATGCACTTTTAACTTTAAAGCGCAAGGGAAATACAATTATTCTAGTGGAACATAATCCGCAAATTATAGCTATCGCAGACTATATAATTGATATTGGGCCAAAATCAGGTGAACAAGGTGGTACAGTTCAATTTTCTGGTACTTATAAAGACTTTCTTGAGCAAAAAACACCAACCAGTGTAGCTCTCATGAATCGAACACAAATCATTCAGAATACTAGACAGACTCAGCAATGGTTAAATGTTGTTGATGCGCAAGAACATAACTTAAAAAAGGTGTCTACAAGGGTTCCCCTCGGTATTTTGACCGCATTGTGTGGTGTTGCCGGCTCCGGAAAATCATCTTTATCTCAAGCTATTCAAGAAGCAGCAAAAGATGCTAATTTGGAGGTCATATCAATCTCACAAAAAAATATTGGCATTAACTTGCGCTCAACGCCTTTAACTTACATGAATATTTTTTCGCAAATTCGACAACTGTTTGCTAAGAAAAACCAAGTCAGTGCGTCTCTATTTAGCTACAATTCGAAAGGCGCTTGTCCCCATTGCCACGGTAAGGGTGTCATTATTTCTGAGATGTCGTTTATGGATGACATTGTGACTACCTGCGAAGTTTGCCATGGTAACCGCTATAAACCTGAAGTATTAAAATACACATACCAAGGTAATACGATAGTTGATATTTTAGACATGACAGTTCAGGAAAGTAATCATCTTTTTTTGCATGAAGATTTCGCAAATGAATTATCAACATTAGTAGAGGTAGGTTTAGGTTATTTAAGACTCAATCAATCACTAACAACGTTATCTGGTGGAGAACTCCAACGATTAAAGCTTGCTAGCCACTTACATAAAAAAGGTGCTCTTTATGTACTGGATGAACCCACTGATGGCTTACACTTGCTTGACGTTAAAAATTTGTTAAAACTGATTAATAGTATTGTGGATGAGGGCAGTACAGTTATCGTAGTTGAACACAATATTGAGGTTCTTAAGCAAGTTGATTGGCTTATAGAAGTTGGTCCAGAAGGAGGAGAAAATGGCGGTGAGTTAGTCTTCCAAGGCACACCTGCACAACTTTCCTTATCAAATGATCATATTACTAAACCATATTTGGAAAAATATTAGTTGAAAATGTAATATATACTGTTTTATATATAAAAAATGTTATTAAGACAATACATGTAATAATAATGTTCATCGTTGATTCAAAAGTAAATTAAATTGTTGACTATTCTTTTTTAGAGATAAATCGATAAAATAAGGTGTCTGCCAGGATTGTGTTTTGACGGCTGTATTATTTAAATCGGTTTCCCAACTTGGATATACTCTAAATGCCATTTTACCTTTAATTACGCCACTATTGAGAATTTTTTGCTTTATTAGAATCGACTTTGGAAAGATGAATAGACCAGTATTTGCTTGATCTATAATGCTAATCATCAATAGAGCAGGACTATCTTCATTATCAAATGGTTTGTTTTGATTAAATCCATCTTTTTCCCACGCCACCACAAAATATCCTTTTTTGGTCGGCGTTTTTTTTGCTAAACGACTGCGTACACTGTGTTCACCAAATGACAAAACTAGTCCCTCATAATCACTGTTTTGTTTCTCTTCATGCACTTTAGATATGACGATATTGTTCTGGTTTGCTATTTTTTCTAGTATTTCTAAAGATTTCATTGGAACTTCCTCTATACATCAGATTTTATTCCATTTATTGTATCACATGCTCTGTCACCTATGTATTACGTCTGAATAAATTGCTAGGATCTTGTGGCATGGAAGTATTATCCCCTAATTTTCAAAAAGATGCATAATTAATATTCAGATAAGAAAAATTTTCTAAATATGATCACTATTAAAATCATTTGTCTATTATGACAGTATTTGAACAAAAAACATAGTTTATACCTTGTTTAACACTGAAAGTAAAAAAATTAATTTGCAGTAGTATTCAATGAATTAGTATCTTATCTTGACTTTTCTATTAGGTAATATATAATTTACATAAGTAATATATACATTACTTGAAAAGGATGTTTACGATGCTTACAAATAATGTCAAAAAATTTAGAGTTGCAGCTGGAATATCTCAGAGAGATCTCTCCTATGCTGTCGGCGTTACTCGTCAAACAATGAGTTTAATTGAAAAAGGTGAGTACAATCCAACAATTAGTCTATGCTTGAGAATTTGTTATGGACTGAATAAGACGCTTGACGAAGTTTTTTGGTTAAATCAGGGGGATTTTAAAAATGAAAAAAGTCGTTGATGAACGTTTAAAGCTACAGTTAATAAAAAATTTTAAAATAGCCTTTCTCGTTGAGAATGCTGTTATTATATTAATGTTAATTTATCAAAGCTTTAAAAATATGGACAAAGCAATTAGTGCCATTAATCCGATTTGGACTGCGTTCATGGTCGGTACAATGACATTATCACTGCTATCAGTTAATGTCACTGCAAGTATAGAAGATAAGCCAAAAAGGTCACACTTAAAACTATTATTTTATTTCTTGATTATATTTACTATTGGCAGTTTATTCTTTATGGTTACAATGCCAAAGCATATTTTACTGGCATTACTTTGCGGGATGTTAATCGCAGTAGTTGTATCAGGTATTTTGATTTATGAAAACCACTACCGATACCGAGATAATTAAACATTGCCAATTGCTTTTCAAGTCTATACACTATAATAGTGTTATCTGTTCGATAATATGGTAATTTAACATGAATTGCGCGTCTTAATTTTGGGGGACATTTATGACTGATCAAACGCAAATAATCATTATGGTCATTCTTATCATGATTTATATTATAGGGGTGACAACCTATACAAAGTTACACTATAAACAAAGCATACGCAAAACTGGCGTTGATGTTTCAACTAAATCATCAAGAGAGTTACGTAATTTGTTTATCAAGCATTTACTAATTAACTTAATTTTTCCAATTATTTGGTGTTTACCAATCTAATCATTTAATTCAAACACTATAAAATACCTTTACAACTGTTGTTTAAGGTATTTTTATTTGCGCTCAATTTAATAAAAATAGTCAAAAAATTATAATAAACTTATTTCACTATTTTTACTCTTGCTAAACAGAACATTTGTTCGTATAATGAATTATACACACTTGTTTTGGAGAAAGTCTATGGTAGACCTGCAAAAAACTGAATATGACTATACACATGAAGAACGACGTGTGATATTTATGATCGACTCTAAAAGTTTCTATGCCAGTGTTGAGTGTGTGGAACGTAACTACAATCCATTAAAAGCATTGCTTGTCGTGATGTCAGAACAAGAAAATACAAATGGTGGTTTAGTGTTAGCGTCTTCACCAATGGCTAAGAAAATACTGGGTATTACTAATGTAACCCGACAACGTGATATTCCTGTTTGTCCGGACCTAGTAATTGCTCATCCGAGAATGAATCTTTATATTCAAGAAAATTTACGTATTAATAATATCTATCGACGATACACTGATGACGCGCACTTATTGCCATATTCCATTGATGAATCTATCCTTGATATGACACATTCTTGGCAGTTATTTGGTAAAACACCAGCAGAAGTTGCTTTCAAAATACAACAACAAGTTCGGGCAGAAACCGGCATCTATTTAACTGTTGGTATTGGTGATTCACCAGTCTTAGCTAAATTAGCACTAGATATTGAAGCCAAACATGCGAAGAATTTAACGGGCATTTGGCATTATGAAGACGTACCAAATAAATTGTGGCCAATCACACAACTCACTGATATTTGGAGCATTGGTTCACGGACTGCTCGTAAGCTCAATTTGATGGGCATTCATTCGATGCATGATTTAGCGCATCAAGATCCATATGTCTTTCGTTCGAAACTGGGATTAATGGGTGAACAATTACTAGCTTTGTCTTGGGGTATTGACCGTTCTGATTTGGCTGAAAACATTAAACCAAAAAGTAAGTCTTATAGCAATTCGCAAGTATTACCACGTGATTATAGCCAACAAGATGAAATTGAACTTGTCATTCGTGAAATGGCTGATCAAGTCGCTACAAGAATTCGTGCCCACCAAAAACAAACAGGCTTAGTTAGTTTGTTTATCGGTTATTCTTTTACCGAAAGTGAGCAACAAGGGTCTCATGGTTTTCGGAAACAGTGCCGGATTAGTCCGACCAATGATACCAATACCTTAATGGCTGTTATGGTTGACCTTTTTAGAAAGCATTGGCATGGCGAAGTAATTAGACACATTGGGATTGATTATGGTGGTTTAGTTGATGACACTGGTATACAGCTTAATCTTTTTGAACAACCTGAACATCTTCTTAAAACAAATAAAATTGACCAGGTTGTTGATGAAATTCGGCAACGTTTTGGCACGACTGCTTTGATGCGAGCTATGTCCAAAGAGGATGGGGGAACAGCTATTAATCGAGCTACCCTTGTGGGGGGACATAATGGAGGTAATAGTTATGATTAAAAGAAAGGGTATTTGCTCATGGCACGACCTGATTTTAACAAAAACATGCGTATTAAAGACTTTCAGAGCTACTATTGGTACAAAACGGAACTGCAACAAATTTGCAAAAAGTATAGTCTACCAACCACTGGAACAAAGGCTGAGTTAACAGCTTATATTATTAAATTACTTTCTGGTGTACCAGTATCAAACATTAAAGTAACCAGAAAAATACGTCGTAAAGGCACTCTAAAAGCCGGTTCAATTACACCCAATACAAATATATTAGCGTCCGGTTTTAGTTTGAATAATGAAGCGCGAGCATTTTTTAAATTATATTATGGACTAAGCCAATTTAGTTTTAAAAAATCGATGGCTGTTAAGATGCGAGCAATTGAAACGACACAAGACAAAACAGCCACAGTCCAGGACTTGATAGATGTTTACGAGCACCCCGATAAAAATTTATCAAATAATACTGAGGAACAGACATATCAATGGAATAACTTTGTCAAAACATTTATGGCTGATGATGCTACCAAATTTTACCATGAACGAATGACAGTCGCTTCAATTTTATGGGCGAAGGTTAGAGACTCTAATCAACCAAAACAATACACCAAAGAGTTATTGAAACAGTATCAATCAGCTATTCGACAGTACTCATCTTGATAATATCGATTCATGGTGGAAATGGAAAGGTAATATGGCCGATAAAGAAAACTTCAGTACCATAATCAATCGCTATTTTCAAAATGATTATCGCGAACGTGGCAAAGTCAAGTGGAATGGTTACTTTTTATCTGACCACACTTCATCTTTGGTTAAAGAGGACGTTCAACGCAATCAGAAAACGCATAAATTACCAAAAATACCACTAAATGAGGTGCAAAAGATTTTACAACACTCTTGTGTGAATTACCACATAGTGACTGTACAACAAAATATTGAGACGACTGATGGCTATCTAATTCCTAATGTAACTGGTTTAGTCAATGGTTTTACAGCAATAGGCGTCTATATCAATCAACAGTTTATCGCTTATGAAGACATTAGGACGGTTATCAGAGAAAAATGAATCTAATTGAAGACATAATTACAACTATTCAAACACTGTTCACCAAACAACCTAATACGATTTACGAAGTACGTATCGTGTACCAACAATATGCCAAAAAAGTTAATATCTTCTTTGAATACCATAAAATTGGGCAAGCTAGACGCTCACAACAAATTGGCCGTCTTGATGATGACTATCGATTACAAATACCAGCGTTAGCGAAACAAATTTATCAAGCCACTGGCTTAACGGTTCGTATGAGTACCTAGTCATATTAAGTAAGACCATAAGCATGATAAAGCAATCAAAATATTAAAGTACCTGCATCTAAAACGGCGTTACATTTTACCAGAAAATGGGCTGCAATTTTAAAAAAAATGTGGATAAAGTTGATACCTAAGAATAATATTGTTTAGAAAAAATTAACTAATAGACTCAGTGGTAAGTTTCCGATATTGAACCGGTGCCAGACCATTGAGTTTTTGTTTGATACGATAGCTATTTTAATCTTAGTCATGCGACAATAACAACATTCAGTTTAAAATCGCGGTGCTGGGCAAGGCCTAAAATTAACGGTATCTCAGCATATGATTGTTTTGAGAAATAATAATTTTGAATATTTAGACATAAAGAACCCAATAACTTGCTAAACAGAATAAAAAACTGTTTAGTCAGTTATTGGGTTCACTTCATTTCGTCCGTTAGACTTTTATTTTTTCTAAAACAATTAATTTCATCGTTAATGCTCCCCATACCATTTTGTAATTTCGGGAACAAGTTTGAATAAACGTAATGCCTTATCCGTAAAATGATAGGCAATTTGTGGCGGATTAGTCGATAAGCGTTCTCTTGTAATAAGGCCGTTTGATTCGAGATCTTTTATTCTCGTTGCTAAAATTCTTGGATTAATATCAGGAATACGCTGTTTCATCATACCGTAGTGATTATGCCCGTCGTGAATAGCCTGTAAAATCTCAACGGTGAATTTTCCCTTAACGATATTAATCGTGGATTGTACAGGACAATTAGCTGTTGACATAGTATACTTTTTTTCCCTTCTTGTGGAGAGTTAATAATTGTTTATCATATTAAATATATCACAAGGGAGATAATAAGCAAATGCCAAACAACAGTATCATTACAGTACAGCAGTTGTCTAAACACTATGACAATCACAAAATTTTAGAAAATGTGAATATAGATATTTTCGAGTCAGATTTCACTGTTATTATGGGACCATCAGTTGCGGGAAAATCAACATTATTACAAAATATTTCGACCATGGATAAGCCAACTAACGGCAAAGTGCTTTTCAATCAACAAGATTTAACGCAATTTACGGATAAAAAACTATCACAATTTAGAAAAAAAGAGATTGGGTTTATTTTTCAATCATTTAACTTGATTGATCATCTAAGTGTTTTAGAAAATGTTTGTCTGCCAGGATTCCTGCTTCACTCAAAGTCTAAGCAACAAGTGGTCAAGTGTGCGCGGCAGTTACTTACTAGCTTAAGGCTTAGTGATCAAATAGATCAAGCCATTACGCACTTATCTGGTGGTCAAAAGCAGCGTGTTGCTATTGCTAGAAGTTTAATTAATCAACCTAAGCTGCTGTTTGCTGATGAACCAACAGGCGCCCTAGATTCAACCGCTGGTACCGAGGTACTTGATAGTCTGACGTTAAACAATCAGAATGGCCAAACAATCGTCATGGTTACCCATGATTTAAAAGCTGCCCTTCGTGCCGATCGTATTTTGTTTATTAAAGATGGGAAGATTTTCGGAGATAGAAAATTTTCCCCTTATGATAACGATCAAATTGAAACAAGACGAACAGAAATTACCTCTTGGTTAGAAGAAATGGGGTGGTAATATGCGGAAAATCATCAAATCACTCATTTTAGGGCAGAAAACCTTTATGATAACTATTGCTTTATTAATTTTTCTGTCGGCGCTGACAAGTATGACCATAATAACTGCTTATCGTGCTAATATTTCTCAATATCAATCAGTTTATCGTAGAGATAAATTACCTGATGTAATCGTCAAAGTAGACAATGATCATGATATAACAGCTAATCTAAAAAAACTTACAAACGTTAAAGGCGTTGTGTCTAATGCAGGCATCGTATCACAAGTCATGGACAAAAATAACGAAAATGTTGCGTTATTTATTTCGAATAAGAGCACAAATATTCATTTAAAAACGCCGGATAAGCATAAAATAATATTATCTTCCTATCTCAAATCAAATGGTGCTTTTAAAGTTGGTGACATTTTTTATATTGGACAACAACGGCTAATGGTACAAGGCTTTTATGATGATTATTTACTCGGCAGTCCATTGTTCAAATATAAGCAAGGGATTGTATCTCAAGAGACTTTACAAACTTTACAGCAACAAAAGGGACAACAGAAAAGTCAATTGACGTATGTCAATGTTCTGAAAACGACTAAAAACAGTAATGCGGTATTATCAGATTATCAGGACCGATTACAAACGGATATTATCTATAATAAAAATTATATTCAAAAAGCTTATACAATGTTACCAACAATTGTAGCCCTCGTCATTATTTTAGTAGCAATGTTTTTATTTGGGATTTGTTTATTTGTTATGCGCTTTGCCTTACTATCAGGCATTGAAAAAGATCGTCAGAAGATTGCAACATTCAAGACGCTCGGGGTAACTAATCAGCAAGTTAACTTGGCATATATTTTGTCTTATTTAGGCAGTAATCTTGTTGGGCTAGTTGTCGCTACGTTGGTTAGTTTTTGGACTAGCAATCTTGTATTCAGGTTTTTCTGGCAGTTAAATGGTCTGACGCATGCACAGCATGTGTCGATTAATATTGCCGTTGTATTAGTCATTGCAATGATTATGATGGGATTCTCAATAGCGATTATTTTATTATCACTCAAACCAATTAAATCAATTTCACCGACAGCAGCTTTTCAAGGTGGTCAGAGTAAAAATGCACCAAGTAGTAGGGGCCATTTAAGTTTGACTAAAAGTAGTATGCCACTACAAATAGTTTTAGCATTTAAAGACTATAGACAAAAAGTTGGTCATTATATGACTTTCACTTTAGTGATTAGCTTATTTGTGTTTTTGAGTTTAATGATTATGACGCTCAATCAAGGGTTTAAAGGAAAAACTAATGATTTATTGGGTTTGCCGACTGTTGATTTGATGATGCGCACGCCAAACAATAGCGTGCGAAATGAAGTATTAAAAAATATAAGTACGGTAACACCAATTAAATCCAGTGGTTATAACCAAGAAACTAAAATTCTTCTCAAAGATGAAGCCGTACCAGTACATCGATATAGTCAAATACCGCATGAAATAAAGTTATTAGCAGGACACCAGCCTAAACAACCAAATGATCTATTGATATCAAATAGTCTCATGAAAACATTACATCTCAGTATTGGTCAAACTGTTCGCGTCAAAACGGCAACCGTTAATAATAAACAGCTGACAATCGTTGGTACGTATCAAACAATTAACAACTTAGGACAAGAAGCCTACGGGTTGATCGATACAAGCTTACCAATAACATCAACCTATATTAATTTAAAAAATACAACTAACAAAGATAAATTACTAAATCGTTTTTCACATGGTAATGTACAGTTGATTGATACAAGCGCAAGCACACAAAATTTAACTACGAGTGTTCAACGTGCAGTAGAAGTGTTGGCTAATGTCATTTTATTGCTAACACTTATTGTTTCTGGTTTGTTTGTTTATCTTGTCAGTTATCTGACGATTGAAACAGAAAAACGTCAATTAGCGTTGAAAAAAATGTTAGGCTTCACCAACAAGGAATTAAGGAGTCAGTATTTACTCAGAGCAGGATTTGCATTGACTTTAGGTATTGTTCTGAGCCTTATGCTTAATAAACTTATTGGGTCTACCTTATTAAACAAATTAGTGAGCTTAGGTGGACTAACAAAACTCAACGTACAATTACCATTATCATATAATCTATTCATTATTGCATTGTTGATTTTTGAAAGTAGTTTGATTGTTTTAGTCGCAAGCCGACGAATAACAAAGATTGAAATTGGAGATTTTTTATGAAATTATTACACAGCATTTTTTTGAGAATTGCACTTAGTATGGGAGTTATCATGTATTTGGCTTATGCGATTCCAACGAGTCAGTACACTAATCGTTATTTAATCGGCACTAGCATATTTACAGCGCTATTTTTACCTATATTTACATTTGTTAGTACCTATTTGGAACAACAAACGTTCAAACTGACTGCCTCGATGTTTGCTAGTAAGTTTACTAAATTTGTGTGGCAAAGTCTTTATAATCTTTTTGCTCTTGGACTGCTTATCAAAGGGCATGTCATCGATGAGACTGATTTACGAATGGTTGGTGGTTTAGTAGGCGCAGTATGTTTAACTTCTTTAGCTTCACAAGGTTTACAATATCTTGCCATCATGATGAGCAACCATGCTAAAGGTAATCGATTTGCTAATATTTTTTTGCTTTAAGTTTTAATGTGATTATTAGTGCATTAGCTGCAATAGGCTATACAAAAATCCAGATAATTTTTATCATATTGGGACTATTACTTGGTACTATTGGCATATTTATAAGTTTAATAACAGACATTTGGGGCCTCATACCTTCTAAAGGTGGTGTCGGTTTATTTCTTGGTACATTTAATCCTGTGCACAAATCGTATATTGCCATATTAAAACAATTTATAAATGAACGTCAGTTGGATAAGGTATATATTCATCCGACCGTTATTCCAAAAATGCATCAATATCTTTTAGATAAAGGTATGATTGAAATTGTTAAAGAGGAAGCGGGTAAGCGCTATTATGAAAAGTCTGCATCAGCTGACCCATTAGTTAATTTTTTTCCTACTGGCAAAGTTTTTTACGAAGCTGAAAATCGCGTATATATGCTAAAAACGGCGATTGAAGAGGCTGGTATAGCGAAAAAAGTAGAAATCTTGTTTGAACCACAACTTTATCAAGATGATGGCTTTTACGCTATTATCAAAACTATTCGGCAAAAACATCCACATATGAGATTGCACGGTCTTCTCGGTACAGACAAGGGAGGAATGTTGCTTCATGACATTTACGATGAAACAGGTGTCAAACCCTACGTCGTTTTAAGGCGAGACAATATCTCGGATTCCGCCATAAGAAAAGGAGTGCAAGGTATGACGATGCCAAAAGTCACCGAAGTATTAAACTTTTTGACTAATTTCAAAGAAGGTCACAGTGGCATATTACTGGGTAAGAAAGTAAATATTATAAATAACCGTTTGGAGGTTGTTGATGATTGATCCAAATAGTATTAACTTGGGTCGAGGTCATAAGCTAATTGTAATAAAGGGTATGGTTCAATCACAACGTGTGGCTATGATAATTACTAATGTAAAGACCTTATTATTATTATTCAAAGAGCCCTTAAGAGTTTACATGTAATTAGTAAATTATAAAATAATCAGTAGTAAAAATACTGATTAAAGCTTTTATCATCAGAAAAACTATAAAATTATGAACACTAGGATATGATTCTTGGTAAAAACCTCTTTCATGCTACAATTGAAGATAAGCAAGAGAGGAGAGATTTATTTACTATGGGAAATATTTTTGATTATTATCTCAGCTACTCAATATTTTTTATTGTGATATCAATTGTGATGTCGACAATAACTTTTCTTTTAATCAAGAAAAACCGTTATAGGCTTTTATGTGGTATGGCAACCATTGCAACTATTGTTAGTTATTTTGTCTCACTATCCATGATTGTTATCCAGATCAATAACAAAGTGTTAACTTATGTCTATTTAGCCATTCTGGTATTGGTTTTTATACCCGTTTTTTTATTGACATTTTTAAGCGCATTCCTATTTATCTGGAATGGTATCATAGTTTGGCGACGTGAAAGTCACTCAATTGGCAATATGTTAACTTTAATTATTGGTATTTTACTGCTAATAATTCCAGTTGTCTTTAGAATTTTGAACCGATATATTCCAAACAATAAAATTATTGATTTTATTGAAAATGTTTCATATAGTTTTCAAAATTATTTACTTTTTTGGGTTTTGACGTTTCTCGCATCTTATATGATTACAAAAATAGTTCGTCCAAAGTTTAATAAGGAATATGCTATTATTTTGGGCTCTGGGTTAATCAATGGCGATACAGTTTCACCATTGCTAGGCTCAAGAATTATGGTAGCTGCCAACTTTAAAAAACGACAATTCCAGAAGAATAAAGTGCCTATGAAACTGATTATGTCTGGTGGTCAAGGTCGAGATGAATTATTGCCGGAAGCGGAAGCTATGAGAGCTTATGCAATTAATCAAGGGGTACCAGAATCTGATATTCTAGTAGAAAATCAGTCAAAAAATACCTATCAAAATATGCTTTTTTCTAAACAAATTGTTGAAGAAAATGGATTTGATTTACAAAAAGGAATTTTTGCAACAAATGATTACCATGTGTTTAGAGCAGCTGGGTTTGCACATTTAGTTGGCTTAAACATTGAGGGTATAGGTTCTAAAACAAGTAAATATTTTTTGCCTAACGCTTTAATTCGGGAATATATAGCTATTCTTTCTAATCATAAACGGTTTCATATAGCTTTTATGTTGATCATTGTGATTATTAATGCATTACCAGTTTTTATCGATTAACACACTTGAGGAAATATAACATGAAAAAGATTAGTTTAATCATTGCAGGCGTATTGACATTAAGTTTAGTGATTGGTCTAGCAATACAGGCAGGTAATTATTATAACAACACTTACCAGACATCAAAGGCGTATACAAAGGCTCCATTAAAGGTTCCTGATCGTGAAGAAACAAAAGATGACAGTGGCAAGGTAATTAAAGGGTCTTACAGTTATCAGTACCATTTTGAATTTGTGACCACTGAAGGTACTAAAAAAAGCATCGCTTTTGAACTCTCTGGAGAAAATGTGACACCATTTAAGCCAGGGGAATTTTTAGAAGCGGAGGTATCGAATACCAGAGTTGTATATGGTCCGAATGGAATTAAACAAAGTAAAATCCCAAAATCAGTGTTAAAAAAGATTTCAGTAATTGAATAGCATTTACAGACATTTAAGATAAACATTTGAAATAGTAATGCGAAATGATATACACTCGTATTGTTTGTGAGTGTTTTTATTTTGGAGAGAAAAGTAAAATGAAGAAACGATTGGTAATTTTTTAAAGAATTCTGTATACTAATCTGAACAAAGTGACGATTGAAATCATGATGAATGGAAACAAATAATAGTGGTCGATGTATATGTTGTAAGTGCTTTTAGTAAGAACAATGCTGGCGGCAATAAAGCTGGGCTTGTTTTCGATAGACCTGATTTAACTTCTGCTCAAAAAATGGCAATTGCCAAAGAATTAGGATATGCCGAAACGGCTTTTATAACTGAATCAAGGTCAGCAGACTTTCGTTTAGAGTATTTCACACCTACGGAAGAAGTACCACTTTGTGGACATGCTACCATTGCAACATTCGCTTTTCTGAACTTGACAAATAAACTATCTAAAAGTGACTATACAATAGAAACAAAGTCGGGTATTTTATCTATGAAAGTTGACACTGACGGCAGGGTATTTATGGAACAAAATGTACCTACTTATTCCAAGGAGCTTACATCAGATTCATTTAATAAATGTTTAGATATAGACTCAATTGACTCAAAACCTGATTTCAAAGTTATGGCTGCCTTAAGTAAAGAGCAAAATGTAGTTGGTGTTCATGCATTCTCACTTGAAGCAAGTGAGAGCAAAATTACTACGATTTGTAGAAATTTTGCACCTCTTTATGATATCGATGAAGAATCAGCAACAGGTACATCTAATTGTGCTTTGGCTTGTTATCTATTTAAATATGTAGAAAAGAAATCAGTATCAGTTTAAATTATTAATTAAGAGAAATAGAAACAAAAAGCACATACTTACGTGATGTGCTTTTAAACATTGATATTGTGTTATTTTGTATAGCAAAGATTATGTTAATACTAATCAGTATAGTCATGAATAATTTTAAACCTAATTGTAAAAGTAAGAAATGTAGCTAGAGCTAAGATTATAGCAACAAATATATAAGGCAAATTACTATTAAGATCTAACAGAATGCCCCCGAGAATGGGTCCAAAAATATTTCCTACACTAGTTAAAGACATATTTAGTCCATTAATAAATCCTTGTTGAGAATTGCTAATATGAGATAAAAGCGTTGTTATCGCAGGACGTAAAATATCAAATCCAACGAAAACTATCAATGTTGCAACGAATACTTCCCACTTTTGTTGTGCAACTAAAATCCAAATAATTGAAATAAACCCTAAAAGAAAGCTGAGCCTTATAATCATTAATTCGCCCATCAATTGTACCAGCTTATCGAAGAAAACAACTTGGAAAATAAGCGATAAAAACCCATTAACAATTAGAAAAAATGCTATCTCGTTAAGATTAAATCCGCGCACGTCATGAAAATATAGACTAAACATATTTTCAAAAGCTGCTAGTCCAAAGGAAGAAACTAAAATCATAGTGAGCAACATAACTAAAGCTAAACTCCAAAAATTATTTTTTGGAGTTTTTGTATGGTTAGAGACAGTATCTATTTGTTTATTGCGTAATTGATTTTCTTTCGGCATGAAGATAATAAAAATTAGAAAAGAAATAGCTCCTAAAATAGCAGATCCAAAAAAAGGTAATTTATGGTCAATATTCGCTAAAACCCCTCCCACGCCAGGGCCTAAAATAATTCCACCACTAAAGGCGGCTGATAACCAACCAATAACCTTGGCACGATTTGAACTGGTAGTCATGTCGGATGCTAATGCAGTAATAGAAGGGATAGACAATGCAGCAGCTAGGCCACCCAAAGCTCGTGCCACATTTAAATGCCAAAGAGCATGCCCTATTCCTAAAGCAAATAGTCCCTCAGAAATAGAGAAAAGTAACAATCCAATAGCGATTAAGGGAACACGAGCAAATTTGTCTGACAGGCGGCCAATGATAGGCGAGGCTATGAATTGCACAGCAGCAAATAATGCTGCCATGACTCCCATATCTGTGGCAGTGAGTCCCATATCTTCTTTAATATATGGCTCCACAGGAATGATTAATCCGATTCCTAACATGATTAAAAGTTGTGAACCAACAAGTAATGTCAAACCTCGTTTTTGAAGCGACGTCATAAGAATACATACCTCTCTAATTTTTTGAAAAAAGTGCATAAAAAAGAGGGCATCGCATTGACAATGTCCAATCTATGCCACTTATGTAGGGCTATCACAGATGTTTTTTAAATCATCGATATTTTAACTTACCTAAGAATTTAACATCAATAGGAAAGTTTGTCAAATGAACAAAATCATTGAACAAGTCGACAATAAGTATTCAAATTATATTAGTTGGTTTTTAAGTAGGGAAGATAAAAAGAAATCAAATACCACACTAGAGGTTGAACGTTTAGTATCTGTGTTTAACTTTGCTGTTAGTCCAATGCTTACCACCTTATTTCGCTGAACTACTCAAGAATTTATGTTTTGTGTTGCAGGCACACGATATTAATCGTACGAAAGACATTGAGGATCTTTTGAAACAATTGTCACATATCAAGTAATCAACACCAGTAGAGGAGGTTTAAAAAGGTAAAAATGTTGCAAGCGTCAACCCAATATAGGAAACAAATACCGGTATGAAGCCGTTTAAAACAAAAAATTTCGGTTTGAAACCATTAAAACCACAATATTATTGACATGCTATTCTAAATGAGATATATTTATATCACAAAGAGATAAATATATCTCATTAACGGAGGAATAAATTATGTCAAAAAAATAACACGATTCAGTTGGATATTGGGTTTTATAGGATTTTCTGGTTTTGTAGGTTTATATAGTTATCCGCAATATTTCCTTTTGTTCGCTTTGTTTAGCGGTTTTCAAAATTTTTGGTGGTATAAGCTTGGATCGCAAGATGATGAGCGACTTATTAAAAATCGTTTAAAAGCGGGTCTTGATGCTTTTAAAATAGCCATGATGTTGCTTTTCATTGCTACAATCATTTTGAGTTTGTTTGATTTAAGTTACTTCTTGTTATATAAATTAGAACTGTTTATAATTGGTATAACATTTGCATTAGGTACAAATTTGTGGGCATACTTGACATATAAATATGATAGAGATAATTAACTATGGCCCTAGTAAAGACAAATATAAAAACATATAGAACCATTAAAGACTTAACACAAGAAGATTTAGCAAATCTAGTAGGTGTTCGTCGGGAAACAATTATGCGATTAGAAAATGCGAAGTACAATCCGTCGCTAGAATTAGCTGTCAATATTGCTAAAGAACTCGATACCACAATTGAAAAATTGTTTTATTTTGAATAATATTTTAATTGAGATCTGTTGTGAGTAAATAACAATAGATTTTTTAATTTGCTAGGAAAAGAGGAAATAAGGTACCTATAAAAATATAGTTAAAACCAGAACAATTAGAGTGGTGTATAAATTGAGTAGAATGATTAACTTTCTAAAGCCTGTTTTGTTTGTGAAATCTTTTAATTCACAAACGTCTACATTTTAGACTAATTACCACTAAAAATTGATGTCGACTCATTATCCAAGTGTTCGATTTAACTTCACAGTCTGGTATATCAGCTTTTATACTGCAAAAAATAAGTGAATTGACAACTTGATTTATAATTTCAAAAAGCATATAGTTTCTATATAGAAACTATATGCTTTTTGAAAGGATTATTATGGATAACAAATTAAAAAAAATACTCTCAGAGTTACAGTGTGAATTAGTGGCTGAAAGGAACCTAGTGAACCCTGAAGCAGTAAGTTGGTTACAATATGATGTTCTAAGCCTTTTGCGAACAAAAGCTTACTTGCCAAAAGAACTTAGCAAGCATTTGGGTATATCCAAATCGAAACTTTCTAAAAATTTGGCTGGATTGCATACTTTAGGCTACATTAGTCAAAAGCCCGATCAAACCGATAGACGTGAAATGATTACGGAATTAACGGAAAAGGGTCAAAATTTTCTGACAGAAACCGATAATAGACACAATGAATTACTTGTTGACGCTCAAGCCAGTTTGACAAGTGAAGAACAACAATTATTCGCACAGTTGTCTCAAAAATTTGTATCCGAACTCAGAGAAAGAAGGTTAAGTAATGACACAAAATAACATTATTGTTAAAGGTGCTCAAACGAATAATTTAAAAAATATAGATGTTGAGATTCCAATTAATCAGGTAACGGTGATAACTGGTGTCTCTGGATCAGGGAAGTCATCATTAGTATTTGATACACTAGCATCAGAAAGCCAAAGAGAAATAAACAAAAATTATAGTGCTTATATTCAACAACTACTCCCAAAATATGATAAACCAAACGTTGACACGATTAAAAATTTGCCTTTCTCCGTTGTTGTTGATCAAAAAAATATTAGTGGCAATGCACGGTCTACTGTTGGTACCTTCACAGAAATTTATACAGCACTGCGCTTATTATTTTCTAGAAAGGCACAACCATTTATCGGATATTCAATGGCTTATTCATTTAATAATTCATCCGGCATGTGTCGTGATTGCCAAGGATTGGGTTATATTCAAGAAATTGATAAGGATAAACTTTTGAATACCAATTTATCTTTAAATGAAGGAACTATTCAGTTTCCAACGTTTCAACCTGGTGGCTGGCGTTTGACACGCTATACTGAATCTGGTTTTTTTGATAATGACCTACCGTTGAAAGATTGGTCAAGAGATACGTTGCAATTATTTTTATATGGAGAAGAACAAAAGCCCGACCACCCTACTAAATTATGGCACAAAACAGCCAAATATCTAGGCCTCATACCACGTATAAAAAAAGCATTTTTTCACCAAGAAGATGGTAAATATAGTAAAGAAATTGATACCATTACTCAAACAATTAGTTGTCCGACATGTGGTGGCACGAGACTTAATGAAGCGGCTCGTACAGCTATTCTTAATGGTAAAACAATTGCCGAATGTAGTGCGCTGTCTCTTGTTGATCTTAAAAAATGGTTGGGAAAAATCATTGATAGGGATATCCAGTCTGTGCTAAAAGATTTGAATTTAAAAATTGATAATTTAATAGCGGTTGGACTTTCCTATTTAAGCCTAGATCGCCGTACGAGTACACTGTCTGGTGGCGAAGGACAAAGAATCAAACTGGCTAATCATCTCAATAGCGCTTTGTCAGGCGTATTATACATATTTGATGAACCAAGTGTCGGATTACATCCACATGATCTAATTGGTATTAACGAGATTTTTAAATTACTTGCTCAGAAGGGTAATACAGTTGTCATTGTTGATCACGACCCAGATGTTATCAAAAAGGCAGACAATATTATTAATTTAGGTGAAGAGGCTGGTGAAAATGGTGGATATCTGACATTCACGGGTACCTATCAAGAACTACTTACTAGTGACACAATAACCGGAAAAAGTCTTAGTAATCCAGGGTTGGTAAATAATCAAAGTTTACTGAAAAAAAATTTTGTTAGCTTACGTCATTTAAATATTCATAACTTGGTTGATGTGAGTGTAGACATACCTCAAAAAGCACTTACAGTGGTATCTGGACCAGCTGGTTCAGGTAAAAGTTCATTGTTACATGCTTTTATTAAATCACAGGATGCTGTCACAGTATTAGATCAAAAACCAATTCATACAAGCAGTAGGTCAAATATTTTAACTTATTTAGACAAATTTGATCAATTAAGAAAATTATTTTCAAAAATCACTGGTTCTTCTCAATCACTGTTTTCGTATAATGGCAAAGGAGCTTGCCCAGTATGCAAAGGTCTAGGATTTGTGAAATTAGATTTGGCTTATTTGGGTGACGAAATTTCGGTTTGCGAGGCTTGCCATGGCACCCGTTATTCAGAGGAGACTTTATCTTTGAGAGTGAAGGGATATAATATGCACGAAGTGTTGAATTTTTCTGTAGATAAATTTTCCAGCGTTTTCCCTGAATTTTGTAATGTAACCGCAATACTTCAAGAATGTGGGCTTTCCTATATACACATAGGTCAAACACTAAATACGCTTTCAGGCGGGGAATTACAACGACTCAAATTAGCAAAAAATTTACTGGAAAACACAAGTAATACCATTGTACTTGACGAACCAACAAGCGGTTTACATGAATCAAATATTCAACAGATCATTAATTTACTCAAAAAACTTATTGTGAAACGCCAAGTTACTATTATTGTGGTGGAGCACAACTTGCGTTTTATTGGACAAGCCGACTGGGTAATTGATATGGGTCCAGGAGCTGGTTATGATGGTGGGAAAGTGCTTTTTGAAGGTTCACCGTATGCACTCATGAATCATCATCAAACAGACACATCGATTGCTATGAGAGCGTATTTTTCTCATTAATGGAATGCTACGTTGATGACGATACCGCATTAGACTCACATGTAGTATCTTAGTTTAGAGTTTGGGTCAAAAATCAATCAAACACAGTACGAATAATTCACAATGAAACTTTACATTTTATTTTGCTTTTAGAAATTCTAAGATTAAAGTTTGTAAGGTATTTAAAGATACAATTAGTTTTTGGTTCGTTTTACCTTGAAGACTATATTTAATAAAAATAGTAGCATTAGCTGCATATAATTCTGATAAATAAGTTACTGGTATATCTCTGATGGACGTATTAGAATACTGGCTAGCTATATAATTAGAAAATTCAGTTTGAAGCAGGTTTTTCAGTTTATCTTCCAAACAACTTTGATTCTCCATTTGATTAATCTTGAAAAGTTGTTCAAAGTTTCCAGCATCATTTTCAAGAAACTCAGTCATTTGAAGTAGTATCCTTGAAATATCTTTTTCGTGCAAACGTTGCTCAATGTATTTTCGTAATACATTGATTTGGTCATTATTAATGCTTTCTAGTAATTCAAACTTATCGGAATAATGACGATAAAATGTGATACGACTTATATTTGCTGCATCACAAATCTGATTAACCGTTACTTTATAAAATTTGTTAGTTTGCAATAAAGATAGAAATCCTTTTTTAATTGTTTGATTAGTGAGCTCGAATTTTTCTGTCACAGTAGATAAACCTCCTTTTGATAGCTGTTCAGAATGTGACATTCCAGTATTGATTGTAACTCGTTTTTCTTTTGTTGACCAACTATAGTGTTAATTAGAAAAGGAGATTATAGTTATGTATAAAAATTATCATAAAAATGAACAGTTTAACTTTCAAATTAACAGGTTTATTGAACCCTTTTACCACGACGAAACTGTTCAAAAAGAAGTTTATCTTGCTTCGAAGCAAATTAACAATGTCAAGAGTTGGATTTCAGTTTGGACTGATTTAGGTGAAAAAGCCGCTCTTGAAAAGAAATATGCACTCTCATCCGCTTATTATCAGTTAGCAGATTTCTTTATGGGTGAGGATGATCCAATGAAGGAACAAATTTATCAGTTATTTAAATCAAATTTTTATAAATCAATCGATACTTCCAATATTGAATTTGACAAAATTCATTATTCAAATGGTGAAATGCCAGTTGCAATTATTCGCCAAAGGAGTGCCACAAAGACTTTGATTTTTCATGGCGGATTTGATTCTTATTTAGAAGAGCTCATTCGTTTAGTATTGACACATTGCATTACTGTTTTACCCGACTACAATTTTTTACTTTTTGAGGGTCCCGGGCAGGGAATGGCGTTAAAGTCTGGTTTGTCAATGACGTATCAATGGGAACTACCCGTAAGCGCTATACTGGATCATTATAACATCAAGACGGCTTATTTAATTGGTATGTCTTTGGGAGGCTACTTATCGATGCGAGCAGCTGCCTTTGAACCAAGAATTGAAAAGGTTATTGCATTCGATGTTTATTATAGTATGATGGATTCGTTAACTATGAAGTTGCCAAGCAAAGCCGTATCAGCAGTAAACAAAATTGATAATTCGATTATTGCAACATTAGTCAATCGCAAAATCATGACAGCAGTCAAAAATGATGTAGACTTAGAATTTAAGATTCGTAAGGGCAATGAAGTCATGCACACAGACAAACCGTCAAATTTAATTAAATCTATTTCCAAGTTTACTATGGCTGGTATTGAAGACAAGATTACCCAAGACGTGTTATTACTGGCTGGAGATCATGATATGTACGTACCAACCGAAACAATAAATTCAGTAAGAGACTCACTAGTGAATGCAAATTCTGTTGAAATCTATTTGTTTGATCAAGCTAGTGGTGGTGAAAGACATTGCCAAGTGGGCAACAAACAGATTGCTTTTGACAAGATTAGTGCATTTCTTAGTTAATATCAATCAAAAAATTCATACAAATTCTATTATTAAGTAACGTTTAAAACTAAACCGATTTGTTCATTAAATTGGTTTAGTTTTTTAGTCAATTAAACAGTCAAACTAAAATTTTACTAAAAAATGATAAAAATAAGTTAATTGATGTATTACATTTAATACTAAGAAATGCACAAAAAAGCAATCACCTAAACGAATTATACTTATTAATCAATAGCGTATTGCCAACCATCTTATTATTAGTGGCTGGTCTTTATTTTATCCTGAAAGTATCAATATATTTTCAAAATAATGATGTGAAAGAGTGATATATATATGTACAAGCCATGATGTTTAACAATGTTGATTGCTCATATTGTTAAAAGGTCTACCTTAAAGTCTTTTCGCACAATGTTTTGAATTTCAATCATGATGATAAACAAATGTCTGAACTGTTAAGTCATGAAAAAAATAGCGACTAAAACAGTAACATAGGACAAACTAAAATCGAATCTGGCTCTCTGGAGAAACAAATGTCTCCCCCACCCCCAAGACGTTGAGTAACATTGTACATCCGAGTTCAAAGAACGTCGGTGATCAGATGCCAGTGAACGACGGTTCATTTAATAAAAATAGTCGCTTGTTTCGGCAAGACATTCGTGCCGAAACAAGCGTAGAGCGTCAATTCTTAAGAAATCAAAAGAAGATTGAGCAAGAACGGGCTCAAGAAGAGTATTAGTCACAACTATCAAGAAAATGTAAAATGACAATCATATTATGACATCAACTGAGTAGTTAAGGATTTACACAAGTGGTAAAGAGGGTTATTATCATCATCTACAACCATAAGATATTGTGATTAAAACTTCTCGCATGCTTTTAAAAATTGGCGAATAAATTTAACATGACTGTGCTTATTAATTCATTGTTTATAAGTTTAATGTATGTAGATAGTTGTTTTTTCTAATACTAGCCAGGACAGCAATAGTGTAAAGTAAACTAACCGCTACATTTTTCAACTTTTTGGTGCATATAAATATGAATAATTACTTTACAATATTGGAACATTACGTCTACTTTTAAATAAAAGCAAAAAAGTACCCTTAATTTAAAAATTTCTCTCGATGTACAATTAAGGGTTTTATTGTATTATTTTCAATATAAATTAACTTTTTTGATGCGAGATATACGGAATTAATTATTTATAGCATATACATAAATGTAACAGCAGACAAGAAAATCTAAATACGCATTTTTCAATTTGTGAAGTAAGTCTATTTTAAATTAATTTCTAATATTACGTCCAATACATTGAAATTTCTTCGGATCATGAAATATCATCAAATTGTGCAACGAATATTTTTATTAACTCGAAAAAGGTGATTAGACATATATTGAATAAAAATTTTATATATCAATATATTTATCATTGAAAAATAAAAATAGATGATGTATCATGTATTTATCAATAAAAAGGAAATGAGGATATGTTAAAAAAGTTTAGGTACACAGAAATTAGAAATTTCATCAATTGTAATAGGTTTCATGAATATAAGTAGCATGTACAGTCGCGTTGATGATAAGGAATCAATTGCGTCAATTAAGCAGGCGCTCGGTCGCTAATGGCATTTCCATATTTGACACTGCAAATGTTTATGGTAAATGGTAACGGTCATAATGAAAAATCATTAGGAAAAACGCTTAAAGGCGCTGGACAAGCAAGTGACAATGGCAACAAAAGTAGGCATTGAAGAAATGTAATTGAACCAAAAATAGTCCACGGCCGCCCTAATTATATTAGATTTGTATTATCTGCATCGAGTGGATCCAGATAGTACAAATTGAAGAGGGTAAAGTTAAGCACATTGGAATATCAGAACTTTCTTTGTCAACGATTAAAAGAGCTCATCAAACACATTCTATAATTGCGGTTCAAAGTGAATATTCATTATGGAGTCGTGGTATTGAGAAAGAAATAATGCCTTATTTACAAGCAAATAAAAATGGGTTTGTAGCATACAGTCCATTGGGCAGAGAATTTTAGTTTGGATGCGTCAAAAGAAGACTTACGACGATATTTGCCTAGGTTTCAAGGTCAAAATCTCACTGCTAATCAGGAAGTATTTAAAGTAATTCGTAATGAATGACACCTTCACAACTAGCCTTGGCATGGTTATTGCAAGAGAACAGCAACTTAATAGCTATCCCAGGAAGTAAATCAATTCAGCACATTAACGAAAATATTGCATCAAGTCATATTGAGCTTGATGATAAAATAATTCATATTTTAGATAAAACATTTGATGAATCTAATGCACATGGCAGTCATTATCCTAATATGTTAATGGGTGAATTGGAAAATTAAAATAGATTCATCAAGTTAATGATGAATCTATTTTAATTCTTTTTTCAATTTTTTGTTCACTCTCTGTACCATTTATTTGATATCTCAAAACAGAAATAAAGGTTTTAATATCAATCGAGTCAGGTAAAGAGGAGAGGTTATATGCATTAAATAGGTTTTCTTTCTCCTTGATGCTAGGTATTAACTTACGGCCCTTAGAGGTCAAATGTAGGACTGATTTTCGATTATCATCAATGGCTTTACTTTTATAGATGAAACCATTTTCCACCAATCGTTGCACTAATCTACTAGGACTTTTACTTTCACAAATTAATAGATGACCTAACTCTTTTAATGATAAAGGTTCTTTTTTTGACAAAACTTGTAATACCTCACTTTGATTAGGTGTTATACCAAGAGGAGACAAGAACTCGGCATATTTTCTCTGACCTTCTTTTTGGACAGCGTTGATAAGATATCTTAATAAATCAGCATCATTCATTTTTTCATCCTAATTAAATGTATTTTTATCTAATAGTAGTATACTACACAACCATTGTACGATTAAAATAAAAAAGGAAATAAAATAACCATGAATAAAACTAGACAATTAGGGCAAACTAATCTGTTTTTATCACCACTGGGACTAGGTACCTGGCAATATAGCACAAAAAATAGCAGTGGATCCTCAATGTGGGGAAATACCGAGATGGAGACGGTTTATGAAATTATCAAGTATTCTTTTCAAAATGGAATGAATTGGATAGACACTGCTGAGATTTATGGCAATGGGACTTCTGAAACATTTATTGGGGAAGTGACACAGCGCTTGCAAAGAGAAAAAGCTTTAAGAGCCAATCCTTTAATCGCTAGTAAATGGTTTCCTTTAGCTCGTTCGGCGTCATCAATCGCCAAAACAATTGATGACCGATTAAAATATCTACAAGTACCTACCATTGATTTATATCAAATTCATCAACCGACATCTCGATCATCTTTAAGAAAGCAAATTGAGGCTATGGTATCGCTTGCAGAGCAACACAAAGTGAAACAGATTGGGGTAAGTAACTTTTCTGCTAAACAAATGGTCAAAGCCCATCATTTACTTCAAGAATATGGGATGACACTTGCTTCTAATCAAGTTAAATATAATTTACTACACCGTAATCCTGAGAAAAATGGCACACTAGAAGCCGCTAAAGAATTAGGGATAACAATAATTGCTTATTCACCCTTACAACAAGGATTATTAACAGGGCGCTTTCATGAACAACCCGAATCTTTATCAAAGGTGAGTCGTTTCAGAAAGCTACAGTCTAATCTGTCTACCAAAACATTGCAAAGAACTGAGCCACTTTATCAAGAACTAAAGAGATTATCACTAAACTATGGGGTGACAATTTCTCAGATTTCTTTAAACTGGTTGATTAATGCTCAAGGGGATACAGTTTTAGCTATTCCAGGTGCGTCTAAGATACAGCAAGCACAAGAAAACGTAGGAACTTTGAATTTTGATTTGTCTAACAAAGATATTGAACGACTAAATCATATTTCAGCAAATTTATAATGCTTTTTCATTTATTGAACAATAGACAAGATATGAAGGATATTAAAAGATATTATTCCTATACTAAAAATTGTCTATTATTTTACTTTAAGACCAAATTTTTACAAATTAGCAAAAACAAAACTCTATTCTAAAAAAACAAATTAACTATTGTTTAGCACTTGAATAAATTTTTCATTGTCTTCGTGATTTTTAATGGCTATTCTATGAAAGTTGCTATTTTGAATTATATTCAAGGTCTAGGGGGTTAAGGTGTATGTATAATTACAGACGAGTTTACACGAATTCGGCTAAGTGCAAAACGATTTATGGCGATTTCAAGTTACCAGTTTTTATTGATACTCGAATTGCTAGCGCTTTGGCAATTACAGCAGTGATCCATGCCGTAATTATTTTTTTGTTCAAACTTTATACTGTAAACAATGGGGCTTCAACATGGAGGTTTGCTGTATTAGTTGGCACCTTAGTTGGTGTTTATCAATTAGACAAGCTACTCAAATTTGATGATTTATCATTTGAGACAACGCTTAAATATGCTGTAACGCATTATTAGCGTTGTTGGTTTCAAAAGAAACAGTTGTATCAAGATAAGCATTTGAACACTAATAATAAACGCTATCAAATTTTATAGTCTTTAAAAAGCATGTTTTCACACATGCTTTAACCATCTTATCGCCAATTAAAATAGGGCAGTTCCAGCGGATAACTAAAACAAATTTTAATTGTGATTCAACATATTTTGTAATTCCTCATAAGCACTAGGCAGCTCAAATATATTATCTCGATCAATAAAATGCTTTCCACTGGGTAAGAGAACAAGTTTGCAATTTAGATGCCTAGCTAATATTTGGGAATAATGAGAAGGGACAATATCATCATCAATTGCTGAAATCACAACTGCATTCTTTATTTTTGGTAATGTAATATCCATATCAAGCGGAGAATCAGTAAATTCATGTAATTGCGGTAGTGTATTAGTAGTTTCATCAAATCCAGAAACTAAAATTAAATTAACATTTGACACATCGTGCTGTGAAACAAATCTAAGTGCTTCAATACAGCCTAGGCTATGACCAATAATCGTAATATTAGTTGATGTGTCAATAATTTCGTCTACTTTTTTGTCCCACTCTTTAACTTTAGGATTGTCGGAGTTAGGCATTTTTATAATGTTAATCGGAATGGAAAAATTTTGTTTCGATTTATTGTTGAGCCAAGGGAACCAATTGTCTTCTGGACTTGCTGTGTAACCATGAATTAAGTAGATTTTGTTTTCTGATTGTTCCATCTTCATTCTCCAGATATTTGTTTCAATTAATACTATAGTTGTTCATGATTATAACAGAGTTCATAGTTTTTATCCCATGCAAAATGGTCGTTACTAAAAAATATAGAAAAGTAGGGGTTGCAAAGATTGGAAAATGAATTTTAACACAAATATGTTTATAAATTACAACGTAAGTATGATATAGCAATTATCATGATGTTATTGTAGTTAACATTGTTCGAATGAAATGAGGCTCATCAATGTTACTATTACTATAAAATACAATTTGGAAAAATTAGTGGAGTATATCTATGGAAATTAAGAAAGTAAATACTACAGACCAGGATTTTAATAGACTGGTTCAGATTCTTGACAATACATTATCTAATTTTAACAATGGTATTCAAAATACAGAAAAAAATGAATATCATGTATTTAACTCGGTTAGTGATTTAACAGATGTTTTTATTGCTTATAATCTAGGACAGGCCCTTGGTTGTGTGGCAACCAAAATCTATTCCGAAGACGCATTAGAAATGAAAAGATTATTTGTGGATCCTATAGCTAGAGGCACTGGTATAGCAACTAAATTAATTAGCAAGTTAGAGTCCCAAGCTTATTCAAATGGTTATAAAAAAATCATTGTGGAAACCGGTAGAAATAATAATGAAGCAATTCGACTCTACACGAAAATGAATTATCAGTTAATCGATAATTATCCACCCTATGACGGACTAAGCAATTCGGTTTGTATGTCAAAATATTTATTATAATAATGATTTAGATAGGAGCATCATGTTTAAAACAATTAAATATAGTAATCAGTATTTAGCAAAGGCTTTATTTAAAAGTACTTTGCTTTTTGGTATTTGAATATGTTTCAATTGTTGATGCAAGGACAATATAGTTGGTGGTAATTGTCGCCTATTGTTTTAAGTATTCTGTTGATTGGTTTGGTTTTACAAGAACTATGCCCCAGAACATTCTGATTTTATTTCAAAGTACCTGAAAACAGTTAAGTTGCGCCAAATGATAAGATTGAAATTTAGTAAGAATAAAATGGTTAGTACTTTTGCTTTTGACCTAATTAAGTTTAGGCGACAATTAGAAGAGTTGAAACCCCCAAAAGGGTTATTGCAGATTTCAAAAGGTATTGATTCACAGCAATGTCTAATTTGAATGATATAGTGATATTAGGACGTTAACTTGGTTTTTATATTTTGATTAGTATGCAAGCTGATCCAGATTCTTTGCCAATGACAGTCTGTAACCAATTAAATATGCGTATTAACATGGGTGTGCCAACACCAGAAATTGAAAAAATGGTGTTTCCTGATAATGAAAAACAGTTGCGCCCTTTGTCTTCACATTTGAAAGGGTGGGGCTTTATTAAGATTGGGGATAGTCAAGTTAAGTCGTTTTTTGCACCAGAAGTACCAAAAGATTTTAATTTACATGAATATATGCGTGAAAATATCGCAAAGTACCAGGTAAAGCAAAATAAAAAATAATTGACTATCAAAAAAAGCAGTTTATAGTAAACTGCTTCATGCTGATCAATTTGTATATATTAGTCTACTTACTTAAATAATAATTATCATTGTACAGGGTACACAACGTGAAAATTTTCAAGAACCATTTTAGCATCTTGCTCTTTGAACACAAGCCCTTCTAGTTGGTATTCGTTGATAAAAAATTCATTATGAACATGACGCCAGTATTCTAGGCTTCGGTCTCCTTCGCCTTCAAGATAGGCATGTTTTTCACTAACGTCTAGGTAGTTTTTAATCTCAACATTATCACTTTGTATGACACAAATGGCTTGATTTTCACTGTCTAACACCACATCATAGGCACCTAGTTGCGGTAGAGATTCATCTTTTTCGTATAAGTCTAGTGAACTTGTGGTTGCTGTTTTTTGACCACTTATGACCAAATCTGCCAGTTCATCAGCGGAGACACCAAATTGAAAAGCTGATTGCAATTTTGCATCGTGGGGTACAATATTAGATTCTTGTGCTTTTTTAAAAAGTTCATTCGGTGTCATTTTTGATTTCTCATTTTTTAGAAATTATCTTAATACTTAATTAATTATATCACTTTGTAATTTTTGTTCAGGAAATAATTTTTAAAAACTATATTATAGATTGTTTTGAATATTGTGCAAGTAAAAAATGGGTCTGAATTTAATTGACTTGTGAAAGATTTTGAAAATGACCTGTTTTTTAGTACCTTTAAACGTTGATATAACTTAACTTTGTATAATTCGAAATTATGTAAACCCTGATTGATTTGGTACTTTGAACAAGACTGCTAGCCTGACAAAGAGTGTTTTCAATAAAAACAATGATGTATTGAAACTGCATTTTACTGCCATGACTGATTATGGTGGTAGTCAATTCACAGGTCGTGTCATTGCCTACTTCAAATAATACGCTCGTGGTCCAATTCAAAAACCTAAGTCACAACTTAAATACTGTAACACTAACTGCTCATGATAAGAGCATCAACACGGCAACATTTGAAGCACCAAGTAACGTAGTTGCTGATAGTTCACGTACGAAGAAAACATCGGCAAATAGCAATACAGCAAACGGTAAATCCATCATCAATCGTGACAAAGTTTCTAAGTTAGGTACGTTAACCTTTGCTAATCAAAAGGAACTCGAAGTTAACGAAAGTGAAGCAAAAATTGCGACACAACAAAAAATAGTTGCCCAGTCTGATGACTCTGATACACAAACTAGTATTGATAATGCGCGTGATGCTATTACTCAAATACGAACACAAATCAGTGATGCACAAAAAAATATTCAACGTGCCAAGACAAATATTAGTCAATATGAAAAGACAAAAAAGCAAGTTCAAAAAGGCAAATCGTTGTTGCCAAAACCAACCGATTTGTAATTCTAAATAGTCCAAGAAATTCCCTAATGGGCTATTTTTTATAGCAAAGCCCGGTTACAGATAGTGTTGTGACTGGTAATCTCTTGAAATGCCCGCATGGCGGGATTAAAACCACAAGGTTTTCCTTTCCCCTTAACCTGTTCCAAATTCACTAAATATTATATGGAGGTTGTATGAAGGGTATAACAAAAACAATTAAAAATATTGATGAACATGCTTTGAAAATCATTGAAACACAAGCATCAAAAGAAAATGTCTCGTCCAGTCAATTAATTCGCGAACAAATTGAAGATTATGCTAAGCGACTTGAGGAAGATAACGCAGCAAAAATATTGCATAGCTATCTTGACGATTTAATCATGGCTAACAACAATTTTGTGCATGGATTAAATGACAATACAATTGCGATAGGTGAAATGTTTAAAACAATTCTAGTGCGTCTTGAAATGTATTTTCCAGACTTAAATGATGAGGTTGAACGAATTCAAAAAAACGCTTGCCCTCAGGAAAAAAATTTGCCAAAGTCAATCGACTTTGATGAGTTTGAATAAACAGAAGAGGTTCAAATGAAAAATTATAAACGTGGTCTCTTTGCGAGAAAAATTTTATTGGTCTTTGTCATATTGATAGGTTTTGTGTATTTAAACCGTGTGTCAATTTTACAAAAAATTGTAGCCATTGGTTCCCAATCACAGATCGTTAATATTGATAAACAAAGTAGCTCACCAACAAAAAATGATGAGCTAGTTAACTTGAAATATACTGGTCAAACAGTTGTAGAGGTCAACCATAATCAACCAACATTTACACAAGATGATTTACAAATAAAACAGGGTGGATGGCAAAAAATTTCATCACTAGATTGGCTAGGTAGACCTCAGGTTGCTAATGCATTGCTTAACCAAAAATTGATGCCGCCCTCTCAAAAGTATAAAGCGCGTGAACGATTAACAATCAAAACGCCAGGTTACCATGCCATCAAAACGGGAACGAATAATACAGACTGGCTATACAACCGTAGTCATCTAATTGGGTATCAATTTACTGGCCTAAACAATGAAGCCAAAAATTTGATCACAGGGACACGACAATTAAATGCAGATAGTCGAGTGAATGCAAAAAGTATGGTGACTTATGAAACAGAAATTGCTGATTATCTACATCAGTCAAAAAATAATTATGTGCGATACCAGGTGAAGCCAATTTACAAAAATGTTGAGTTAGTTCCTCGTGGTGTTCATATGATGGCACAGTCAAATGACAATACTTTGAAATTTAATATCTATGTTTTTAACGTTCAAGATGGCTGGACAATCAACTACTTAAACGGTAATGCTGAAAGGAGTGAATAAATGAAAGATGCAATAGAATTCAAAACAAGTCAAATGAAGGCACTCATCAAAAGAAGAAATATGAGACAACGTTACCCGAAGATATTCCTTTAAAAGTGAAATCAGAACTGGATTTTATTGACAAACTTTTGCAAGAGTTCGAAATTGATGAGGAAATTTTTGCAAAGCAAGGTAAGACAATTAATATCAAAAATTCACGAGATAAAGAATGGTATTTTCAACAAATGAAGCATTGGACTGAAGGACATCCAAAGGCTACAAATGGACAGTTTGGTAAAAGCACACTGTATAGATTTGCTTTGCATTTCTTCGTAGAAAATATTGCGCTTAATGCCAACAATGCACGTCTCAATTACTCGGAACTAGCCCAGAAGGTAAATGATGCCAACTCCACAAAAAGTGATTCAAAATTGACTGCACAATTGGCAAATGTTGAGGATTTATTAGGCTTTCTTCTAACCATGCAGCAACGCCAACTTGAGTATATTCCAGAAGGTGTTAATTTAGAAAATGGTTTTGTTAAATATGCCATCAACCCAATTAATCCAACAGAGTTCCAACAATTTGGTACACCAACAGAACTCAATCCAAACAATGAATTGGCACAATCTTATGAAGAATATAAAAAAATTCGGAGTCGCGATAAGCAGCTGATCAAAAAATATCACCAAACAGGAGGACAACTTGATGACGACTAAAAAGCACAATCAAAGAAAAACACAACTAACAAAGTATTTAGAACAACTTGATGAGTTCAATTGGCATCATCCGACGCAAGTTAGTGAGATGGCTGACAGTCAACATGAACGCGATAATCGCACGTACTATTTGGCTCAGATAAGTTTAATTCTGTTTAATAACTATCAACAATCCTACATGCAAATTGCTCAAATGCTGAACATGTCCTCCAAAACAGCCCGTCGTTTGACAATTGAATATGAACAAGACTTTGGTAGTTTAGAAGAGATTATGGAGGAATTGCAAAATGGCGAAGACTGGTGAAATTGCTGCATTTGCCCTGGGTGAAAAAAAGACGGCAATGGTCAATTTACCAGCGCAGTTTGTCACGTCTAGTACAGCAGATATGAAGGGACAAAAATACTCAGATTTAGTTGACTATGCTAATAATTCGGAAAAGACAAACGATCTTAATAATGAGTCCATGAACGATTTAATTGACTTAAAGGAACAATTTAGCAAGCCTGGCTATGCTAACCGCAATTCTGCGGTAACAGAAACGCATCCAATATTTGGTAGCGAAAAACTAAATTATGAGAATCACGATATTTCTGTATTGAGAAGAAATTTGGATGAGGCACAAGAAAATGGAAATAATATCCATGAACTCGCTTTCTCAATCAGAGGTGATTGGTTAGTTAAAAACAATCTCTATGATCCCGAAACCCGTATGATAGACCAAAATAAGTTGAAGCATGCAGAACAAGAGGTTGCTAAGACGCTAATTAACAAAGGATTTAATTTACCTTTGGGAGAAAATGAAAGTGATGTTGTTTGGTTTGGTGTGATTCATCAGGATACTGACCACCTGAACATGCATCTGTGGTTTGCTAAAAAAAGCCGAGAAACACGACAAGAAATGTTAAAGCAAGAAGGTAAGTATAAAAGGACAGCCAATCGGGGTAATCCCCTTAGAAGTGATTGAACAAGCCAAACGGCAGTTTAGAAAACAGTTAATGTCATCGCAGGAACTAATGCGTCATCAGGAAATATTGAAAGGTGTTGGCGGATTTAAAAAAGAGATCGTTGAGATAGCAACCGCAAATCTATTAAATGATCGTCATGCCAAAGCCATTAAACAAATTTATGATGCTTTACCCCAAGACATGAAAGGTCGGTGGCAGGTTGGTAACGCTCATTTAACATCAGAAAAAGGCAAGATGACAAGAGCAAATCATTTAACAAAGCAACTGTTAGATGATTTGTTCGCAAGAGAGCTAAAACCGGAATACGAAGGATTTAAGTCGTTAGCACAAGAATATGATGCCATTAATATTGAAGACCAGGGTGTGATGCATAAGGGGCAACCCAAGTGGTCTGAGAATAAGGAAGATGAACTAAGAAAACGCTTAGCGAATCAACTCTATAAACATTTAGCACAAATTGAAGACACCTCAATAAATGATATTGTCCAACAAATGTCTGGACTGCTAAGCCATGTTCAAAAACGTGATAAAGGCGATAACGCAGACAAAACTAAAATCGACTCTAGCCCTCAGGAAAATAAGTTCCCTTCCAAGTCGTTGAGCAACACTCCAAATCCGAATCACAAGCACATAAATGCTCAAATGTCAGTGCGAGGTGGCTCGTTTAATAAAATTAGTCGTTTGTGGCGTCAGGACATTCGTGCTGAAACAATCGCAGAACGTCAGTTTTTAAGAAATCAAAAACAAAATGAACGAGAGAAGACTCAAGAAGAATGCCATTCCAAAATAGCAAGATAAGATTCTCAAGGTTTTTTAAAAGGAATCATAATTTGGTTCTATTATTTCATCAATTACGGTGATTAATATTCTAATTGTCAATTGAAGTTGACAATTGTATAATCAGTCTAGATAAACTTGAAAGAAAAAATCTTATATGAATGATAAAAAAATACCAGAAGAGTTACTAATACATATCCAGAGTTTCATTTCTACTGATTCACTTTTATTTATTGGGTCAGGCATTTCGGCAGCAGAAGGTATTTCTGGAATGCCAGGGTTAGCTCAGGAGCTTAGGAAGTCTGTGCCTCAAGTAATAGATCAGTCTTGCGACAAATACAATCTGGCACAAAAATGGAAGCCTATTGAGCAAAAGCTTTCTTCTGGAGAGGGTTTGGAAAGTGTTTTATTAGAAGAAATGAATGATAATGGCCCATTAAACGAAGAAATTCTCAGCATAATCAAAAATATTTCGTGGTCGTTAATTTTTAAAGATGATCAAAATGTTTTAAATAGTGTTTTAGAAGGCTCTAAAACATTACGTTTATCAACTTTTATGGACAAATTCAACCACAAAAATGGTCAATTATGCATTATAACAACAAATTATGATCGACTAGTAGAATACGCATTAGATGATTTAAATATTACTGTCAATACTTTATTTACTGATGGTGCGCTGCCGCGTTTTGATAAAAATTCTGCACTGGAACGCGGACAAACATACAGCGTAGTTGACCGTAAATATAGACAACAGAAGCGTAATGATTATGCATTGCTTTTAAAGCCACACGGGTCGATAAGTTGGATGAAAAACAAGAAAAATGGTTCCATAGTTTCTTCTTTGAGTTTATCTAATAAAAGTCCTTGCATTATTACACCTGGAGGTACGAAATATATACAAGGATATAATTCTCCATTTAATGAAATTATTCCACTAATGAACACAGAAATAAATGAAAGAAATAAGTATATATTTATAGGTTATGGTTTTAATGATGCTCACCTCGAAAATCAGCTCAGAAATCCACAAAACAGAAGAAAACCATGTTTGATTATTACTAAATATTTATCAGATACTCATGAAATTTTGAATCTATTAGAAAACTACGTTTTAATTAAAGAATCTACAAGCGATGAAAAGTCAACTACTATTATTTATAAAAAAGACAAAAATGTAAAAAAATTCAAAAGTGAGGATACATTGTGGGATATACAATGTCTAGCAGAAAAGATATTATGACAAATAAATTTGATAAAGAGGGTAACACCTCAATAGGAAAAGTTGTTTACGTGGATTCAGAAAATGTTCTTGCTCAACTTACAACTGAAAATTTTGACTCTGTGCATGTTGGAGCAATGGTCGGCATATATACAAGTTTTGGGGGTGTTTATATAATTGGAACAGTTTCAAAAATAACAAGTCAGTTTGATGAAAGCGAAGATAATGACAAAATATCATCAAACCAGTTTAAATTAAATATAGTCGGGACTTTTTATGAAAAAATTGGAGAAAAAAATAATATTTTGAGAAAAGGTGTCTCTATATACCCTCGTCTTAATGATGTTGTATTTGCTTTTTCACAACTAAATCTAACTTTATTAATGACAAGCTCATCATCAAACGTGAGTGCCGAAAAGCAACTTGATATTGGTTCTTTTTCAATTAATGACACTTCTAGAGCAGTTTTAGATGGAAATAAATTTTTTCAAAAACATGCTGCAATAGTTGGAAGTACGGGGTCGGGTAAAAGTTGGACTGTAGCTACATTATTGGAAAAAGCTTCCAAATTAAATTATGACAACATTATCGTATTTGACATTCATGGTGAGTATTACCCTTTAGCCGAAGGAAAAGAAAAAATAGCCGATAAATTATCATTGGGACGTGATAGTGACTTTCAATTGCCATATTGGCTTCTAAATAGAAGCGAATTGTTATCCATGTTTGTAGATCATGGTGACAATGATGCTCCAAATCAAATTTCACGTTTTACGAAACATATTCTAGATTTAAAAAAACAATCTATAAAATGTGATGAATTTAATGATATAACTGTCGACTCTCCAATTCCATTTAATATTAAAAATGTTGTTGAATTACTAAAAAAAGATGATGAGGATATGATTCCCACAAGTGGGAGTAGAACCAAAAAAGGCATTTGGAATGGTAAGTTAACGAGGTTTATTTCTAGACTGGAAACAAAGATGAATGATGCTCGTTATGGTTTTATGTTTAATCCAAAAGAGGAAACTATGGAACCAAGCTGGCTCCTTGAATTTTACTCCTCATTGTTAAGTAACAATATTGAAAGAAAAGGTATCAAAATTATTGATTTATCCGAAGTTCCATCCGATATTTTACCCACTGTTACGGGTACTCTAGCCCGATTATTATTTGACTTTCAAAGCTGGACTTTGTCATCTGATAGAACACCAGTTGCGATTTTGGCCGACGAAGCACATCTTTATATTCCTCAAAATGGAAATTCCTCAGAAAAGCAGGCAACGCGAAATTTTGAAAGAATTTCTAAAGAGGGTAGAAAGTATGGAATGTCTCTGGTGATTGTAAGTCAACGACCTTCTGAAGTAAATGCAACTGTACTTAGTCAGGCTTCTAACTTTGTAGTATTAAGATTAAATAACGAAAGTGACAAAAATAGAATTAAAAATCTCCTACCAGATAATATGAATGATACTTTAAGTCAATTACCGCTTTTAGAATTGGGCGAGGCTATAATCATTGGAGATTCAATAATTCTTCCTAATAAAATTAAAATAGATACACCCACATTAAAACCAGATAGTAATACGATTGCTTTTTGGGATGATTGGGAAACAAAGGCAGTCACAAATAATCATCTTTCTAGGACCATAAAAAATATTTTAAGTCAATCCTTTTTGCCTTGATTTTTCATATCAAAGAGAACAGATTAGAAGTCTCACAAATTAATTAGTCAGTTTTCTAATCTGAAAGCAAAAAATATCATAGTCAGCATACTAAAAATTCGATTGATGAACCCATCATGCTTGCATATTTTTAATTCAAAATTTTATTTGTTATATAAAACATGAACAAAATTGTATGGTGTAAATATAGTTTATGGCATCTAGTAATTAAACTTAAAAAAGATACTGGACATTTACTATTTTTAAAAACTGCTAGTTTTTGTGACAATCTGACTGCTGAAAAGACACTATTTACAGAAACTGAGATAGGTAATGTTGAACATAAATATATATTTCGACGAAAAGGGTCCAACAAAGACAATAAGGGGTAACCTAAATCCTGGACAGCCAAAATTTAACTTCTATTCTAAATCCAGTGATAATGTTCCTGCTTATTGTGGCGTATTTGTTGTAGTTCCGAAGAAGAACCAGAAATCATTTGATACAGACTATCAACGCATAGAACAAAATTATCTGAAAAATCATAACAATAAACAAATGAAAGAGATAAAAGGTAAAAATATCTTCAAATCTAAAAATTTTCCTTTGAACGAAATACGTGATTCCAAAGCAATTTTTTTAATCAAATATTGAATTTACTTGAGATAAATGATTGTTTAGTACAATTAAGTATTTTTGATAAAAGTCAGGTTTTAATTGTCGATAGGTTGTCTGAGTGGCTTTTTTACTTGAAAATTCAAATTTTTTTAAAAATAAAAGTAGAGGAATATCAGTAAATCTGGTCCTTTACGTTTTAACAAAGTTTATTCATAATGAAGATAAGAATAAAATGGCTTTAGATTCTCTATTGAACGAAAATTTGACTACTTATCAAATACTTAGACGAATCAAAGGCGAAATGATAGATTTTATTCAAGAAAATAAAAATAATAAAAAAATGAAACGACAACTGTCAAGCTACAAGGAAATCATTAAATTTATTAATAATTCAGGGAATTTGAACAAAAAAACTAGCTGTTCTTTTCAATTCCCCGTTAATCAAATTGCCTATGGACTGGAATTGTGGCTTTCAGAAATTGATGATAGTTCGGACTTTAGCTATGTTAGTTTATTTTTAGATGAGGATGCTCCAAAAGTAGGATATGTTGATATTAATGCTAATAACATACATGAGAATTGTAGGTCTCAAGAATTTCAAGGAATTAGAGCAGCAGACCTACTAGCGAGTCTCTTTGGAAAATTACTGAGTTCTTTTGAGAAAAATAGCGAGTACGATAAAGGTGAACCCCAAAAAATAAAAAAATTACCAAAAAATTTTTTTAAGAAACTATCTGTTGAACAAGAAAAATTAGTTGCAAATTTAAATAGGCTGCTTATTGAAACTCCATACAATTTTAGTATTGTGCACAGTGAGTACGCTGATTATTTGTTTACAATGTTATCATGGTTTGAATTATCAACTGAATCCGACCACTTTGATTCAGAGAACCATCTTTATTTGACACTATCAAAGATGGATCAATACTTTATTCAGATGGGAACACAAGGGAATTTAGTCCGTGCGGCCGGATTTTCAAACACAAAAGAAGCTATAGAAAGCAAATTGTTAAAACCGTTCTGAAACCGGAATAATAAAAAATTATAATTTCAAATATTCAATAAACCACAAGCACTAATTGAACCGAATATAGTTACTTACAAAATTAGAAAACGAAACAAAGTAAAGTGATATAACAGGTTCATGCTACTATTGTGTAATGAGTAAAACTATAGGCTCTAATTTCATTAGGTATTTCGAAAAGCAAAAACGTTATTGTGTTTTTATAAAATAAAAAAATCTATTCAATTAATATTTCATAATAGCTAAAACTTAATTTACTCAAGGGGAAAAATGATCAATTCGTCTGATGAAAAACAAATAAATAAAATCCTGAAGTCTCCAGAACAGTACATCGTTGCGAATTTTCAACGTTCATATGTTTGGAATAATAATGAACAGGACGTTTTGATTAATGACTTTATAAATCATATGAAAACGTCCCAAAATGGAGAATACAAATGTACTAATTTTTTTCTAGGAACCATTTTGTCATATAAAGAAAAAAATAAATATTTTATAATCGATGGTCAGCAGAGGTTAATTACCATTGCTATTTTGTTGACAGTGATTCGGGATTTGGCCTTTCCAATGGCAAAGTTCAAAAGAAATGCAGAGCACTCTCAGAACTTACAAACAGAAATCAACGATTTATTAACCTTGGATTCTAATTCCTACAGAATTCTGCCAAATCAAAACTACGGACAAAACTTTTTTATCAGCGTTCTTTATAGCGAAGATAGTGAAAACAACATGATTGCCTATAGTCTCAATCCCAGACAATCTTTAAATCCAGCGAAAGATTATTTTTGGCGCATTTATCACCAAGCTTACTTAAATATCAATAAAACATTAAATAATGCTTTTGAACCCAAATGGACGAAAAGCAAGCAGCTTATTTTTTTGAGCGGTTTATTAAATCAAATAAAAAACTCAAGCTTCGTTGATTTAAATGCAACAAATAAAGACGATGCATACAAAATATTTGCTGATATTAATTTTAAGGGAAAGAAATTAGTTCCTGTAGACTTAGCAAAAAATTTGATTTTTTCATTTATTCGGGATGAGGATACCTCTTTCATTGACAACCTAAACGATCAGTGGGCCACTTTTTATAATTTTGCCGAACAACATACATCTTTCTCATTTTCCGAATTTTTTAAGTATATCTGGTTTGTTTTTTTTCCTAAAAACCTAAATGCTGAGCTTTTAACTGATGATAGTTATATCGGAGATAGCATCTCAGAATTTTTAGAAGATTTCGAAAACCATCGACCAAGAAGCACCAAAATTAAATATATTGAAACTGCCGTAAAGTCAATGCGCAATATAGTGGAAGTATATAATGAATTACAAACCCCCGAAAATATAAGTGTTTTCAAAAGACACAACTGGCCAAACTACAAAATTAAGTTGCAGTTAATTTCTAAAACGGCAATAAGTCACTCTTTAAAAAAATATTTGTTTTTGCTTTTAAGGATACACATGCTATTTTTAAAAAGTCCTGAGTCTATCAAGGTTGAATATAGACAATTAATTGATATTGTAGCAGATATCGTTATCCTGCATAATGCTATAAGTGAATCTGACGAATTAGCAAAAATAGACGTTCTTATGTTAATCGAGGAAGAACTTGACCAATTGTTTATTCAAATTCTTACAACTGATAAAAACACAAGGTTAGATTTTGTGATTTCGAATTTTCTAAAATCTTTTGATTCAAAAATCACATCTGATGTAGAACAATTAATGATTGAATCATTATCAAAGCTTACCTACAGCAAACATTCAGATGAATTAATAAACTTCACTACGAAACTTTTTTTGATGCGTTTCAACGAAAGCGAATATAAAACAGAAAATCCAACGATTGAGCACATTTTTGACGAAAGTAGTCCAAATAAAGTTGTGTTGCAAATTGGTAATTTGATTATTTTGGAAGAAAACTTGAATAAAGAATGTAATGATTTAAAGAATAAAAATACTGGTACTTTTTCACTAAAAGATAAAAGCGAAGTTTACGATAAAAGCCACTATCAAAATGTTATCAAGTTTCAAAACGATTTTGAAAAATTAAATTTGTTTGACATAAATCAAATCAATAGTAGAGGTCGACAAATGGGGGAATCGTTTATCAGGAAAATGTTTTATACAGACTGATATTACTTTATCTTTCAAATTTTTTGAAAAAAAAGTTTGCATGTTTGTATGATTTGAAGAAATAAATATCGCTTTTTCTGAATGAGAAACACTGATAAAAAAATAAAATGGATTTCCGAATAAAGGGTACTAATAATTGATTACAAACCTAACACATTATCAAAAAGTTTGACAGGTTGCGCTCTACGGCATACATGTGATTCTAGCTATTTCTTCAAAGAAAATAACAAATGGAAAATGATAGATCGTAAAAAAAAGAAAATGTTTTTAATTGTAATTGTCCAAAAAAAACAATAAAGGAACTGCAACTTATGATTGGTTTATCATCTCAAGAACACACTACGATTCAAACTTTGCCGAAATCAAATTATCCGGTTCGTAGCTATGTGCATTTCATTACGCGATCGCTGCGATTTCCGGACTTCTCAGTTGAAATTTAGCAAGTTATGACCTATAAAGTTAATACGCGACCAATGGGTTGGCATAAAAAATCTACATGGCCGCCAAGACTATCAAACATCAACTACCGCTGCTTTTCTCACTGATCACATCGATATTTTGAAGTAATCACCAGAAACTACTGATCGTGTTCTGGGATTACCCTTCAAAACAATTTAGAATTTTATTAATGTGGATTGGCTCAAACTTACAGCACTTTATTTACTAAATAAAGGAATTCGCCAAACAGGGTCAAACCGATGCTAGACGACAAATATTTGTTCATGGTCGTTCCATTGAAATGAGGTTCAATAGTGTTTAAAAAGGACAAATCTTTTGGTCATTTGAAGTTGACACTATGTAACTTGTTACGAAACATGACGATGTTGTGGAGCCAATTAATGAAAACTAGCACGTCGACATATTGTTAGACACGTAAGTGTAAACAATAGTCTGTCAGTGGCGCCAGGCGTCCCAGTCCGTTTTGATCCATATTCACTGGGGTAGGAGAGAAATGAAATATTAAATTAATATTCGCGTCTTTTCTACCAAAAGAGCGCAAAATTGAAAAGGTAAATAACAAAAATCAAATCAATTATTTGTGAATGCATGACCACTAAGAAATTAAATTGACAATCCCAAGATTTATTCCATCTCTAGATAAATCTAAATAGTGATATTTGTATTGAAAAATGCTATCAAGTATTTTTGATTCAAAGTTTATCGAATTAATTTTTTTGTCGGAATCCACTCTGTTTATAATAAAGCATGTCAAATAACATGTATTTCCCATTGAACTTTCAACTAATAAGGTTATAGGTCGAGGCATGTTGACACCAATAAAGCATTGACCAGTTAGGATATACTTTTTCTTGAAATTGTATTCTTTTGCAAATAGAGAAACTAATTCTTCCTCTGAAAATAAGCTCATTCGATAATCGTCTATTACAAATGGTATTTTCCCATTTTGATAATTAATAACACCCTTAAACATATTTATCACTCCTACTATTTTAGTATATAAATTCATCTTAACTTATTATCATAAGGGACTACAATACAAATCCCATAAAGATAAGGTATCTATTTTGTTCTCATACTAAAAAATAGTCCATTTTTTTAGTATGAGAACAACCAAGCTTAAAAAAAATTGATAATGAACAACACGAAATTTTTAAAGAAACAGACTTAACTACCAAGATTTTCAAATAATGTATCTAGTATCTTTTTCTCAAGTTTTGCCGTAAAATGTTAATAACACATTTGAAATATAATTATGCCTGAAGAGAAATATGCCACAAGCAAAAGATATTATAGAAATTTATGACAAATTCACAAAAAAAATGGGAATACCCATTGTAAACATAGTAAACATAATTTTTGTGATTGATTTATTGATTCTTTGGAAACCGCAATACAGATCACTATTATCGGTCAATAGCTGGCCTGCTAAGTCAATTCAATCTTTTATTATAAAATCGATTACAGTATTTAATAGTTACTACTTATTTTTTCTGATATCAATATTCTTATTTGCAACTATTATACTTCTATTACATTTTTGGACTCCTGTGTTTAATTTATTGCCCGAAGATGTTGAAATGAATGATGACACTGTGGTGGTGTGGAACCAGGTAACTGCATTTCGCAGATTGCTCAATTTATTATTTATTTTACTGACAAGCATTTGGATATATTGGTTGACTATCAATATCATACTAAATCCATTTGATTTTATAAAAGAATTTCATAATTACGTCTTTGTCGAGAATAAGTTATTAATTAATCACTACATATCTCTCAACATGTTGCATGCTAGTCACCTGTTAATTCTCCTCAACGCATTCATCACAATTATTTGGGTACTGAAGGCTTTATTCCAAATTCGAATTCCTATTTTTGACAAGACTATCAAATCAAGTGATTTAATTCTTTATACTGAACTTAACTCATTTAATTATAATGAAAACTCCTTACACAATCAAACGATGATACTTAAAAAAACTATTAAAAAAGAGGAGCATTATTATCTAGTTTCTGGTCATTCTAAACCCCAAAAAAGATTTTTTTATAATAATTATATTGATAAATACGAGATATTGAATAAGTCATTAAATTTTACAGAAATTCAATACCATTTTGACACACTAAAGTCAAAACACTTACACGATTAACGTGGTCTATAGACGTTTGCGTTTAAAATTAAAATCTATCATTTGTATTTCACAATTGAAGGGAATTTTTATTAAAAATACAAATAAAAAATTCTACATTATCGCTATAATCGGATATATTTGAAATTGCTAGAAAAAGCTTGAGTCATAAATTATTTTTAACGCTTTCATTTGAATAAGATAAATTGTAAAATCAGACTGATTCCTTGAAAAAAAGCAGCGACTTTAATTGTAATCGTCTCAAGTATTTCTCAAGCAAATGCTGAACATGACTAGTCTATTATGTGCTATATTTCTAGCTTTGCTGGAATTGAATGACGCAGGCGTCTCTGATGTGAAGAGCCATACAAAAATTTTTAATCAACACTGAGGCGGAAGAAAAACCATGGAAGACAAGACAACCCCAGAATTCAAAATGATCTATAAGGACATTGAGAAAGAAGTTATTGACCTATCTTATAAAATAACGTTTGATGAAACTCAAAAGAATGTATACTCAACCTTCATAGCTGAGTTGGAATTACGAATATTCGCACTAATTGAATCAGTTGCAAAATTTTATGGTTCAGAAAAACAAGGTGATCAATATGATTATTTTTTTGGTAAACTTTACGTATCTGAGAAGAATAGACCGCATGTCCTAGTGACTATGAGTGGATATAAATTAAATAAGAAGGATTATAGTGATGTATTCGAAAAAAAGGAAGACAAAGTAATTATGGTTGATAAAGAAAGGAAGGTACACTATGACCCAAAAGGCAATAATAATTGGAAATACAACAACGCTTACCAAAATCTACGTCATAATTTTGTGGATTCTTTACCAATCTACGGAACTCTTGAATATTTATTAGAGTCATTAGCAGTTCTTTTTGTAGTTTTAGATACGAAAGATTCTCAAATATTTTCAACATATGAATTTACTGACGACGGAAGAAAAAGTTATTGGCATTACCAGGGAAGCGGAATGGCGGTACGGAAAAGTGAATGAATTTGATCGGAGTATGTAAAATTATAAGCATAAGGTTTGATATGGAAGTTGAAATACCTCTGTAACATACCTTGTGCTTATTATTTTGTAGAAAAGGCTTATATTATTAAGAAAACCTAAAGAACACAAAATAAGCACAAAAAAAGACCAGCCAATGGCTAGTCAATTTGTACATTGAAAACTTAATATTGATTGACACATAGTTAATGCCCCACCACGGTTATTAAATAGTGCAGAATATAATGTTTCAATACATTTATTATACTGTATTTTTGAAAAGTGTTCAATCCGGAGACTGTAAACAGTAAGAGAGAAAAGTCTAGAAAAATTGAGTTAGTCACAATTTCCGCTCCGATATCAAAAATACAACATGTCGAGAAATGTAAAGTGCTAGATTGCATTTCGGAAATGGGCAGAGCCTAAGAGTGTTGCTTGAATGTCCTACTTATGAAGTAGGCGACTTTAAAACATTTGAGAATTTAGCATAGTTAATCATAAGGACGGATATAGTCAAAATAGAATTATATCCCGTGAATTAGAAAACGTTAGTAAATATTTATTGTATATTTTTACAAACAGTATTGATATTAGCAAAATCAGGCATTTCTGTTTTTGCTTTTTTGATTATAAAATTCTTTATTTTCGATTGTTCGTGAACATTATTCGGAGATAATAGAATTTTTATTATTTAGTTTATTTGTTAGGGCAGGTTTTATGATATATTGATAATGAGGTGGCTGACTTGGTTAATATTGCATTGCACTTTTGGGAATTTATACATCCTATAATATCTTATATTTTAAAACAAACTACGCTTGTTAGTTTAATTGCTATTTACGTTGGAAGTAAAAATGTGGCAAAGCAAATTAGAATATCACGACAGCCACTATTAGTATTCAAAATACAAGATGCAGAAATTAATAATGAAGCGAAGAATATTGACGGAGAATCTCAGTTGGTTGAAAATGTAGGCGTAAATACTGCGGTCAATGTAAATATTTTTAGATGTTTTTTAGATATAACCCAAGAGTCTTTTTGGTACAAACATATACACGAACATCTTCCTAACTTTATAAAGAAACGAAATAACAAAAATCAATATCCATTTGCAACAGTGACTTTGGAAAAAAGCCTAGGAACTATAAAAGCTGATGGGCAAAAAAATATTGGTTTATTGCCATATTCAAGTAGTTATGAAATTTTTATTGTACAGTATCAAGATATGCTAGGTAACTATTATCAAACATTAATGCGCCCACAAAATGGTAGGGGAGATTTTGAAAAAGTAGTTCCTCCAAAAAAAATCTGTTCAAGAAATAGAATTGAAAATACGTTTATTGGACACACTGAGAAATTTAGGCTGTCACGCTTTTTGAAAAATGGTTACAACATATAGTTAGGTTTAAGAACTATATAATTATTTTCAATGCTTAAATTCAAACACAATATGCATTCCACATTAAAAAACACAGAAATCAAATGATTTTTGTGTTTTATTTTATAAAAGAAAGTAGAGGATTTACATTATGGTTAATAAGTTTGGTAGTTTATCACTACAAGGAAAAAGTATCGGAAAGCTCACATTTGCTGGGCGTAATTTAGTTGGTGCTAATGCTGATGTGGCAGTGGCAATGTTGAATGTGAACAACACATTGAACACTGAAAATGTTACACCACAGGCTGGCTTTGATTTTAGTATGCCTTTTGGCACAGCGTTGAAACTGATTGATGCAAAAATTATTGCTGGTACTGCTCGCAGTAACCAAAGAAATGGCGCTCGTGTTGCCACTAAGACAGGAACTTTGTTACCTATGTCTGATGCTAAAACAGACACTTTGCCAGAAGAAGAATATGATGCTGTATTCGTATCAGGTAAAGACAAGACACCACATGGACGTGTGCGTAGTGCTGATGCGTTTGATAGTCATGATTTAGTTTTGTTTAGGGTTACACCTAATTATAAAACTGATAATCGTGGCGAAGTTGCCCGTGATGATTATGATGAACCAATTATTTCAAATTATCAGTTCAACTTTATCCAACAAAGCAAGTCAGGCGATGTTGGCAATGATGATAACATTGTCCGTATTTTGGTTGACCCAGCAGAAAGTGAACGCTTGCAAGCTGGTTTGAAGCCGGGGGACAAGTTAGTGCCACAAGGTTTGAAGTTTGCATTTGCTGGTAATGATGCCACTGATTGGACAGTGTATGCTGACACGTTAGTTGCACTTGATGAAAAGGCAACCGAAAAGGCAACCGAAAAGCCAGCATCAAATCAAAGTAAGACAACGACTAATCAAGCTGACAAAGCAAAAGGTTAATAGCATCATAATATAGTAGAAAGGTTAAAGGCCGATTAAACAATTGGTCTTTTTTAGTTGTTACAATGGCACAAAAAATGATTTATTTTGGCTTTATGTTTGGAGTTTGGCTCGTCTATATTGGGTCTATGCTCCCTATATTTTTACTCTTTATGAGTTTGGGTCAATCGCTACATGTTGCTATGGCTGTTGCTAGTGTGCTGACCTTTTTATTTATTATCGTTCAAAGAACCTTTACAGAGTTACATGTAATCAATCACACAATAACATAAACTCTTGTCATCAAAAAATTTTAAGAAATTTTGAGCAATAGTTTCTGCTTTTTTTGTAAAAACCTCTTTCATGCTACAATTGTAGTTAAGTAAGAGAGGGGATTCATTTATTATGGGCAATATTTTTGATAACTATTTTAGTTATTCTATATTTTTTATTGCCGCATCAGCTGTGATGTCGTCAATAAATTTTCTTCTAATCAAGAAAAACCGTTATAGACTTCTGTGTGGTATGGCAACCATTGCAACCATTTTTAGTTATTTTGTCTCACTATCTATTATTGTTCTCCAGATCAATAACAAAGTGTTGACTTATGTCTATTTGGCTGTGTTGGTATTGATTTTCATACCCATTTTTTTATTGACATTTTTAAGCGCATTCTTGTTTATATGGAATGGCATCATAGTTTGGCGGCGTGAAAGTCATTCAATTGGAAACATGCTAACTTTAATTATTGGCATTTTACTGCTACTAATTCCAGTTGTCTTCAGTATGTTGAATAGATATATTCCAAACAACAAAATTATTGATTTTGTGGAGAATGTTTCATACGGTTTTCAAAATTATTTACTTTTTTGGGTTTTGACATTTCTTGCATCTTATGTGATTACAAAAGTGGTTCGTCCAAAATTTAATAAAGAATATGCTATTATTTTGGGATCCGGTTTGATTAATGGTGATACGGTTTCACCATTGCTCGGCTCAAGAATCATGGTAGCTGCTAACTTCAAAAATCAACAATTCAAGAAAAATAAAATGCCTATGAAATTAATTATGTCTGGTGGCCAAGGGCGAGATGAGTTGTTGGCCGAAGCTGAAGCTATGAGAGAATATGCAATTAATCACGGGGTGCCAAAATCTGATATTCTAGTAGAAAATCAATCAAAAAATACTTATCAAAATATGCTTTTTTCTAAACAAGTTGTTGAAGAAAATGGATTTGATTTACAAAAAGGGATTTTTGCAACAAATGATTACCATGTTTTTAGAGCAGCGGGTTTTGCACATTTAGTTGGCTTGAATATCGATGGTATAGGCTCTAAAACAAGTAACTATTTTTTGCCTAATGCATTAATTCGTGAATATATAGCAATTCTTTCTAATCACAAAAAATTTCATATAGCTTTTATGCTAATCATTGTGATTATTAATATATTGTCCATATTTATCTCTTAGAATACAGGAGGAAAAATATAAAATGAAAAAAGTCAGTTTAATCATTGCAAGTCTATTGACAATAAGTTTAGTTATTGGCCTAGCAATTCAGGTCAGAAATTATTATGACAACACCTATGCAGCGTCCAAGGCGTATACTAGGGCGCCCGTAAAAGTTCCTAATCGTGAAGAAACAAAAGACGACACGGGCAAGGTAATTAAAGGATCATACAGTTATCAGTATCATTTTGAATTTGTGACCGCTGATGGTACTAAAAAAAGCATTTCTTTTGAGCTATCAGGAGAAAATGTCAAACCATTTAAACCAGGCGAATTTTTGGAAGCGGAAGTATCGAACACTAGAGTTTTATATGGTCCAACTGCCATTAAACAAAATAAAGTACCAAAATCAGTGTTAAAAAAGATTTCAGTAATTGAATAAAATTTACAGACATTACTCTGTGAAAATGAAAAGTTTCCATTCGGAGGCTTTTTTTTTTGAAACTACACGATTGTGTTAGAAATACTTTATAAGGAAGGGAAAGAAAGGCTACCTAATATGTAGTCTTTTTATTTAGAAAATTATGGAAAATGTAAAAAAATATAAGTTGTACAAGTCAGATAAGTTGTGGGTAATCGGAGCTGTTGCAGTAACTGCTGTTGCTGTGAGTGCTAATATCACACATGTCAGTGCTGATACTGTTTCAAATGCTGATGCACATGCTGTTAAAACCACTGATGCCACGCAAAATGACAAGCAAGTTCAATTAACTGCTTCATCAACTGGTACAGCTACGGACAAAGCGACAACTGATGATGCCACTAAATCTGCAACTGTTTCTTCAACTGCTGAAAAAAGCACAGTGCCAACAACTGCCGGTTCAAGTGTGACACAAGACCAAGCAAAAGATGCGGTCGATAAAGCACAAGATACTGTTAAGAGTGGTGCAGACACCGCTTCAAAAGCTGGTGTTGATGTGACGACTGGTAAGACAACTGATGTCACAATCAATGATGACAACGCTTCATCAAAAACAAATGAAGTCTTATCAGATTTGAATAAGCAAGACCAAGCGGTTAAAGATGCCACGGCAAAACAACAAGCAAACGATCAGGCTTATCAAACGGCAACTACTGAACAAACAGATGCCACTAAGCAAGGTCAAGCTGATTTGGACAATGCCACATCAGACCTTGATAAACAAGTTGATACTACTGAAAAAGCTGGTATCAAAGTCAACGTTGAAGTCGCTCAATCTTCACCCGAATATAAGGACTTGTCGGGACTAGAGGGACAAGATTTGTTAGATGCAATGGCTTATAACATTAACTTGTATAAACAAGCAATCGCAGACGGTGTGGCAAGTGAAAAAGCTGATACTGAAACATTGGCTAAATTGACGGCTGAATACCAACAAAAGCAAGCTGATTACGCCAAAGCTAATGCAGACCGTGATGAAGCGGTTGAAAAAGGACAATCAGATTTGAACAATGCGACATTAGACCTTGATAAGCAAGTTGAAGCAAGCAAAAATGCTGGACTTGATGTTAGTGTTGAAGTTTCAAAAGTTTCGCCAAAGTACAAAGATTTGACTGGCTTAGAGGATCAAGATTTATTAGATGCAATGGCTTATAACCTTGATTTGTACAACAAAGCAGTAGCTAGTGGTGTGGCAAGTGAAAAAGCCGATACTGAAACATTGGCTAAATTGACGGCTGAATATCAAAAGCAAGTGGCTGACTATGAAGCACAAAAGGCAGCGGTTGATAAGGCAAATGCTGATAAAAAAGCAGCCTATGAAAAAGCGCTTGAAGACTATATGAATGGGACTAACCATACGACAAGCATGACAGCCCAAACGCAAACTGATGCGTCATCTGGTCAATATCAAACCTTTATGAATGCCACTGTTGACCAAACAACAGGCGAATTCACATTGGAACACGATATGAACGACGGTGTACACATCATTGGTCATGGTGTTTTGAAAGGTAAAATCAATTGGAAGATTGTTTCAAATGGTGACGGCACAGAAACCGTGACGATTTCATCAATTGAATTGTATTCATATACGTATACCAATGCTTATCAAAACCAAGCGGTTAACCAAAATATCAATTTCCACGTCTATGACAATGACGGCAACGAACTATTTTCGGTTTACCATGACGGCAATACGACATTCTCAAAAACAATCAATAAGACTGCGCAAATTAACAAAACATTCAAAATCTCACCAAATGAGACTAGTCCCCTAACACAGGTTTTGGTTGTTGATGATAACTGGATATGGAATACACACGGTCAAGTATCAACGCAAATTAAGAATACTAATGTAGCGCCAAAGGCACCAACTTATGAGCAAGACCCTGTGAAGCCTACGGCACCGAAAGCAACAGTACATCATGTACAAGTTGTCGCACCTGCTAAAGGTCAAGAGCTTGCTGTACCAGTTGCTAGTGTTAAAAAGGTAACGGTTGCGGATATGCCAAATGCTGATAAGCCACAACCACAAAAGGTTGCAGTGCATTATTACAACATTAAGAAAACACCAAAGGTTGAAAAGACAGCCACACCCGAAACGCCAAAGGCAGTTGAAACGGCAAGTATTTTGCCAACAACGCATGCTAATGAAAATCAGGGTGGCGTTTTGTTAAGTGCATTGGCAGGGTTAGCTAGTCTTGGTTTGGCTTTTGGTATCTCAAAAAAAGGTAAAAAGCAAAACTAATTTAAAAATTGATCTCGTGACGTTATCACAGAATATAACCAAATGGGGTGTGAAGCCCAATCAATAAAATTGTTAGGAGACAATAAACATGTTGCAAAAACAACTTTTAATCGCTGGGTCTGTTTTAGGGGCTTTAGCATTAGGTCATCAAGCAGTTAGTGCTGATACTGTACCAACAACTGATACTAGTACAGCACAATCAGTACAAGCAACTGCTAAGGTGTTGCCACAAGTTAAGGCGGTTGTCTTAAGTGCTACAACTGATGTTGTGAGTGATGCCAATTCTAACGTAGATGACGGTACGACAGTGGGTGATGGTGGTACATCAACAGATGACGGTACCAGTGTTGATAACGGTGGTTCTGGTTCTTCAACTGATGACGGCGGTGGTTCTTCATCTACTGATAACGGTTCCGATGTTGATAATGGTGGTTCCGGTTCTTCAACTGATGACGGTAGTGGTTCTTCATCTACTGATGATGGTACCAGTGTTGATAATGGTGGTTCTGGTTCCTCAACAGAAGACGGTAATAGTTCGTCAACTGATAATGGTGGTTCAAGTTCATCAGAGGACAATGATAGTTCAAGTTCTTCATCAGATAACAATGGTTCTTCATCAAATGGTGGCGGTACGGATAGTTCAACGACTGGTGACAATGGGGCATCAAGCGAAGATAATACCGTGCCACTGACACCAACTACACCTGATACAAACAATCAAGGCGAAGTCAATCATGTCAAGCCAGTTGAAGTAACACCTGATAATTCTGGTAATGTTGTTGATGTGCCAACACAAGTTGCTAGTGTACCTAGCGTTGCTCGTGCAGTTGAAGCCTATAATCAAGCGCTAACTGCTAATGACAAAGATGCGACAAAGGCACCAGTTGTTGAAGCTAAGCAAAAACTTGATGATGCCGTAGCTAAGGCATTGCCATTAACACATGCCACAGAAAAGTCATCTATGGGTGGTAATGGCATCTTAGCATTGGCAGTGTCTGGTTTAGTTGCTTTGGGTGGTTTGATTTACAAGCGTAAGCATCTATAATGGTTTAAAAATAGCGAAAGGGGGTGTGAAATGCGTGGTCTCCCAAAACTCAAAGTGAATTTTGAGTATGAAAAAAAGCAAAAGGAAAAAGCAGTAAAAATACCTAAAGCTCACACAATGAATTTAGGTAAGGTACGTAAGATAGTTCTATTATTTCTAATAGGGCTTTTTATTTACTTTAGTTATGTATTGGTACTTGCTAATGCGATCGCTCAAAAGAATAAAACGTTGCGTGCAACGGTCACAACTTTAAGCAAAAAATTGGATAAAGCAAGTGCTGGTACAACCAGTTACAACCCTGTTGTCGGACAATATCTTGCCAACTTTTTGACACTTTATTATGCTTCATCAGATAGTAACGCTGATAGTCGTTCGCAACAATTAAGTAAATATTTGGCGAGTAATATCACACTACCTAACAACGTTGGCAATTCCAAAATGAAGTTAGATAGTGCTAAATTAAATGGCATCTTCACTGTGGATAGTGTCAAAACAGCACAGTATAGCTTGGTGGTTGAAGCGGACGGCAAACAAAGTGATATGACGGTTAATGTACCGTATGCGCAGGAAAATGAAAAACTAACCGTGATTGGTTTGCCTTATGTTGCCAACACAATTGATAGTGTCGGACACATAGGGACTGCAAGATTTGATAAAACTGGTAAGACAATCAACGATAGTGAAGTCACGGCAAAAGTCGTTAAGTTTACCAAACAATTTGCACAAAAATATGTATCATCTTCAACTAAAGATATGTCAATGTTAATGTCCGACCCTGTGGGGTTAAATGGTGCTGTTGACCTTGTGACGTTAGATGATAGTAGTATCAAAGTAACAGGCACAAGTGAAAAGCCAGTTGTGACAGCGACAATGACGGTTCAAGTTCATGGTACAAACATTATGCAAGTACAGACAATTAGGTTAGATTTGAAGAAACAATCATCAACCTATTTTGTCACTAAATTTGTACAAGCATAGAAAGGAGTATTATGGATATTTATAACGCTTTGAAACCTGTGTTGCTTTTTGGTGTTGTTGTTATCGCTGGTGGCCGTTCAATCGGTCATTATGGTAAGAATGAAACAAAAGCCATGTGGGTAACAATTTTAATTGGCGCTTTGGTTTATTTCTTCGTCAATGGACCAGCCAATACATTAAATGCCTTTTCTGGTTTGATGAATACAATTTTGAATTATATTCAAGGGCTAGGGGGTTAAGGTCTATGTACAATTACAGGCGAGTTTACACGAATTCGGCAAAGTTCAAAACGATTTATGGCGATTTCAAGTTACCAGTTTTTATTGATACTCGAATTGCTGGCGTTTTGTCAATTACAACGGTGATCGATGCCGTGATTATCTTTGTATTCAAACTTTATACTGTGAGTAATGGGGGTTTAACATTGGGGTTTGCTCTATTGGTTAGCACATTAGTTGGTGTTTATCAATTAGACAAACTACTCAAAGTTGATGATTTACCATTTGAGACAACGCTTAAATATGCTTTAACACATTATTGGCGTTATTGGTTTCAAAAGAAACAGTTGTATCAGGATAAACATTTGAATAGTAATCATAAGCGGTATCAAATTTTATAGTCTTTAAAAAGCATGTGAAAGCATGTTTTTATCATGTTATCGTCAATTGAAAGATAGGGCAGTGCTGGGGCAGTTCCAGCAGGTAACATTTTAATTTACAAAAAAATGGAAAGGTTGGTGTGATAGAATGGATATATTAACAACACGATATGAGAGAATGAATATGTCTGAAAAACCAAAAAAATTTGAGAAAAAGAATTTATTGTATCTAGTGATTGCAGGACTAGCTTTAGTCATTATCATTTTATTAGCATCATGGGTCATAATTTCCAATAATTCGGGTGCGACTACTGAAGAAACTGGTGCAACGGCTAAAGTAAGTAGTAGTGCATCGAGTATATCAAGCTCATCAACTAGTAAATACGTTGAGGGTAAAGACTACACTGTTAAATATTCAAATGACGGTATTATTGATAAAGCTAGTGTTGATGAAGCTATGACAGCTACTGGTGTTAATAATTATGAAAATGATATGAATACTGACGGTGGTAACTATGCAAAAATTGAACTCTATTATAATAAAGCAAAGAACGTAGTTGTTCAAAAACTATTTCAGAATGGTTATAAAAACAATGAGCCAACGGTGATAATAGCTTACGATTTATCAAAAAAAGAAATGGTAACAGGTCACATTGGACGGTTGTATTATGATAATCAGCCATTAGTATATACTTGGACGAATAATACAGTTCAATAAATATGTTAGTGTTTGCAATGTTTGCAGGCGCTTTTTATTTTGAAAGGAAAGCACATGTTAATAAAATTATGTCGGAAGCTAATTATTTTGGCTTCTTTTTTGTTTGTTTTGGGTTTTGCACAAACACAAGTATCTGCCAATGATAGTAGTAATTCGAACAGTTCCGTAATTTCTGATGATACTACTAAGGCAATCGATGATGCTTCAAAGCAAGCTGAACAAGCAGTCGGAGAAGTAACCAGTGATGCGGAAAAAAAGTCAGGGGATACTTCTTCCACTAGTGATTATACGGAGACAGAAATTAAATTAAATCTAACTCAACATAATATGAACTGGGTAAACAGTCATATTTTGCAAAATTACAAGTTCTATCATCAAGATAGTTCATTGACAGATTTTTCTTCTGGTGCGGCACATATTATGACTGATCTGTTTACAGCTGTTAATTTAAATATTGTTTATCCGTTGTTTGATAAGTCACTATCAACGATGTTTGATTTGACGAATATTACTGATGGTATCAATAAAGTTTTAGGTAGCGTGGGAAAATATTCTCAAAAAGCATGGCAAAGTGATGCCTTAAAAGGACTACTTTATGTAGCATTTGGCATTGGGCTTATTTGGACGTTTGCAAAAAGTATTAAAAATGGAGGTGGTTTAAAATCAATTCTTACGATACTTGTTATTGCAGTTGTCGGTTCGGCTTGGGTTAGTGGTGGTAGTACAGTATTAAAAACAATCAATACGTTAACTTCTAATGCGCAAACAGCCGTCTTTGTGGCGACAAGTGATATTGATGATAGTGGTTATACTTCAACTGGCGATGATTTCCAAGGTACTTTACGATACGCATACTTTACAAAAGCGGTTGAGCGACCTTTTTTGTTAGGTAATTATGGTGTTGCCACAATGGCAGATGCCGAAAAAGGTAATGATAAAATGGGTAACCCTTATCGTTTAATTGGTGGTAACGTCACTGATGATGTGTTGACAGAATTTGCGAAGAATAATAGTTATATTAAAAAGAAAGGCGGACAAGAATGGTATCAAGTCGCAATCGCCTTTATGTCGCCAGTGATGTCGGTTGCCTATGGTATACCTTTACTAATGGTTGGTTTAGCTAATCTATTAGTTCAATTAGGGGCTATTTTACTGTATTATTTAGCGCCTTTTACAATTATGATTTCACTTCTTCCAAAATTTGCGAATAGTGCTTTAAAAACTGCAATGGGTGCGCTGGGGTTGCTTTTTGCTAAGGTTGGTTTGTTATTTGGCATCATGTTTATTAGTTGGGTTGGCAATGTGACCGATACTGTTATTCCACCAACAAATAGTGCAAGTTCAATGTTAAACTCAATTGTTTATATTGTTTTGATGATTCTACTTTGGAAAAACAAAAGTTGGTTAGTGCAAACGATTACTGGTTCAAGTGTAGCTAATAATGCTATGAACAAAATCAGTATGACTCGGGCAGGACGTGAAGCACTAGGTACGGCAAATGAAATGCGTAATAGTGCTAATCGTATGTATCAAGGCGCACGTAACGGTATCAAACGTGGCAAAGACATGAAAGACAATTACAAAGACAAGCATAGTGATGATTTTGATGATGATGAACTTCGTGATGAAATTGAACAGGAAGAACAAGCAAAGCGTAAGCAAGCTCGCAAAGACTACCTTTCAAAAGATATGGCAAAGCATCAAGCACAAGTGAAAAAAGACCGTGCTAGTCGTTTAAAGAATGCAATGCCAAATCAAGATACACCACATGACATGCCACAGTCAAAGGGCAATGATTTGCCTGATAATAACGGTACACATAGTAGAGCAATTGCTGATGAAGTGAAATTGCCACGCTATCAACGTTCTAAAGAATTAAAGAAAGTCCCTGAAACGTCTGATAGCGCCACAGAGCCAACAGGACGTAAATCAAGTAAAAGTTATGAAACCGGTTCTAAAGAGGCACAGACAAGACGTGAGGCACGTTCAAAGGTATTGAAGTCAAAAGATGATACCACACATTTTAATCAACGTTTACAAGCTGATACTGAACAGCGTAAACAAAACAAGCAAGATTTAGATAAGGAGTTGCGATGAAAAAACTTCTGAAAGGCTATTTAATAGCTATTTTATCCCTTGTTTTTTTAATTATTGTCATTATTGGTATGTTTTCTAGCAATAGTGATCAGTGTCAATCTACCAGTACAGACGTTAGTGTCACAACCAGTGCTGATAAAGAAGCGGTTGCTAAGTCATTGCATGACAACCTTAAAAAAATATCAAGTGTGACCGAAGCTGGTATTGCTGGTTATCTGGGTAATACACAACATGAAAGTGGTTTTAATGCTAGTGTTGTGCAATCAAATGCAACTTACAATGAGACAACGGCAATGAACGCTAGTATCAGTGGTTACGCTTTTGGGCTTAATCAATGGGACAATTCAAGGCGTGTTGAGTTGCTGAATTATGCGAAATCTCAAAATAAAAAGTGGACTGATGCCAGCTTGCAATTAGATTTTGCCCTTAATCATGACGGCACGAACTCTGATTTATTAAAGCAAGGTCTGAAAATGACTAACGTTGATGATGCCACTGAATTTTTAAGAGCTAGTTGGGAACGTGGTGGTGTTGGGACAACAGCTACAAGACAAAGCTATGCTCGTTCTTGGTATGCTAAGTTTTCCAATGGGTCATCAGATACAGCCGTTGACACCGCCACAACTGGTACTGAAACAACTCAAAATACTGATAACACAACTAATAATTCCAGTGGTTGCTCAACCAATGTTGCGCAAGGTATGGGAACTAGTGGTGCGCCAGTTAAAGAAATTCCTAGTGCCTATAAAAGCAAAATTAAAGATACGAATTTCACAGCCACGTCATCATCAAATACTTATCCATTCGGACAATGTACTTGGTATACCTATAATCGTATGCAAGAATTAGGCACACCAGTAGAAAATGGCTTAGGTAATGGTGCTGATTGGGGTAAGAATGCTAAAGCCAAAGGGTATAAAACTGATAGTCAACCACATGTGGGTTGGGCAGTTAGTTTCTCACAAGGTGCAGACGGTGCCGACCCGACTTACGGACACGTAGCCGTAGTTGAAGCGATCAGTGATGACGGTAAGCATTTCTTAGTTAGTGAATGTAATGTTGTGGCATCTGGGACTGGAACGGTTAGTTTTAGAGAATTAACAGCAGGTCAAGGCGTAACCTTTATTCAAGGTAAATAATCGAAAGGAGATAGTATGAAAAATAGCCGTTTAATCATTGTTGCGTGTTTAGTTTTGGCTGGTATTCTTGTAACACAATTTAATCAGATGCCTAATTTAGATAAACAATTAGTTCAAGCTAAAGCTGATTTAAAGCAAGCTAAATTAAGTCAAAAAAAGTCAAAGACAATCGTATCTAGTCCTCAATCACAACAATCGACAGTTAGTGATAGCACTAATCAAGTCACTAATTTTGTAAAAACATTTAGTAATCAGCCTACTTCAACTTATCCTGATAGTTTGAAAGGGTTGGCATCACAAAAAGTGATTAACGAATTAACACAGACTTTTGCGCCTACTGTGACGTTTAGTGACAAGGCACATTATGATGTACCACTTGTCGGGCTTAAAAATGCTTGGGGGTCTGATTTAGAATATTTAGTTATTGCTAAGAGTGATGTACAAAGTGTGGCTTACACAATCACTTATGATACTGATGAAAAGCAAGTGACTGATATGTCACGACTAAACTTGAAAGGGGCATTCGATAATGAAAAATAAGGTTTTACTTAGCATTATGAGTTTGCTTTTAGTTAGTCTTGGCATCACAATGTCAATCACAAATCATAAACGGTCACAGATAGCAGAAGTTAGAAAGGAAGTGTCGCAAGTGGCTAAAACACAAAAGCATGTCACGACACAAATTGATAACTTGCAAACGACTTACAATGCAAATGATGCGACAGCTAAACGAAAGTTATTAGAATTTGCAAAGGCTTATTATACTTTTAGTAGTCAGTCAGATTATGATAAGCGATTTAGTAAGGTGTCTGGTATTGTGTCACTATCTAAAGACCAGCAAAACAGTTTATTTGATAGTGGACTAGATGCCACTGGTGGGTCACGAATTGATAATCTTGGTTTAACTAGTGAGTATCAAACAGCCACAGGTTATACAAGTGATTTAGATAATCAAACAATCGAAAGCCTAGCGAATGTGGTTGTACAAACTAGTGGTACAGGTCAAAAAGCAATCAATCAAACCGTTCTTTTACATGGCTGGTTTGATATAAAAACGCAGAAACTAACATCAATTAAAATCAATCAAATACAGTAAGGAGAATGAATGATGAAACATTATATTAAAGGGGGTAATGAAACTAAGAAAGGGAATAAAAAACAGTTACCCAAACCCATTACAATTATTATCAATAGCGTATTACCAGTCATTTTGTTATTAGTGGCTGGTTTTTATTTTATCCCGAAAGCATCAATGTATTTTCAAAATAATGATGTGAAAGGGTTAGATACAAATGTACAAGCTGTGATGTTTTACAATGCCGATTGCGCACATTGTCAAAAGGTCTATCCCAAAATCTTTTGGCACAATGTTTTGAATTTCAATCATGAGGACAAACAAATTCAAACAATCAATGTGCAAAACGTCAATAACAAACATTATGTGTCTGACTTTGCGATACAAGAAACACCAACGTTTATGAAACCTAATAACCCAAACATGAAGCTTGTCTCAACTGATGTGAAACAAATTAACAATTTTGCAGAAACTGGGGCAAGTGATCAATGACAAATTTTAAAAGAAAGGTAGGTCATTAAGTATGGCAAAGAATGTCAATGTAAAGTACGAAAACCCAGTTGTGCAATATCAAGATAATTTACTCCTGACAATAATCGGTGATGTGTGGGCTTACTATCAGTTAAAACCATTTCAAATCAATGTCGCTAATGCACAAGATAAAAGCAATTTTAAAGAAACATTTGTTGATGTGTTTGAGCGTTTACAAAAATATGATGATGTTGATTTGAAGTTGATTCCAGTTGATATGGACTTGGCGGGGCGTATTCAAGGCACTAGTCCTGATTGGGCAAAAGATATAGCTGATGTGGCGCAATACTATATGGGTCAAGAAGAAGTCGATATTTTGGAAAGTGAATTTAAGCCAGCAATTCGTGATGAATTCTATATTGGTGTTAAGTTGAAAAATACCAGTGTTGGGGACGACTTAAAAGACAAGTTCCAGTTTGCCACAGATTTAATCTTGCGTAGATTGGCAGAAACCATGCGTTATCAGGTCAAGTTTGATGACAAATTCTTTGAACGTTATCAAACTATGAATGATGATGTACTTGGTATTTTGCGACCGCTAGATGCCGTTAAAATGTCCGAAGAAAAGTTAATCAATATGTTAGGCTCAACTTATCATCATCAAGGAATGAAAGATTTTTCTAACATGCGTGATACGGCTTTTGATTTAGCAAAATTGGGTATTGTCAAACGTGAAACGCAGGAAGAAACAGACTATATTAGTCACTTGGTTTTGAATTTGCCTGATAGACTAGACAATTTAGCGCTTATTCCTGAATTACAATCGTTTAAATTTCCTGTTGAAGTTCATTTTAAAATCAATTTTCCACAACGTGACGGTTTTAAAGGAATGAAACAAGAGACTAGAAGTTCAAAAGGAAAGTACAAAGATGAATTAGAAGATGCCTTGTCAAGTGATGATGATAGTTCAAAGCGTTCTCGAACAAATTATGCTTTAGCACAAGACTTGGCTGATGTTATGGATAGTAAAGATGCTTTTATGCAATGGCTGTTAGTTCTAGTAGTGCGTGATGATGATGTTAAGCAATTAAAAACTAAGATTAGAGAAATTAAAACACGATTATCTACCTTTAGTCGTGAAATAGAAGTTTTTCAACCTAGTTTTAATCAAGAATTATTGTTGTATCAAAATCTGCCAGCGACTAATTTGGGCGTTTTTAAACGTTGGCGACAATTTACCAATGCGCCAGCCCTAGCCCAGTTGATGTTTGGTACTAGTCACGAATTAGGGTCTCGAACTGGCTTTTATATTGGACGTGTGTTAGATACAAACCGTTACTTTAGTGTCGATAGCGCCGTGGCATCTTCAAGAACATTGCTTTTAATCAACCCAGTGATTGCCAACAAAGGAATTGTTGGGGCGAAAACAGATAGTCCACACATAGCGATCACTGGCGATACCGGACAAGGAAAGTCATTCTTAGTTAAAATTCTGTTGAATTATCTTGCTATGTTCGATGTCAAGCTGTTGTACGTTGACCCTAAGCAAGAAGTGAGACGTTGGTTTAAAGCATCATTGGAAGATAATGAAAACCCGTTTTTCACTAAGCTGATGAATTCATTTCATTATGTGACTTTGAATGCCAATGATAGTGCTAACCGTGGTGTTCTTGACCCAATGCTTACTTTGAACAGTAAAAGTACAGTTGATGAAATACCTAGTGTCTTGACGTTGGTTAAGGAAATGTTGGTACAAGTTCGGTCAATCTCACAAGATATGGAACTTGATACGGCTTTGACGAATGCAATTAAGCAAGTTTGTAATCAACGATTAGCAGGCGAACAAGTTGGTACAATGGCGATTATCGAAATTCTAAAAGCTGGCAATGAGAAGTCACAACAGTTAGCGAATTATTATGAGAGTGTCATTCCTGATAGTATGTTAAAACTTGCTTTTAGTAACGGACAAACGGATAGTATCGAATTTAATAATCAACGGACAATTTTAGAAGTGACGGGTTTGGACTTGCCACACGCTGAACAAGAAGTACGTAGTTACACTGAAACACAAAAATATTCGGTATCGATTATGTTGGCATTAGGTAAGTACCTTGAAAAATTTGGACGTGAAGACACGAAACGATTTAGTGCTGAAATTATTGATGAAGCGTGGATATTTAACGCTTCGCCTGCTGGACGTAAAGTCTTGGACGGCATCAAGCGTTTGGGTCGTTCTGAAAACAATATGCTGATATATTCCACTCAAAGAGTTGGTGATGTCAATGATGAAAAGAGTAACGGTCAATATGGACAAATATTTGCCTTTGATAGCGCTGATGATAGTGAGCGTGAAAATATCTTGCGACATTTTGGTTTGCCAGTGAATAAATCAAATATGGATATGTTAAAAGACCTGAAAAAGGGTCAATGTTTGTTTAGGGATATTTATGGTCGTGTCGGTAAGGTGGTTATCCATTCGTTATTTGAAGAATGGACGAAAGCCTTTAAGACAGTTGATAAGAACGCTGGTGCGGAGCTTGAAGCAAAGTACGGATAAGAAAGTAGGAACTAATAATGAATGTTGTATTTTTAGTGATTGTTGGGGTTGGCATTTGGTATGTGTATTTTAGACATGATGCCGAATTGAAAAAATTAGATCAGTTGGCACAAGATATTTATAAGACAAAAGACTTGGCAATTACTATGCCACAGGCTAGTGATTTGTCAAAAGATATTCAAGAGACAACTGGTGTGATTACTGGTAAGACAGTGACTGCTTTTGATAAAAAGCAACTTACTTTAAAGATTGAAGCCAGTGGTTATACAATTACGGTTATTTTGGATAAAAAGCGAGATGTGGTTCGCTTTGATGTAACGAACAGAGGTAAGGTTGATGACTAAAGTTGATTTTACAATGGCAGATTTACAAAGTACAATGCTTGGTTATTCCGAGGGTATGCTTGTGAATGAAGATGTTTCACGGAAAGCTAAACGTGCTTATAAGTTATTTCATGATAAGTATTTAGCAATCAAAGACCAAATCAAAGATTTTGATGAAGCAAGATATGCTTTTATTTATCATGATATGTCGTTAGAGTATTTTGCAAAACAAGCAAAGTTAATGGTTAGAGCAGGTAATTATAATAGCTTAGATATTTTTGGTAATTATCTTGAATATATTGATAGCTACAATGAATTATCGGCATTGATTAGAAATGATTATGTGCCTGTTAAAAGTGATGAAAAAGAGGTTTAATCATGAGTGAATTTAAAAAGTATCGTATGACACGTAAAAATGTGTTGTTGTTAGCTCAAGCAATTATCAATGTTCATGGAAAGATTGCTTGGCAAGATTATGCTAGTGATAGTCCTTATCCCGACCAACATAGTCTTACTTTGAATGAGATTAAGGGCAGTCCTCAAAAATTTGAACGATTTAGAAATGAATTCACACATCAAATGTATGATTATGTCATCAATGATGAGATGCAGAGATTGGAGAGTGAACGTTAATGTTTGGCTTAACAGTTGATGAATTTAAACAATCTTATTTTCCGAAGTATAGAGAGAGCGGTGTTATTACTATTGCTGATGTAAAAGATGCTAAGCGTTGTTCTGATAAATTTCATGATTTTTTAGTGAATAGTGTTTTTTATTCTAGTGTGGCTTGCTTTAGGGTTTATGATAATGAATTATTTGGTTTTTACAAACAAGCTGAAAGATGTTTGAAGTCAGGTAAGACAGATGCTTCAAACATTGAAGTTGAGTGGCGTTTATTGGCTGGTAGTGGCTTGACGTGTCGTCGTTTTCTATCGGGTAATTGATAAGGGGTACATTTATGAATTGGATAGACTTATTAAAATATTTTTTGATTAGTTTCTTTATCTGGTTTAATTACATTATATTTGTTGAGAAAGGGGAAGATTGGAAATTAAGTTTGGTAGCGTTTATTTGGGGTTTTGGTTTTTTTTCAAGTTTGATTTATTTTTTTTCTTTGAATTTGTAATGTTTAATATGTTGGAGGAATAGTTAGTGTTTAAGAAAATTAAATACAGCGATCAGTATTTAGCAAAGACTTTATTTAAAAGGACTTTGCTTTTTGTTTGGTTTGTAGTAACAGTTTGTTTTGGTTTTTGGTATTTAAACATTTTTCAAGCCTTGATGCAAGGACAATATAGTTGGTGGTATTTGTTGCCTATTGTGTTAAGCATCTTGTTGACTGGTTTGTTTGGTTGGGGTTTTTTTTGGTTTTACAAGAATTATGCCCCAGAACATTCCGACTTTATTTCAAAGTACCTGAAAACAGTTGAATTACGCCAGATGATAAGCCTGTTGATTGTTTCCAAAGGGTTCTTTGATACTGCTAGTGATGATAATGGGACATTTATAGCTTATTTCCCAAAATTAAAATTAAAGGTATTACACAAAACAGGTCAACTGATTTTACAAGAGCCAGTAGACGGCCAGAAATACATGGAAAGTTTTTCTAAAAATGAGTTTGATAATGTTGTTGAAACAGCATTACTCGCTGATAGACAAACAAGTGAATTTAGTAAAAATAAAATGATTAGTACCTTTGCTTTTGACCCGATTAAGTTTAGAAGACAGTTAGAAGAATTGAAACCTAAAAAAGGGTTATTGCAAATTTCAAAGGGTATTGATTGGAAGTATGATACTTTCTACAATGCTTTACTATCAGGTAACGTTGGTACTGGTAAATCTTATACTATGTTTGCGATTATTGGGCAGTTATTACAGGTTACTAAATTTGTTTATATCATTGACCCAAAACGGTCTGATTTAGCTGGTTTAAAACATGTACCTGAATTAAAAAATAATGTTTTTAGTGTGGCATCTGAAATCAATCAAGCTGTGATAGATTTTTATACTAAAATGATGGCTCGTGCTGAAAAAATTGAAGCAATTAAAGCATCGGGTAAAGTTGGGACTTATAAAGATTTTGGGTTTACACCTTATTTTTTAGTGTTTGATGAATTTGGTGCTTATTATGAAATGAATGATAGATTGGCTTATGATGACCCAACTAAAGCTAGTTATGAGACAGCAATGTCAAATCTTAGAGAGATTGCTATGTTGGGACGTGAACTAGGTTTTTATATTTTAATTGGTATGCAAAGACCTGATGCAGGCACGTTACCTATGGCAATACGTAACCAATTGAATATGCGTATTAACATTGGTGTGCCAACACCTGAAATTGAAAAAATGGTATTCCCTGATAATGAAAAGCAGTTGCGCCCTTTGTCATCTAGTTTGAAAGGTTGGGGCTTTATTAAGATTGGGGACAGTCAAGTCAGGTCATTCTTTGCACCAGAAGTACCAAAAGATTTTAATTTACATGAATACATGCGTGAAAATATCGCAATAAGAGAAAGACAGGGAAAATAATGGCAGATGATATTATGGCAATTGAGCGAACTAGGTTAAGTCTAGTGAATGGTTCAAGAAATATGTCGTTGATGTTGGATAAGTTACGTTCGATTGATGCCAATGAAATGGCTAACATTAGAAATATTGTTAAGAATATTGATGTTGAAAGTGGCGCAATTGAAAATGAAAAAGCGTTACGATTTATTACAGAAATAAGAGATGTTGATGTTTTTAATTTTACACAGGATATTGTCGATTTGATGAAGCATATTGAAAGTTCGCAAGAACAGTTAGATGCGTACATCAAAGAGTTTAGAAAATTGGTCTAAAACAAGTTTACTTGTGAAATTTTAAAAATGACGTGATGAAATAGGCGTTTTAAGGACTTTGTGAAAGGTTTTGAAAATGTTCTATTTTTTAGTGCTTTAAAACGTTGATATAGCGTTACTTTTTATAGCGTACCTTATGTAAACCTTGATTGGTCTAGTAGAAAATAGGAGTTAGAAATGATGAAATACCACGCAAGAAGTCCAACACTTAGCATCTGTGTTTGGCTTTGCTGTTAATTAAATATTTGTAGTTTAAAAAGAAAAAGTAGGTAAAAAATTATGGCTTTAGAAGTTAAAAAAATTCAATCTTTGTCCGCTCAATCAATTGAAGATTTGAAGGCAATTGAAAAGATAGGTGGACTTGAACACCTTGCTCAACTAAGTGATGAACTTAAAAAAGCAATGGCAGATGAGGAACAGTTACGTGCTGTTAGCCCAATGCTTCCACCTTACTTTGCAGAACTACGTAAAAATTTAGGTTTTTTGCTTGGTACGGCTAAGTCTTTGCAGACACACGGTGTCAATCGTACAAAGGATATTGAGGGTCTTTTGGATCAACTGTCACATATTAAGTAAGTAACTATTGTTAAAGCTCTAGTCTTTTACAGCAAATGTCCTGTGAGAGACCGGGGCTTTATGTACATAGTGACTTTATTTTAGGCGTGGCTCGACCAAAGGAAGAGACAGTGCCACGCCCAGCCCTAGCGTAGCGTTGGGGCTGGGTGCGTGGTCGCTGTTAAGCAAATGCAAAGCATTTGTAAGCGACTGGCACATGCGCCAAAAATAAAGTCACCAAAAAGGCTTTAACCCCCAGTTACTAACAGGGGGGTTAAACCGGTAAAAACGCTGAAAGCGTCAACCCAATATGGGGAACAAACGCCGGTATGAAGCCATTTAGAACAAAAAACAAAAATGTCCCTTTGAAAGTACCAAATGGGACATTTTAAAAAAGGAAAGCCGACATGATAACGATTAACAATGAGCCAACAGCTTATACACCTATATTTCTAGGCACAACACAACATAGTTTACGGTTATCGTTGGAAATACTTATCATGGTTGGTATGAAATTGAATGATGAAATTGTTGAGACTTATAACGTAACTGTACCAGCCATTGAATTGGGACAATTACCTAATATCGGTAGTCAGATTGCGATTGATGAAATTACTGGTAGTGAATTATCAGGCTTTAAGGCAAAACTTAAACAGTCTGATGCAAAAATACAAAATACGGCTTCAACTGAATTAGAAAAATTAGTCGATTTAAAAAACGTTGGTCGATACCAACTATTGAAAGGGAAAAATATTATGACACAAGATTTAAATGCACCAGAACTAACAAATGATAATTTAATATTGATGCGACAACTGCTTGGGATAACACAACAAGAATTAGCTACTGCACTGGATATTAGTAGAAAAACAGTTACTCGTTTTGAAAATGGAGAACAAAAAATATCAGATAAGTTTGTTGATAAATTGTTAGTAGCCTATCCAGATTTAGCAGAAAGCATTGAAGTACAATTCGATTGGGTTTCATTAACGTTCCCAGATTTAACTTCAAAGCAAGTGATTGCTGATGTGTTACGTTTGCAGGAAAATTTGTTTTTAGAACGTCCTACGTCTCAAAACTTTTATACTCGTGAAATGGCATTTGCTGGCGAAAAAAATATTTACATACAAGACTTTGCGCCAGTGAAAAACCCAGAAACACAGGCTATGGATCAAAAATTTGGGACAACGCTTTATTTAACTGGTAAAGGCACACGGCTGTTTGAAAAAGCTTTGTTAGAGCAGAGTATGAATTGGCATGACTTTTTTGCAAAAGCACGATTATATCGGGGGCATCTAACACGATTAGATATTGCAATCAATGATAAATGGGGTCTGCTGAACATGAATGACCTTGTTAAGGCTGTACAGGAAAAGCGTTTTTGGAGTAAATCAAAGTCTTATGCAGTGCATGGCAACGTTGATGACGGCTGGACGGTTGATTTTGGTAAGTCGCCTTTTGTTATCCGTGCCTATGATAAGCACAAAGAACAAGCTAATAAAGGCTATGACACTGATGTAAAAACTCGTGTGGAATTAGAATTGCATCAAGATAAAGCAGAGTATGTCCTTGATGAGTGGCTTAATCAAGATAAGAAATTGGTGGATATAACCTTTGATATTTTGTATACCTATTTGTGGTTTACTAATGGCAAAATTGATGACCAACAATTGAAATCAGATACAGTGCGTGATGAGATTGAAGCAACGGTTGAGCCGATGCCTGCTTGGTCGTTACTAACAGCTTTAGGCAAGAAAATGAAATTTGTTAGAGAGCCAAAAAAGCAAAGTGTTGAGCGTATTGAAAAATGGGTTTTACAGTCGGTTGTGCCTAGTCTAGCGGTATTGAAGAAAACAGGACATTGGCATGAAATCATTGAAGCAATCAATGCAGTGGAATTATCGGCTGAACACGAAAAACTGGTTATGGCAACTACTAAAAATGCGATTACACAGGCAAGTAAGCAGTTAAATATCAACTTTGAAAAGCCGACTAAAAAATACAACGAAGATGATGAACAAGGAAAGGGGGCATGATAATGTATAAAGCAGTTGGTTGGCATTCAAAGAATGAGTACATGATAGGCACTACGCTAGCAGATGTGATGCGTAAGTTACAAAAGGAATATCCAGCACCTAGACGTACTATGAGTACTCAACAAATTTATAGTGAACCATTACGAATTATTGATGAAACTGGTAAAGATAAACAGTATTTACCCTAAATAATTTAGAGTGTTTAACTGTTGACTAAGGGAACAACTGTTCGTATAATAGTTATAGTAAATAAAACGACTGGAGCTGTTTGAGCTATGAACCAAATTGATGCGGTAATTGGGGATATTAAAGAAATGTTTGCTAAGCAACCTAATACGATATATGAAGTGAGAGTTGTAGACCAAATCTACTCAAAAAAGGTCAATATATTTTTTGAATGGTATAAGATTGGTCGTGCAACACATTCACAACAAATAGCACGATTGGATAGTTCATATACAGAACAAATACCGGAAATTATTAAGAAAATTCGTAAAGAAACAGGTTTGACGGTTCGTACAAATATATATGATTAGTCACAAAGTGAGTTAGTGCTTGATAGGTACTAGCTTTTTTGTTTGCAATTAAAACTGAAAGGATAAAGTAAGATGCCAACAAAAATATGGTTAAAGCCGGAACAATTAGAGCTGTATATTAAGCAGTTAGAACGATTTAGAGACTTATATAGTCAATTAGACCAAACGTTAGAAAGCGATAGACAAGGCTTTCAATTCAAGGCTGGTGCGCCTAACTTTCAAACAACGTTAAGCGTATCAATGCAATTACAAGCTAAAATCAGACAAGCACAATCTCAAACATACGGAGATGTGCTTTTTTTTAACAAAGAATTAGCATCAAGGGTACAAGATTTGGTCTCAAAATCAATTGAGCTAACCTTTGCTTATCGTGATTTAGACTTGCTGATTAAGGGAACTGATCGCAACACTGAAAGTGGTTTGAATAAGATTGAAGAACAGTTGTATCAAGCTAAAAAGCAACTAAGAGAAAGGGCAATGTGATGATAAACAAAGCAATTGACAATTTAAGGTATCGCATCATCAATCGTTATGTTGATTGTTTACGTGATATTGAGGTTGATAGTCATTTGCGTGAACAATTAAAATGGTCTGATAATAACAAAATTATAGGGCAGATAGCTTATAGCATTCACAATATTGTTGATTTTACTGATGAAGTCTTTAGACCATTTGATGATGTAAACAATTATGAAGCCTTTATTTTGAGGGAATTGTCAGAACATGCAAAAAATTTGGAAAACAATTTACTACCTGAACTTGAACGTATGCGTTTAGATACTCGTTGGCTATCTGAATATTATGAAGAACTAGCTGATGTAAAAAAGGTTCTTGATGAATTCAATGTTGTGTGAACAGTTGATATGCTTATAATTTTGTTTTTCGATAAGTTAAAAAATAAAATAATAGACAACATTGTGAAATGGTAAACTTGTTATAAGGGAATATTCCCAACTTCAATAATCATAATAAAGGAGTATATACGTTTTATGAGTGATGAAACACCAAAAAAACGAAAGCGCCAACCACATATAAATGAAAATCAACGTCACATGATTGAATACTTGTGGAATATTGAGAAAATGACACAAGCGGATATAGCTAGGCGTTTAGGCTATACACCGTCATCAATACTACGTGAATTACACCGTGGCAACACACTTGATTTTTCGCATTTAGATAGACGAACGCTTTTGAATATGGATATACACGCACGTATCAAGTATTCGGCACAACGTGGTCAATATCTAGCCTTAAAGAAACGTAGTAAAATGGGTACCGGTTCAAGATTGACACCTGAATTAAAAGAAATCATTGAAACTTGGGTTAATGTTGAACATTGGACACCTGAACAAATAGCTGGCAACGTTCAAGATGTTGATGTCTCCGCATCAGTCATTAGATTATGGGCTAGAAAAGGTTTAATTGATATTCGCAAACACAAGTATCATCGACAAAATGGGACACCAAAAGAAAGAGCTGTTGCGCAAACAAGACGTGCTAAAGAACGTGAAATTGCTAGACTTCGTGAGCAACTAAAAAATGACGGAGAATTAGTCCGCCACTCAATATTTGATCGCTCACAGGTTGTTGAAAGTCGTAAACAGTTCGGTCATTGGGAAATTGATTTAGTTCTGCCTGCTAAAATGAATAATCTACGGTATCAAGATACGACTGCGATTATGACATTTACTGAACGAAAAACTCGGTTTACTGCTTTGGTATTAGTTCGTAGTAAAAAATCTAGTGATATGGTTGATGCGTTTAAGCTATTTTATGAACGATATGGCAAAGCAGTAAGAACGATTACCGCTGATAATGGTTCTGAATTTATCTCATGGGACTTTTTAGAATATGTTCAAAAAGAGCTTAAAATCAAGCTATACTATGCTACACCGTCATCACCACAACAACGTGGTTCAAATGAAAACAGAAACCGTAAGCTACGTGATTGGTACCCTAAAGGTACGTCATTTAAAGATGTGAAGCAACGACAACTAGATGAAGTAGCTTCAAAAATGAATGCCATGCCACTTAGACAAGCATTGGACGGCAAAAGACCAATGGTAGTGTTTGAACAAGAATATAAAGCCATGCAACGTTACCGTAGAGCTTATGAAAAGCGTAAACAGCGCATGCTAGAAGAGCGCCAAAATGATGAAGGGTAACCAATTATAGTCAGTAATGTAGTGGCTAAATTAATATTTCTAAATAAAGTGACAGGTCTCATTTTATAAAATATATATGTATAGTATAATCAATTAGTACGCATTGATTATACTATACATACTAACACTAAGGAGGAAGATTAGTGATGCAGGAACATAAAATGTGGTTAACAAGCTTCTATAAAAAACGCAATTGGTTTCAATATTCGACATTTATCAGATTAAATTTTTTATTTGAAGAAGTTGGTGAATTAGCCCAATGTATTAGAGCAATAGAACTAGGCAGAGATCATCCTGGTGAAGAAATGCAAAATCAGTCAGAGCTTAATGCACATTTAAAAGAAGAACTAGCTGATGTTTTAGATCAAGTACTGATTTTAAGCGAAAAATATAATATAGATTTAGATGATTTAATAGCACAAAGTCAGACGAAATTGAAACAACGTTTTAATTAATCAGTTTTATTTAAATTTAGAATATGTAAAAGGGTTATATAAAAATGAAAAATTTGGCAGTTTACTGTGGTGCATCACTAGGGAAAGATTCTGCAGTAGTAACTGCTACTAAAGAATTAGGTCAATATTTAGCACAGAATCATATTGAATTGGTTTATGGTGGCGGTAGAGTTGGTTTGATGGGTATACTAGCTAATCAAGTACTAGATTTTGGTGGTAATGTTCATGGTATCATTCCAAATCAATTAGCTGACAGAGGTGCAGCCTTAGAAAGACTAACTGATTTAACGATAGTAGAAAATATGTCTGTTAGAAAGCAAAAAATGCTGGACTTATCAGATGGTTGTCTTGCGTTGCCAGGTGGACCAGGAACACTAGAAGAAATTATCGAAGCTTTTTCTTGGGCACGCTTAGGCAACAATAATAATCCGTGTGTTTTTTATAATATTAATGGCTATTATGATGAGTTAAAAAAAATGTTTGATACTATGACAGCGCATGGTTTCTTAACTGTGGAAGATCGTCAAAAATTACTTTTTTCTGATTCTCTAGAAATAATATTCGATTTTATGAATAATTACATCCCACCAAAGATTCGAAAGTATTAGTATTATAATGGCCATTAACAAAAGGCTCAGGTCGTAATTTTATTATTTTTCAATATTTTTTGCGAATTTAAGCACAACAATAAAATAATGAACTTTAGACACTAGAAGTGTCTTTTTTTGTTGTGCTTAAAATATAAAGATTTGAAAATGGTTTAATTGATTGAAATATTTGATATAATAGTGAGTAATTAGATTGCTAAAAGCCTTTGTATCGACGTTCTAAAAGCGTGGACATGCAGTTTACTTTTAGACAAAATCATGATATTCTTAAAAAAGTTGTGCTCTGATATAAAAATAATCTTCGTTAGTTTTACATACGTGTTACCAGAAGTTTACTAAAATATTAAACATGTGGTTTTCAGGTTGACATCCGCCATACCAATTAAAGTGTACCGTGCATAATCTAACGTAACAGAGGCTTGTTGATACGTTGGCGCACAAGGGATTACACGTTTTACAAAAAATCCAAAGTCAATAATTTGAAATAAAGTAACGTTTTTGTAACATTCGTTATTTTAAAAGCTCATAAGTCCTGTGTGGGCTTATTTTTTTTGCTTAAAAACAGCCTGAATATTAAGAAATTGTTAAGAAACCGTCGTCATGACGGTTAATTATTGGTAATAAAATCAATGGAAATTGACAACTAAGACAAGGGAGAAAGAGACAAAATGAAACATTCTTTTGGATCAATTGTAAAAGCTTATCGGGAACGAAAAAGACTAACACAATTGGAATTGGCCGTGAAATCAAAAGGGGAATTGTCAACAGCGACGATTTCAAAAGCTGAAACTGATCCGAGTCACAATCCAAAACTAACGACATTCATAAAATTTTACAAAATTATGGATGTACCGTTTGAAGAGATTGTTGCGACATTAGAGGGGACTGCTGATGACAAATGACCAAGACACGCACAGGAAAATGGAACGAGTTAGCAGAGATCAGGTTGAAACTAACGAACGATTCTATAAAATTCCAAAAGCACTATTTGAAAATGAATTCTATGCCGACATGAAGCTTGAAACGAAAATGGCTTATGCCATTCTACGTGATCGTTTTCTGTTATCAATTAAAAATAATTGGATTGATAAAAATGGTGATGTTTACTTGATCTACAAAAACAGTGACCTGCAATCAATCCTCAGTGTTGGTGAGAAAAAAGTCATTAGTTTAAAAAAAGAACTAGCAGATTTTGGACTACTTGAAGAAGAACGGCAGGGGTTAAATAAACCAAACAGATTGTACGTTGGTAACATAAATGCTGATTTTGAAGTTATCCACAGGGCTAACCTCTTGGGGGACAAGGAACTGTCAAAACGACAGTTCCGGAACTGTCAAAATGACAGGTCAAGAACTGCCAAAACGACAGGTCAAGAACTGTCAAAACGACAGTTAAGTGAGACTGAGAGTAGTGAGACTAATTTGAGTGAAACTGAAACCCCTTATTTGGATGAGGACGAAACAAATAATAATAATGGTTCAAATAATTTTCAACAATCGTTCATCGCAATCGGAAAAATAATTGAAAAAAATCCTGAGTTACGAAATGTGGTTCAAGGTTTAATTCCAGACTTACTTCTGAATGAGCCAAAACAGGCACAAATTGTTGTCAGGGCACTTGACCGTGGTTATCACTTTTTGACGGCCGAACTTGAAAAAGGTAATTCTGTTCTGACTTTACAAAGACAATTACAAGGTGACGTCAGCAATGTATTATTTCTATCAAAAATTGGTTCTAAGCAATTGGAATATATGAGCGACCATTTGATTGATATTAACCAGTATGGCAATTACTTCGCGAGTGGCCTGGAAAATCGTTTGAGAATTGCTGTCACAACAAGTCAATCGGCATCAGGCTTTTAACTTTAAATTGAGAGAGGAGAGACAAAATGGCAAACCAATACAACATATTTATTGCAGTAGATTTCTTCAATGCAGATATACTTTTTGTGGCTAATTCATCAGGTGAACTCAGCCGAAAAGTTATCAAAGCAATTGAAAATCATGAATTAGAAAGTGATGGCGCAGTGAGGTTATACCGTACCTCTTATCAATCATTTAAAGCAATTCAAACACTGATGACACGCTATCATTTACCGTTCCATGAAGCTGCAAGACCGAAAGGGAGAGATTATGAAAGTCAGACAATTAACGCTGTTGGATGAGCAAAGTTTACACGAACTGCAACAAACCAAATATGTCGTCATTCTCGTTAAGGAATTAAAACACAATCTCGTTCAACCAACCAAAAAACAAGCCTTTGTTTGCTTAAAACCAAGTGAGATGAAAGTCAAAGGTGAGCTGTTTGATGATTGTCTAGGGAATCATTACATCGGCTGTACAGTCCTAAAGGGCATTCATTATTCTGAATCTGGTGACCAAATTCCTGTATTTAAACTACCAAATAACATTCAAGATTATTTAGTCAACCAATTGACACCAATTATTACTTTACTAGATCAAAAGAGGAGAAATTATTATGCAAATTAATCACCACGTAGGGCGTTTAGTTCGTGACGTAAACTTTACCGTAAGGGGCGAAAATGAAACTAAAATTGCCTATTTCAAATTAGCCATCAACGATCTAAAAGATGGCAAAGCCACTTATATTGATTATGTTGCTTTTAACAAAACGGCAGAATTGATTCGAGATTATGTGACTGATGTTGGTCAAGTAGTGGAGGTTGAATTTGTGATGCGCAATCACAATTACACCGATAAAAATACTGGTCAAAAAATATACGCCATGCAAAATCAAGTGACACAATTCCGCATCTATAAATCAAATCCGTCATCAAAAAAGCCTGCTGTTCAAACACAGGTTCCCGACACTCAGGAGACTGAAATAGCTGATATGGATTTACCACCATACCCTGACTTTAGCAGTAACGCATTTGAATATGTAGAGGGGTAAGAAAATGACTGCAATAATCACAATAGCTGATAAATTCCGAAATATGTTTCAAAGATTTAGTCGCTTTGGTACTTGGTTTTTGGAACATCAACGTCGCAATTTAATTGCCATATTTAGCCTATTTATTCTGATAGCTTTTGGGACAACTGTGATGGTTAACATTACACCTCGACCTTCAAATTTGCCAAGTACGGAATTAAATACACCTGTTTCATTTGGCACTTTGAACAAAACCGCCAGTCTCACAAAAAGTGTTTTTAATAAAAATAACGGTGTGTTGGAACTGCATTATACAATCTCTGACGGAGCTGTTTCTGATCAAGATTTGGTTGATATTAGCAAAATTAAATTTACTGCTATAACTGATCATGGTGGCAGTCAAGTGACAGGCCGTGTCGTACCAACTTCAAATAATACACTCGTGGTCCAATTTAAAAACTTGAGTCATAACTTCAATGCTGTAACACTAACAGCTCATGATAAAAGCATCAACACGTCGACAGTCGAAGCGCCAAGTAGCGTAGTTGCAGATAGTTCAAGTGCAAAGAAAACTAGCGCAAACAGTAATACCGCAAGTGGGAAATTCATCATCAATCGTGACAAAGTTTCTAAGTCAAATACACTAACATTTGCTACTCAAAAGGAACTCGAAGTGAGTGAAAGTGAAGCAAAAATTGCAGCACAGCAAAAACTCATTTCAAAGAATACGAACGCGATTGTTGAATACCAAAAAGCCATTGATCAACAACTGAGTTCAATCAAAAAGTATCAAAAATTACTCGCCCAGTCTGATGACTCAGACACACAAACTAGCATTGATAATGCGCGTGATGCTATTACTCAAATAAGGACACAAATCAGTGATGCACAAAAAAATATTCAACGTGCTAAGACAAATATTAATCAATATCAAAAGACGAAAAAGCAAGTTGAAGATGGCAAATCATTGTTGCCAAAAGCAACAGATTTGTAATGACAAATAGTTCAAGAAATTCCCTAATGGGCTATTTTTTTCAATCAAATAAAGGTTTAAAAAGGGTTAAACGCAGGTTAAAAAATGGTTTAACTGTAATTCATTGAGGTAATCCCTTGAAAGGCCCGCACGGCGGGATTAAAACCACAAGGTTTTCCTTTCCCCTTAACCTGTTCCCAATTCATTAAGTATTTTATGGAGGTTGTATGAAAGGTATAACAAAAACAATTAAAAACATTGATGAACATGCTTTGAAAATCATTGAAGCACAAGCATCAAAAGAAAATGTATCGTCAAGTCAATTAATTCGAGAACAAATTGAAGACTATGCTAAGCGACTTGAAGAAGATAGCGCAGCAAAAATATTGCATACTTATCTCGATGATTTGATCATGGCTAACAATAATGTTGTGCACGGATTAAATGACAATACAATTGCTATTGGTGAAATGTTTAAAACAATTCTGGCACGAATTGAAATGTATTTTCCAGACTTAAATGATGAGGTAGAACGAATTAAAAAAAACGCTCGCCCTCAGGAAAAAAATTTGCCAAAGTCGATTGACTTTGATGAGTTTGAATAATTGGAAGGAGTACAAATGAAAAATTATAAACGTGGTCGTTTTGCGAGAAGGATTTTATTAAGTACTTTCATATTGATAGGTGTTGTGTATTTAAACCGTATCTCGATTTTGCAAAAAATTGTAGCAATAGGTTCCCAATCACAACTGATTAATATTGAAAAACAAAGTAATTCACCGACACAAAATGATGAGCTAGCCAACTTAAAATATAATGGTCAAACAGTTGTTGAAGTCAATCATAACCAACCAACTTTTAGTCAGGATGATTTACAAATAAAAGAGGGTGGCTGGCAAAAACTTTCGTCATTAGATTGGTTAGGCAGACCACAAGTTGCTAATGCATCGCTTAACCAAAAATTGATGCCACCCTCTCAAAAGTATAAAGCGCGTGAACGATTAACAATTAAAACGCCAGGATACCATGCCATTAAAACTGGAACGAATACTACAGACTGGTTATACAACCGTAGTCATCTGATTGGGTATCAATTTACTGGCCTAAACAATGAAGCCAAAAATTTGATCACAGGGACACGACAATTCAATGCAGATAGTCGAGTGAATGCAAAAAGTATGGTGACTTATGAAACAGAAATTGCTGATTATTTGCATCAGTCAAAAAATAATTATGTGCGTTATCAAGTCAAACCAATTTACAAAAATGTTGAGTTAGTACCCCGTGGTGTCCATATGATGGCACAGTCAAATGACAATACTTTGAAATTTAATATCTATGTTTTTAACGTTCAAGATGGCTGGACAATCAACTACTTAAACGGTAATGCAGAAAGGAGTGAATAAGTGAAAGATGCAATAGAATTCAAAACAAGTCAAATGAAGGCACTCATCAAAAGAAGAAATGTTTTGAATAAAAAATATGATACAACTTTACCCGAAGATATTCCTTTAGAGGTTAAATCAGAACTAGAGCTTATTGAAAATTTGTTAAATGAATTTGACATCAATCAATCAACTTTTGATGAAAGACCAACAATGATTGGAATAAAAAATTCACGAGATGAAGAATGGTATTTTCAACAAATGAAGCATTGGATAGAAAGACACCCAAATGCTCTTAATGCGAAGTTTAGTCGAAGTAGTGTCTATAAGTTTGCTTTGCACTTCTTCGTAGAAAATATTGCCATCAATGCTAACAATGCACGTCTCAATTACTCGGAACTAGCCCAGAAGGTAAATGATGCCAACTCCATAAAAAGTGATTCAAAATTGACTGCGCAATTGGCAAATGTAGAGAATTTATTAGGCTTTCTTTTAACCATGCAGCAACGTCAACTTGAATACATTCCAGAAGGCATTAATTTAGAAAATGGTTTTGTTAAATACGCCATCAACCCAATTAATCCCACAGAGTTCCAACAATTTGGTACACCAACAGAACTCAATCCAAACAATGAATTGGCACAATCTTATGAAGTATATAAAAAAATTCGGAGTCGCGATAAGCAGCTAATCAAAAAATACCATCAGACAGGAGGCCAATTAGATGATGACTAAAAAGCATAGTGAAAGAAAAGCACAATTGACAAAGTATTTAGAACAACTTGATGAATTCAATTGGCACCATCCTACTCAAGTTAGTGAGATGGCTGACAGTCAACATGAACGCGATAATCGTACGTACTATTTGGCTCAGATAAGTTTAATTCTGTTTAATAACTATCAACAATCCTACATGCAAATTGCTCAAATGCTGAACATGTCCTCCAGAACAGCCCGCCGTTTGACAATTGACTATGAACAAGACTTTGGTAGTTTAGAAGAGATTATGGAGGAATTGCAAAATGGCGAAGACTGGTGAAATTGCTGCATTTGCCCTGGGTGAAAAAAAGACGGCAATGGTCAATTTACCAGTGCAGTTTGTCACGTCTAGCACAGCAGATATGAAGGGACAAAAATACTCAGACCTAGTTGATTATGCTGATAATTCTGAGAAGACAAGTGATCTCAATAATGAATCCATGAACGATTTAATTGACTTAAAGAAACAATTTAGCAAGCCTGGCTATGCTAACCGCAATTCTTCGGTAACAGAAACGCATCCAATATTTGGTCGCGATAAACTAAATTATGATAATCACGATATTTCTGTATTGAGAAAAGACTTGAATGAGGCTCAAAAAAATGGCAATAATATCCATGAACTCGCTTTTTCAATCAGAGGCGATTGGTTAGTTCAAAACAATCTCTATGATCCCGAAACTCGTATGATAGACCAAAATAAATTGAAGCATGCAGAACAAGAGGTTGCTAAGACGCTAATCAACAAAGGATTTAATTTACCTTTGGGAGAAGATGAAAATGATGTTGTTTGGTTTGGTGTGATTCATCAGGATACTGACCACCTAAACATGCATCTGTGGTTTGCAAAAAAAAGCCAAGAAACGCGTCCAGAGATGATCAAGCAAGAAGGTAAGTATAAAGGGCAGCCAATAGGTGTTATACCTTTGGAACTGATTGAACAAGCCAAACGACAGTTTAGAAAACAATTAATGTCATCACAGGAATTAAGGCGGCATCAGGAAATATTAAAAGGTGTTGGTGGGTTTAAACAAGAAATTGTTGAGGCAGCGCCAGAGAACCTTTTAAATGACCGACATGCCAAAGCCATCAAGCAAATTTATGATGCTTTACCTCAAGACATGAAAGGGCGATGGCAGGTAGGCAATACAAAATTATCGTCTGGCAAAGGCAAGATGGCTAAGGCAAATATATTAACTGATCAACTGTTGGATGATTTGTTTTCAAAGGAGCTAAAACCCGAATATCAAGGTTTTAAGTCACTGGCACAAGAATATGACGCCATTAATATTGAAGACCAGGGTGTAATGCATAAGGGGCAACGTAAATGGTCTGAGAATAAGGAAGATGAATTGAAAAAACGCTTAGCGAATCAACTCTATAAACATTTAGCAAAAATTGAAGACACCTCAATAAATGATATTGACCAACAAATGTCTGAACTACTAAGTCATGTTAAAAAACGCAATAAGCGTATTAACACAGATAAAACTAAAATTGCATTTAGCCCTCAGGGAAAAAAAATGTCCTCCGAACCGTTGATCAACAATGTAAACCCAAATTCAAAGTACATAGGTGATCATATACCAGTGCGGGGTGGCTCGTTTAATAAAATTAGTCGCTTGTGGCGGCAGGACATCCGTGCTGAGACAAAAGCAGAACGTCAATTCTTAAGAAATCAAAAGAAAGTTGAACAAGAAAAGGCTCAAGAAGAATATGAGTCACAAATATCAAGAGGAATGTAAAAGATTATTATGTTATTAATTTTTTTATATATTCACCTATGCCAATGTCAAAATAGAATTGTATTATTACAAACTCGTAATGTAAATGTCAATCAAGGTATCTCATATTTTTTAAAATAATTATTGGCACATTCAGCAGTATCAATTATGCTTTGAAACAGTTATTTGTAGAAACAGACTATCAAGAATCTTCCGAAATAGTTAATCGTAATATTTTGATTAACTTACCTAGGACAATATTGGAAGGACGTTGTGCTTTTTAAAAATTAATATATTAATTTTTCAAATTATAATTTAAAATTTGGTATTATTTTGGCAGCAAGACTTTTTGCACTTCAAAATTGAATGGACAATTACTATCCTATGTCTATGATTGAAAGTATAGCGTTTTATTTAACTCTTGAATTACATAGAATTCCCAAAATGAAACTTATTGAGCATATTCAAAAATTCACGTTTGCAGTACAATATTAATCAGAACATTTAAATTTTGAATTGATATGGAATAAATTAAAATATGACTTTTAGCAAAGAAACTACAGATGAGATTACCCAATATATGACGCATATTGAAAATGAACAATGGTTTGAAAAAAAACAGTTTTATAATGTTGTAACTGACAATCCAACTAGAAAACGAATAATTGAAGAATTCCAATCTGCAAGATACATATATAAATTTTTTGAGGGGACTCGAGTAACTCAAAATTTTTTACGCGCACAAATTAGAGTTCAAGTATTGATGTATGCCTCAATTATTGAAGCCGCAACCGATTTTGTCTTAAAAGAGTATTTAAGTAACACAAAAGAATATAAAAAAATGTTACAAAAAGATGGATGGCTCAAGGTTATAGAAATCCCTGAAAGTGAAGAAGCTTTAGAATTACTTGATAAGATGGCAAAAAGTTATGGTGTTACAAGAGATGATATCAAAATATTTACAACTAGAGATGAAACTGAAGTTACCCTAAAAAAAGTAAAAGACAAAAACCCATTTCCTGAATTAGACAGGCTAGCTGAAATTCTAAAACAAGATAGACAAAATATTGTGGTTAAAAAAATTACGAGAAATACAAAAAATGAGGAAGAAAAATTTTTATCGGTAAAATTCAGTGATAAGGTCGATGTTTTAAAAAGCCTAAATATTTTAGATAATACAGAAAGGGAAGACGATAATTCTAAGTTTTATGAAGATCTAAAAGAAATATATTTGGCCAGAAATATGATACATATTGAAGCAGAAATGAAAAAAAACGGTGCCAAAAAAATGAACTTGGATTATGGGAAATTAGCGTATCTAAGAGCTACCGGTTTTTCAACGTTACTTAATCAAAACAAGGACAAGTTAGAAAAGGCGAGGGAAATGAAATAAATTAGTTGAAGCATCAGTGTTTAATAATCCGAACACAACAAATTTTGTAATCATTGCTCTTATACTAAAAAAAGGAGTATTGTTATTTAGTCTGTAGAATTAAAGTATAGTCGTACTTGTATGTAAATTTGTTATTCACAATATATTAAATTATTCACTGTTAAACTTCGCCAGGAAGCAAAACCTGCAGCAGATAAATTTACTGCATCAAAGGATTTCACTGGCATTTGGGTTGAGCAAGCTATCCCTGTCATGATTAATGGTAATACCCAATACATTAAAAGATGTCAAGACATCAAAAAGCGCCTGGCTATTTTGGAAAAAGCCAACAAATTTTGTCACAACAGCCTAATAAGCATTTAGCGAACATTTTACTAGCTAAGAAATAGATTGCCGCCCATTAAACAATTTTTAACGCAAGTTTATGCACTGATGCATAAACCTCTTCAATCAGCGAAATTCCTAGGCCAGGGGTTATGTTATGGTTGATAAAGAGGAAACGTTCAAGGCTTGTCAAGCAACACAATTAAGAAAAGAATTGTGCGTCAACAATAATGTACTTTAATTCTTAAAGAAGGTTAAATTTATGAAAAAAATTAAATTTACTGATTATGACATGAGAAGCGACTATGAGTTTCAAGTTTATGTCTCTCACGAGTTAAGCTTATTTGATGAAATAACCCACCATGATAAAATACAATTTATAAAAGCAGAAAATCAAATAGCCGGCACAATAATAAAAAAAGGTAAAGAAGTTACTTTAAATTTGTCACATGCCTTAGTTAAATCTGAACCGGCAAAAATAATCAACGGTAACAATAAAGTTCTTAATGACGAAGAATTTGGCGTATTGTATGCTACAACTTGGGATGGCAACATACAATTTACAATTAGAAGATACACTAATATTGGGAGTTCTTCTACAAGTAACTTTAATTCAATTTCTTATGGTGATACTGGCAGGTATATTGTGACTGATATGTCAATTTCATCGCAATTTATGTTGTTAAATGAAGTTGAGCAAGCAACTTATGACATTGACATGCTACAAGAATGGTTTTCAATTTACTTTCCATCTATGAATTTTCCTCAACTCAAAAAGGCAGCTTTAATGATTGACATGATCGAATTCAATGGGAGTCAAATTTCACTCTTAGTAAAGGGATCGACTAGAAACAGTAGTAGTAAAAGTGAAGAACACTATTTTGTGAATACAAATTTGCTTGTATTGTTTTCAGACCCCGAAACAAGAAAAAATGCCTTTGATTTAGGCATTCAACTCAGAAATTTTTTTGAATTGATTTTAAATAAAAAACTGGGACTCAGCAAAATTATATTGAATCAAAATAAATCCTTGCTTGACGGTGTTTTGAGAGGACCGTATGATGAACGTGAAAATTGGTATTTAGCACAATCCTTTTTACCATCGCGCGAACCAAAAACATTTGTAAGTTTTGATATTAACTATGATGATATCAAAACGGAATTTAAATCCTTACTGACAAAATTTATTGAATGTAAAAAGTTGCAAGACTTCGTATCAAAATTTTTAACAGTTAGTCAATACAAAATGCCAGTAGTTCCAGTATTATTGACTCTATGTTCAAGCGTAGAAAGTTATCTCAGTGATATCCACTTTAGTGATGGAACAAAAGTAAAAAATCTCAAACATAAACTTAAAATAGTTTTTAATGGTAACTGTAATGAAAAATGTTCTACTAAACTAATTATTAGTCAAATTAAAGCTACCCGAGATTTCTATGTTCATGGCACTGAATCTCAAAGCGTTTTAACTGAAACGGAATTAATGCCTGTGATTGAAAAATTTATAGAGGCTGTCAGAGTATATATACTAAAAGAACTAGGACTAGATATAAATAAGACAATGACTAATAATTAAAATGAAGTACAAAAATAAATCATGACGGCTGTGATTCTACGGTTTAATTGTTTTATGAAAAACCTGCGAGGAAAAGTAATATGTTTGAAGATGGTACATCCTCAATGTTAGATTAACATTAGAAAAAGAAGGTTATTAAATGGATGAAGAAAAAAAAGAAGTGGTGTTCAAGTCAAACAAAATACGGTTATCGCTCACTAATGGTGACAATAATAAGTACTATGAAAACAATGAAGAATTAAAAAAAGAAAATAATCAACCATACGAGGAAGCAGATTTTAGAAATCTAATCCATGAGGAAACTCAGAGATTTGTACAACAGAATTTTTCAAATATAGTTGTTTTGTTTGGAGCAGGAGCTTCGGTTACCAACAATAAATACACCCCAGATGAAAGGGGATTCGCCAAAACAGGATTAACGGTATTAAACATTGCCAAACAAATCTTCGAACAACTAAAAAATGGCACCTATACATTAGGCGAAAATGTTGTGGAAGTTTATAGCCTAGATAAAATTGCGGAGATCAGTAGTTATAGTGATAATATTATAGATGAAAATGGTAACTTAAATCATGAATTCAATTTAGAAGACTTTCTTTCAAATTTATTTGCATTTGAAAAGTTTATGCCAGATAGGTTGAAAGAAAAATTATTGAGTACTAAAGATGCTATTTTAGATATTATTGTCAAATCTACGTCTTACGACTACAATAGTGAAACATTTAAACATGTCAGACTATTGAATATTTTGTCTGATCTTATTAAATCGGATAATAAGTTAAACCTAGTATCAACAAATTACGATACATTGATTGAAGATGCCGCAGAGACTATGAAATGGACTGTTTTTGATGGCTTTTCGTTCTCACAAAGTCCTCAATTTGACAGTACTATGTTTGATTGGAATTTAGTCAAAGACGTCCCAAATGTAAAAACAAACGAGAATATTTATAAACGTAATGTTGTGAATTTATTAAAAATTCACGGATCCCTTACCTGGGAACTGTCCCCATCAGAAACAAACATTGTTCGTAAGTCAAAAGAACATGTGACAAAACCTATTCTTATTTTCCCGAGTTCAGACAAGTTTGCCAAAAGTTACCAAGAACCCTATTTTGACTTATTTAATAAGTTTCAGAATTTGCTGCAAAAGCCGAATACCTTGCTAATAACAATTGGATTTAGCTTTGCTGACGATCATATTGCTAGAATGATTTTGAATGCTATACTCACCAATAATAGCTTGGCTAGCTTAATTACTGACTACAATATAGAATCAGAAAACAAAAATTGGAAAGAGTTAGAAACAGTAATGAATGAGTACTATAACGTAGCTTTTCTAAAAGCTACGCTACATGATAAACTCACGATTTATTTGGGAGACAGCAAACATGACAATTGATAGTTTTTATCAAGAAATTAACAAGTCAAATTTTTACTTAGGTATGATTTCCCAAGTATATCGCGAGAATGCCTATATTCAAGTGGAAAATCTGTCATTATTAAATCACAGGAACATTCAGTTGGAAGCACTAATTCCAAATACTATAAACTATTTTGTCGTAATTGACAGTATACAAGGATTGTTCGTAGGTGAAGTATATCAGTCTAGGGTTAATTCTTCTGATTCTGTTCACACTGCAATGCAGTCTGGGAAAAAAGAGAGTGTTTTTCCTGAAATTGGAATCGAGATTCTTGGAATTTTAAATGGGAACAAATTAACTTCTGCTGGATTCAAAACAGTAGGAATTATGGATAAAGTTTATGTGGCCAATCAATTTCTGATAAAAACCTTTGTAAATTCGATTGAATTAAACGAATATCCTGTTAAGAACTCAAAAGGTGAAAATAAAATTGATGAATCTGGAAAAATAGTGTATCAAAAAAAATTAACTAATATTGCTAAACTCAATGAGGCTGATAGTAGTTACTTGTCTCTGAAACCTAATACCCTTTTTGACAGACATTTATTGGTCATTGGCACAACAAATTCTGGAAAATCAACATCCGCACTTTCTGTTCTAGATAAGTTGGTCTTATCAGGGAAAAAAGTTCTAGTTATTGACCCAACTGGGGAATATCGTGACTCCTTTTCGGATGATGAAGCCGAAAAATTACTTTTAGGCGAAAATGCATTTATTTCGACAGAAGATATAGACGATTTGTTTTGGGTTAATTTTTTTAATCTATCAGATAGTGAAGACTCAGGAAAAGCCGCCGTACTTGCAAACGCAATTTCTTCGTTACGATTTCAAAATAGCATAGGCGAGACGGGTGTATTAATCAAGGAACACCAAAGTGTCTCTTCTTTGCAACCAAAAATTAACAGTGTGACTTCCAGGCAATTTGACTTTAATTTGCTAACGGAGCAAATTAAACATGAAGCTGTTAAACAAAAGTTAAATAAAGACAAAGGCGGTTACTGTTTTGAAAGAGATGGAAATTTGTATAACGCTAGTATTTGGTTAATAAAAAAAGTCGGTTATTTTTTAAAATCCTCATTGGTGAATGATTTTTTTGTTACAAACACTTCTGATGATAACCTTTTTGATAAGATTGATTATTTTATGAGTGATGAAAATAAAAAATCTCTATATATTAATACTTCTAAGGTATCAAAATCAGGATCAGCTGGAGCCAGTATTATTAATTTGATTACCAATCATGTTCTCGAATCCAAAGTTTCAGCAAGTCCATTTGTTCTATTTATTGATGAAGTTCACAGATATACCCGTGTTTATGAAGAGGATGGTGGGCTGGTGTCAATTGCAAGAGAAGGAAGGAAAAAAGGTATATTTTTATTCTTAACTACTCAAAGCCCAAAAGATGTTCCTAAAATTATTTTGGGACAAGTTGGGACATTCATTATTCATAGGATAACTCACTATGAAGAGCTGCGAGCAATTGAAAATTTGCTACAACCTAGCACATTGTCCCAAATTCGAAAACTGGCACAAGGGGAATCCATTATAACGAGTATAAACTTGTTAAAAGATCTTCACGTATATTTCGAAAAGACCAATCGGATACATTATAATGAGACGCCTCTTTTGTGATAAATGAAGTTTCTTACTTTATCTTTTTTTTAAGAGTAATTTCATGGTATGCATGTCATATATGCGTTCAAATTGTATATTAAAGTTCAATCCATACTTTTCATAAGTTATCAAAAGTATTTAATTGTTCGCATAAATTGATGTTAATCAAATTATTTTAATCCAAACTGACTAAAATCCACTTTTTTTCTTTTTGTTTTATGAAATTACTTGGATTTTTTGAGTTAAGGTTATTAACCAACTCTACTCAACTCTCTGATTACGTTATAATAAATTAATCAATGATAAATATTGTGAAATTTAAAAGGTATTGTAACCTTTTTATTCCGAGAGTAAAAATACAACTCAATATGCCTAGTTTTTTTTACTGTTTATTATTAGTCAGCAAATAATAACTATTCACCTCAAAAAATATGGAATGTATGGATAAATCTAATGACCGATCAACAAATAATAGAGCAAAGAGCCGTGTCTGAAGTAGCAAGAATTGTATCATCAGACATTAGATTAAGGCCAGAAATTAATATAAGTGACAAAATTCCTTATGTTGATGGTGGAATTTTTGTTTACAAGTCAGGAAAAAGAAACAATGAATGTTTGGATTTTCAGGTTCCTGTACAGGTTAAAGGAACTGAAAAAAAAGCATTTGATAGCCACCCTAAATTTTCCTTCAAAAAAGACATGCTAGAGTATTATGAACGAAACTCTGGAATTCTTTTCTTTGTTGTAAGTGAAACAACTCCATACACCACTTACTATAGAAATTTTTCACCGACACAAGCTAAACAAATTTTAAAAAGCCTTAAGAAACAAAATAAAAATCAAAAAAGTATTACACTCAATCTAACCCGGGTAGATCAAAAGGATATATGGAAAATTGTGACCTCATCTCACTACCTTTCTGAAGTCTTCAACAGTCAAGCCCGAATAGTTAATGTAAATGCTGTGGATAATCTCAAAAATGTATCGGTCACAATACCTGTAGGTGAAACAATTCAGACAGCGCTGAAAAAGGAGCAATATATTATTTCTGGATTACTTCAAGACCAAAGAGTGATAGTAGATACAGTAGATATCATAAATATTAATATTCATCAAGTCATAAATGTAAGTACCATATTTCCAAATGACCACATTGAACCAAGTTCCCTGGAATGGACAAGTGAAACAAGTTTTAGAATAGTGATTGGGAAGTTTATTACTGTAATTTTCAGTATTGACACGAAAAGATTTGATATTAATTGGGACTTCAACTCTTCTAGTGACCGAGACTGGCAGCTATATTATGATAAATTAAACGCTTTTAAAGCTATGCTAGAAAAACGACAATTGAATTTTAAATCTGATGTTTTTAATGATGGTTCAACGACATTGCATTTTTCTTTTTCAAAAAAAATTAATGAAACTTTAAAAGATGTTTACAGTAAACTCGAAAATATTAAAAGAATAATTTGGCTTGAAAATATTTTAGGTAAATCATACGCTACTCAAGCTTTGGACATAACGTCCCAAAATGTATTAAATAAATTATTAGAATTGTACCCAAGTGTTGATTTTAATCAGGATGTTCCTTTCTTACTTCATGAGACTATCATGGGCGATAATTATTATCTAACATACGAAAACCACGAATTGAAGAATGTGTTTTCTAATGATTCACCTTTTCGCACAAACCACGTAACAATTAGTAATACAGAAGATAAAACTATGTTCACAAAAGGGAATCCATTGGCTTTGATTAAAGACAAATTATGGACAATACCAAACTATTCAACATCCATGGTGCTTGAGAATTTTATACATCCACTAAAAAGCATTCCATCTTGGTATGAAGGAGAAGTGAATAATTTAGTTCTTAGCTACATTGAAGCATTTGACCATACCCAAAATAATGATTGGTTACAATCTGCTCTGAAAATTTTAAAGTTTGATATTCTTACAAATCAGGAATTAGTGCAAATTAATACTGCACAAATTTGTATACGTCAGTTGGACGGTGATATACGGCCAGTCTCAAATTCTTTATATAATATAATGCAAAATAGTACGGAGGCGCAATACCGTGCTGCTGCTGCATTAATGCTGAACATAATTGGTGTTTTTTCGGTAAACTGGAGACAGATGACTGTTGATGAAAAAAAAGGCATTTCCGAATATCCATTAATGAAATTGGCATATGGAAAAATTAAAGAAATTATTGATTCTGACAAGTACGATTAGTTAACTTTTCAGAAACAACCATAACAGTAAAGGGTAGATTGCAAGAATTAAGCAGAACATGGTTGCCAATGAAAAGTTAAAAACTGGCCTCAAGGAAAATTCTAAACCTTCAAAGAACTCTTGTAATACACAAATTAACAAGGGTCGTGAGAAAGAGCAAACACCTCATTTTCCTAAAGGTCCGCGTACCATGAACAGAATTAGTCGGTTGTGGCGACAAGATGCCAGAGCAGAAATGACTGCGCAGCTTCGCTTTATGCAAAATCGAAAAAATATCGAACGTGAACAAAAAATTCAAGAATTAGAAAGCGAACAGCACAGAACTATTTAAAAAGTTAAAACTTGTTGTCATCCAGGGCAGGACTCTGTTGTAATCTTAAAGTATTACTTTTAAAAAGGCTATTGAAACTAAACTCATGGCAGACTGCGAGAATCATCCAAACACCTTGCACACGCTTCTTCGACTAGGATATTTTGTGATAAGGAAAATTCAATATTTACCTTTTTTTGCTATAATTAGAGATAGTTTATTGAGAGCGAGCTTGGTGATTGGAGGACTGATATATGATGGACATAACTTCATTGCAAGATTATATATCACTACTAGATGAAAAATTTAATGGTCAGTATTTCTTTCGTGGTGAATCAACTGATTTTGGAGATACAAAGAATATGGCCAGTGGCTACCGGTGGATAAGAGACAATAACAGACGTTTTTTAGATTTAATCCATATGCGACATGAATATTTTCGTGAAGTAGGTGCACATATAAATGCGCAGGAGAAGTCAAACTTCATAGCCTACGCTCAACATCATGGATTGCCAACAGAATTACTCGACATCACGGCAAACCCTCTTGTAGCACTTTATTTCGCGGTGTCAAAAAATCCTGATGAAAATGGCTTTGTCTATTTGTTTGATAACAACCTTTACTCATTAAAGGAGCGTGATAAAAGCCAATTTATCCTTGATTTATATAATCCCAATTTAGCGAGACTTGATCATTTGCCCGTGGAGCAACAATTCCATAAATTTTTTTGGACGGACGAAATTGATGAAGGTATGATTCAAAAATCCCTATTCGAAGAAGTCAATAGTTTTGTCTATCGTATTTTTCAAAAATCAAAAATACTGAATTTGCACGCTGAAAACAAACTTCAATTGGAAAAACTTACTAAGAGTGACAAGCTCAAAGCAACATTATATTCATCCAATTTTCAAAGGGGCTCTGAGTTAAGAAAAACAGCTTTAACTAGAGAAACACCAATAGACCCAATTTTGTTGATGCGTATTGATATAAGTGAGACGTTTGACTTAATTGACGTCACCGATGGCAAATACTTCCCACCACTTAAATACTTGTTAATCCAACCGTCTATCGTATTTGATCGCATGAAAAATCAGCAGGGTGCATTCATCTACCAATTGAATACGTCGCATGGTAGTGCTTCAAAGGGATACATGCAGCCAATCATTGCTGCGGACACACTGTCTATTCCGAGTGAGCATAAGCAAAAAATATTGAGGCAACTTGATAACGTAGGAGTTAATCAAATGTTTATCTATTCTGACGATGACAACATTGCAGGATATTATAAGCAAAATTATAATCGTTCGATACAGCAGGAACTTTATCCGTTCCACCGTTCCTGACATAGTTTTAAACAATAAGATTGGCAATGTGGACACTGAACTTTTTCATTTTTGGAGGACTAATTTGTTGATTAACAATTTTTCGTACACAATAAGGTAGTTTATGAGTTGCAGAAACCTCCAACGAAAAAATTAAGCTGCAATTATTACGAAAAGTTTGTCAACCTAAATTGGAATCTTCTGTCAATTATTGTATTTCACACTAAACTCAGCTATACCAATTTAGGTTAACATAACAGTTGCTATACAAAGTAACGCTATATCAACGTTTCAAAGGTGTCAAAAATAAGGTTTCCAAAAAAACTTTCACAAAGTCTTTGGAAGCCTTATTTTAATACCTGTTTTTTAAAATTTCACAAGTGTTCGAGTTTTAGACCAATTGCTATTTTAGGGTGTGTTATACTAGTTAAAGCAATCAAGTTAAGACGGTGGCTATCCTGAATGGAGGTGATGCTTATGGTGTAAACACTATAAACTCACATTCTAGGAAAGGAGAGGCCTTGTGTCCGTATCGGACGCGCTACTTGTCATGTTTGCCTTTGGTGGATTCATCATAAGCATTCTGACTTTTGTAGTTTTGTTAATCGAAAAAATTAGCAAAAAAAAATGACTGTCTTAACTTTGAGCGGTTAACAGTCATCAATTGATTGTAGCATGGTCACCGTCGAAACGGGATTGCTAGGAGTCGTAGTTAGCGCTACGGCTCTTTTCTATGTCTTTATTATAGCATAGCTTTTGCTTTTGTCACAAATTTAATGTTTTGTTCGCTTGCTTAATCGAACGCTTGTTCGTATAATAAATTATACACAAATGTTTTGGAGGTTGCTGATGGAAAACGCAATCACAACTGAATATGATTATAGCAAAGAAAAGCGTGGCGTGTTTTTTTTAATTGATTCAAAAAGTTTCTACGCCAGTGTTGAAAATGTTGAGCGGGGCTTTAATCCATTAAAGGGCGATTTAGTCGTGATGTCTGAACAAGCGAACACAAATGGCGGTTTAGTCCTAGCGGCCTCGCCAACAGCTAAGAATGACTTAGGCATTAGTAATGTGATGCGTCAGCGTGATTTACCTGATGTGCATGGCTTGTTTATCGCACACCCCAGGATGAATAATTATATTGCTGAAAACCTAAAAATCAATAATATTTATCGTCAATATACCGATGACATTAACCTACTACCGTACTCGATTGATGAGTCTATTTTAGACGTGACCCATTCCTGGCGGTTGTTTGGTAAAACCCCTGAGGAAGTCGCTTTTAAAATTCAAAAGCAAGTTAGAGCGGAAACGGGTGTCTATTTAACGGTCGGTATTGGTGACACGCCTGTGCTCGCTAAAATAGCCTTAGACATTGAAGCGAAACACACTAAAAACCTGACAGGTATTTGGCACTATGAGGATGTGCCGACAAAATTGTGGCCAATTACGAAACTGGATGATGTCTGGAGTATTGGTTCCCGCACAGCACATAAACTTGAAGTGATGGGTATCCATTCAATGTACGATTTGGCGCATCAGGACCCTTATCAATTTAGAGCCAAAATGGGATTGGTTGGCGAGCAATTGTTTGCCTTATCTTGGGGCATTGATCGTACAGATATGGCTGAGGTGGTCGTGCCTAAAAGCAAATCATATAGTAATTCCCAGGTATTACCGCGTGATTATAAACGAAAAGAAGAGATTGAGATTGTTGTTCGTGAAATGGCTGATCAAGTGGCGACCAGGATTAGATCACATAAGAAACAAACTTGTTTGGTAAGCTTGTTTATCGGGTATTCTTTTGCCGAAAGTGAACGCCAGGGAAGTCATGGTTTTAGAAAGCAACAAAGGATTGATCCAACTAATGATACCCGCAAACTAATGGCAATTATGGTGGCTTTGTTTGAAAAGCATTGGCATGGCGAAGTGATTCGTAATATTGGGATTGATTATGGCGGCTTAATTGAGGACACTGGGGTGCAGCTTGACCTCTTTGAGCAACCAGAAAAATTAATTAAATCCAACAAGATTGATCAAGTTGTTGATGAAATTCGAAAACGGTTTGGCACCACAGCCCTGATGCGGGCAATGTCCAAAGAAAAAGGCGGTACGGCGATTAACCGTGCCAGCCTGGTTGGTGGTCATAACGGAGGTAACAGCTATGAGTGATGCAGAATTTAATAAGATGATTAACAATTACTTTCAAAACGACTATCGCGAGCGTGGCAAGGTGAAGTGGAATGGCTATTTCCTGTCGGACCATACCTCAGCTTTAAAGCGTGAAGCACAGAACAAAAATGCAGTACCTGTTAAATTACCAATGATGTCCTTAACGGCATGTCAAAATATCTTGCGTCATGCCTCAGCGAATTATGAATTTGTGACTGTACAACAAAATATTGAGGACACGGATGGCAATTTAGTGCCTAACGCAACTGGTTTGGTCGATGGTTTTTCTGATTTAGGGGTGTATATTAATGAGTCCTATATTGCATTTGAAAATATTAGAGCGGTGGTGAAAGAAGAATGAATCAAATTGATGCGGTCATTGTAGATATAAAAAAGATGTTTGCTAAGCAACACACTCACAACAAATAGCTCGCTTAGATAGTGAGTACAGAGAACAGATACCTGAAATCATTGCTAAAATACGCAAAGAAACGGGCTTAACAGTTAATACTAACATTTAAAGAAATTATGATTAATTAGTATTATTTCCTAGTTTTAGATACTTGACTCCTCTCCTATTTTTTATTAAACTTGTTTTAGGAAAAAGGGGGCTACAATGATTACAAAATTAAACAGTTTTTCAGACAGGGATTTAGAACAATTGGCACAGATTTGGTTGAATGGCAATTTACAAGCACATTCATTTATTCCCGCTCAGTATTGGAAAAATCAATTTGTGAACATTAAAAAAATGTTGCCTGAAGCAAATGTTTTTGTGTATAGGAATAATGAAACAATTGTCGGTTTTTTAGGCGAATTAGATGGTTACATAGCTGGATTATTTGTTGACATGAACTACAGAAACCAAGGTGTTGGTAGCCAATTAATTAATTACCTAAAACAAATAAACGACAAATTAACACTTTCAGTCTATGTAGATAATATTAATGCCGTTAATTTTTATGAGAATAAAGATTTTATCATAGACAGTGTAGGTATGGATACTGAGACTGATTCAAAAGAGTATCATATGATTTGGGAAAAATAAAAGGTAAAGACTTTTTTATAAAGGCTTTGCTTTTTATTTTGCTATAAATAATGCCAATGCAAGTGACAGAATGAGAATAATTAGCACCAGCATCGCTAAGACACTTTTGATGCCAAAAGCAATAGCTAGACTTATCAAAATAATAAGTGGTAAATAAAAGTACCAATACGAAATCAAATGACCAACAAATAGGATACTCAAATACAGGATGGTGCCAATGATGTGGCCGAACAGCCAAAATAGAAACATTGCCAATAAACATAAACAAAAGATTAACATGATTTTATCCTCCTATTCGGATAGTTTTGTCAGACAGAGAGAAAAAAGTTCCTTTGTTACTGAGGGATAATTCAATAGATTCTTAATACCAAAATGCGTTTGGGTATAAGCACAGACCAGATAACCAAAATACCAGTCATGGCCTGATTCACTCAGACCATCTGGGTGGTCAACAAAAAGACGTTGCAGTCGCTTTAAAATACGCGGACCAAAAATAGCATCGTCAAAGATTGCTTGTGCTAAACCTGGGTAGATATATTGGCCATTGCTTTTTAAAATGACTAATCCGTTGGCATCAATAGTGGTAGACAATGTTTTAGTTGTGAGTTTTGACATGAGTTTTCTCCTTATGTGGCAGGTGACCAGTATTGATCCAGGAACGCATCGCTTTATAAGCGGACTGCTTAAAAGCCAAGCTAGCTAAGACATAAAAGCCAGCCAGGGTGAGTAAGACATACAACATTGTGCCATTGATGACCATTAATAAAATATCCAAACTGATAATTGTTGCGGCAATAGTAGTGATAACTTTGGTGATTCGATTCATAGTAGTTCTCCTTGAGTATGTACGCACCAGGCAGAAACCATTTCCTGTCGGCCCTGCCTGTGATTGGTGTGTTATTTCGTTTTGACGAAGAACATGGGGACACAAGCAGCGCAGAATACAAGGGTGAGCGTAGCGAATTTACGAAGCCCTTGTATTCTGTGCTAGTGCTTGTTGCTGTGGTATCACCACCACGGCTTACAAGTCACTGGTTGTGGCACAATGTTTGACTCAAAGCGAAGTGGCACCCAAGAGCTTGGCAGGACAAGCGTAGCGTGTTTGATCCCGCTTGCGGGTCTGGGGAACACGGCAAAAAATTTTTACCGCTCATCATCTTCACGCGCAATCATAATCACACCGACTAGGTAATATAAAATATAGACCAGCATGGCAATTAGCATGAGAAGTTTAAAAACGAATACACCCATAAGCACACACTCCTATCTGTGATTAAAATTCCTCGTAGTCCGTTGTCTCTTGTTTGTACTCCGCACTGATTTCACGTAAATCTAAATCATCTGCTCCTAAAATCACTTTTTCATCAAAATAGTGACGTTTACCAATTGCAACAGCTTGTGTCAGTTTCTGTTCATCTGTGAGTGTATCAGGGACATTAACTGCCACTGTTCTAACCAATGTTTCCATATATTTAACGTTGACGATTGCCATATTATTCTCCTTAAATGGTGGTTCTTAGGGTAACGTGTTTACCCTCAGCTAATTCTTGCATGATAAATGCACTTAATAGCAGTGCTTCATCATCTGATAAATCTATTTCACCCGAGTCATTGCTAGTGGACTCACTGACGTGAATTTCACTCCCGCCCATAGGGAATTCATCAGACCATGAAAAGTAACGTATGGCTATATTTTCAATAACTTCATCATTCATTGTCATTAGTCTCCTGTTGGTTTTGTGTGTAATAGGTTAGTCCGTTTTCTTCAACTTGATTGAATATTTGGATAAAGTCCTTATCAAGGATATTTTTCTTTTTGTCCAATTCAAATTGTGACCAAGTAAATTCCATTGCTTGATATTGACTAGGGGTAATACTGCTAGGCTTTACTTTGGTATCAAGACACAACATAGCTTGATAAAACAACTTGGGACTTTCTTTTTGCAAAGCTTGCAAAGTGTTGAAAATGGTGTTGACTAATGAAACACTAACGCTAGCTTCAACCATTTCTTCAAAGCCTTTACTTAATTGCGCTTTATAGTGACTAGTTGGCACTTTGGTCTCATTGAACAAATAAGTCATATCAGCGATTGATTGTGCCATTTTGGCGATTGGTAATTTGCTAAAATCATCATAGAATTGCTTTGTCATTATTTTTTCTCCAGTTCATCAACATTGACTAATTTAATATTGTTGCCGTATTGGGTGGCTAAAAAGGCAAACGTGTCTTTCAAGATGTAATCTGTTGAACGATTAGCGCCATAGATTTGTAAATAAATCGGGTAGCCATGCGTGAGAACAACTTGCTTATCGGTTGAGGCATAACGAACGGTATGACCGCTATTGCGAATAAGTTGATAATAAACTTCCATAAGAAATAAACCTTTCCAAAACTTTTTCCTGTTGGCAATCGCTCCAATTGAGCTGGTTGCGTCGTGACGGGTAACAATTGGCATGATAACCAAAGAAACACAAGGATTGCGCAGCAACTTGCCACGTCCTTGTGTTTCTTTGTAGAGACTGTTTGGCGCTTGCGCCTTACAGACTCTTTATCATGCGATTGTGAAAACGGCACAGAGCAAACAGAACAATTTGGTGCGATGCGAACGGAAGTGAGCCTTTTGAACCCCCAATTAACTTTACTGGTGTGGTATCAACCACGCCTGTCAAGTTAATGATCAGGGGGACTGGGGGAAGGGCTATGACTAAAAAATAGTCATGGCTTTTTTATTGAGATATTGACTGAACAATAGCGTCAAGAATTGTATCAATTGAAACACTCGCTAGAATGTCTCCATAATCTTTGAAGTAAGTCCCGTTATGTCTGGCTAGACCATTACTAGCCACGGTTATTTCATCACCATTTTTGAGAGTTGCAATCATCACACCATTGCTAGTGATTAGCTTATTTACAATTTCAAATGGGTTAGTTTCTGTCATTTTGTTGCTCCTTGTCTGATTTTGGTGAATGATAGTCTGGGTTGTGTAGCCACCAGTCGTTCATAATTTTAAATAACTTTTTACGAATGGTTGCTGCACTGGCTTTTGGGTTGCCACATACTAGTTCCGTAACATCTTTATTAAAAACAAGATTGGATAATGGATATTTTGCAAAACGCAGTGAGAAAAAATAGTCATAATCACCGTCCTTGTAGTCATTACGGTACGCTTGCATGTGAATTGGTTTGAAGGTTGACTCACAATCACGCCAACTTAATAATTCTTCTGGTCTGGCAATATTTTGTTCAATCATCATATAGTCGGTTGTCAAACCTTGATGAGGGCTATACCATGCCATAATGTCTCCTTTACATCCAATCGGGTCTTTCGTCACCATCAATACTACCGTGAATATGATTTACTAGGCTTTCGTTTGTGACCGTGATGTTGTTGTCTGCGACGTAGCCAATTGCTAATCTATCGTATTTATCATTTAGATGTTGATGATGTACCCAATTGTTGTTGAAGGGATAATAAAGTCCTAGCTCGGATAGCTCATCTTCCAGCCCTGACCAAACATTAGCCGTCAAGTCATCTTCATCATAGCTTTTAGCTTCATAAACAAGTTCTACGGCTTGAATAGCACCGCTAGGAATGAGTACCATTGCAGGATTTTGTAAGTAGGTTTCCATTCTAATAATTTTGATATTCATTTTTATATCCTTCCTGATTATTTAAACTGATTTTCTGCAAATGAGTAATAATCATCTGTGCTAACAATAAAATGGTCATTAACTGGTACTTGTAATAATTGCCCAACTTCTCTTAGCTTTTGTGTTAAGGCAATATCTTCTTGTGAGGGAACTAAATGACCACTGGGGTGATTATGCGCAAGAATGATACTACTGGCGTTATTTAAGAGCGCTATTTGAAACACTTCCCTAGGAGATACAACAATACTGGAAATTTGTCCTATGGCAATCGTGTCTGAGGCGATAACGTCCAATTGAGAATTTAAGCTCATGACAATCAACCGTTCTTGCAATTGACGCCCAATTTGATGTTTGAGGTAATTACCGACTTCAACCGCTGATTTAGCAGTAAAGTCTACACTGACATCTCTCAGTTGAAAACCTGAATTTGTGACTGTGATATTAGACATTATTTTGTCCTCCTGTTGGCCTGTTTTGTGACCAATTTATTCTTATTGCGTTGTGAACGGACAAACTAAAACAAGCCAGGGCGGGTTTGCAAAGCTCGCGTAGCGACACGTAGTGCTTGGCCTTGCAAATTTAGCCCAAATCTTTGGACTTTAGTCCTTAGATTTGTTTGGCTTGTTAAAGTTTTGGTAGTCACAAAAGCAAGAATAGATGGTGCATAACAGCCAGCAGGAAGGAAAGCCATCACATTTAAACGGTTTGAAAATCGTTTGAATGTGATGGCTTTTTTGAACCCCCAATTAACTTTACTGGTGTGGTATTAACCACGCCTGTCAAGTTAATGATTAGGGGGACTGGGGGTGGTTTGTTTAGCCTCAGGAAAAACCATTTACTTTTATGAGCTTATTTAAAAGGTTGGTATATTGACCTTATATTAAACAAAAGGGAGCTACAAAATGGCTAAAAAAACAATCGACCAACAAATTAAAGAAAAGCAAACACGTTTGGATGAACTTGATTTACAAGCAAAGGCAATCCAAGACGAAAAGCGTGCCATCAAAAAAGACATCAAACAACTTAATGATGCCCTTGTCGCTGAATTAGGACGGTCATTGCTGGCGAAAATGAATTTAGAAACAGATGAGATTGACCAGGCATTTGCCGAATTGAATCACTTACCAATTGACAAACAAGTTGGAGGACAAGCCCATGGCGATCAGTAAGGAAGAGCGTGCGCAACTCAAACTACTACCAATTCGTGGCTATTGTGATTGGAAAGGTATTCCATACACAACGGATACCCCAACTGAGTTGCGTATGGTTGATCACGACAGTTTAGTCGTTAGAACAAAATTAAACCGCTTTGTATGGAACTCGACTGGCGTTAAAGGTGATTTGGTTGATTTCATTCACTACTATGAATTAGGCAAATCAGATGTTGACAGTAAAGGTACCGCGATTAAAAATCAACTCGCTTACGCACGCTTTGTTAAAGGTGAAAACATTGATGTCTCTAAACTTTATGAGGACAACACCCCGCGTTACAAGTTTGATTATGACAAGGTCTTCAAAACCCAAGAAACAAATGTCGCCAAAGATTACTTAGTTAATCAACGAAAACTCAATCCGCTGTTTGTTGACAATTTATTGAAAAGTGGCGCAGTGGTACAAGGTAGTCGCTACCGTGAAGGTGACAAGCTGCATCAAAACCCCGTCATCTTTCCCTGGAAGGATGTGAATGGCAAAATTGTTGGCGCTGATCGTCAGGGTACTGAACAAGACTTTGAACATTACAAAAAACGTGGCACTTCCAAAAAAATATTTGCTGGCAGTGATACCTCAACGGGTTATAACCTCTCATTTGGATCAGGCGACAAAACATTGATTTTATTTGAAAGTCCAATTGACCTGTTAAGTTACGCCCAACAAAATCACCAAGACATGGTGAAAAATAACGCCACACTGTTGTCAGTGTCTGGCACTGATGCTAAGCGTGGTTTGCAATATTTGAATGATGCGGTTGCTGCTAAGCAAGCTAAATTCAATAGAATCATTGTGGCCTTTGATAACGATGTCGCAGGGTTTAAAGCCGCTGATTACTTTGATCGTTTTAGTTTTAAAAATCCAATTACTGGTGAAGCGATTGAAGCAGAGCGTCATATTCCCTTACAAGGCAAAGATTGGAACGAACAATTAAAAGCAGGTGTTACAGGCCGTCGTGTCATGAGTATGACGGATAATGCTAATCGCTTAGATGCCTTAGAAAAGTTAGCCGTACAAGAGACACAAACGCCTGATTATGTGGATGTCAAAATGAGCACCATTCAACCTGTTAAGGAAGTCTCAGACATAAAGTTAAATAAGCAAACAGATAAACGTCGTTCTAAAGCTGATCGTCGTAAGGAAAATGCTTTAAAAAATAAGCAAATTATTCAAGAGGCAATGGGGAAGGTAGCAAAGTACCAACAAGATCCTGCTGAGCTTAAAAAGCTCCTTGATTTTACCGCTACTGGCTTAAATTATTCGGCTCGTAATTCAATGTTGATTCAACTACAAAACCCAAAAGCCACCTTGTTAAAAGGCTATAAACAATGGTCAGCGGATGGTATCCAAGTCAATAAAGGTGAGAAGGGTATCAAGATATTTGGTGCCCCAACCAACTTAAAAACAATCATTGCTGAAAATGGCGAAAAAATACGTTGGTCTGATGCGACACCTGAACAAAAGCAATTAGCCAATAACAACCAATTGGAAGTCCGCAGTGTGAAACATTATCCAGTCGAAACCGTGTTTGATGTTCGCCAAACAAACGCCACTGCTGCGCAATTGCCAAGCATGTTACCCAATCGTCCAATTGACTTAGCCACTGATAAAAGTCCAAAACATTTGGATGCGGCCTATAAAACATTATTGAAGTTCGCCGACAAGCTTAAAGTGCCCGTCATTGACCAAGGTGTAGACGAACAAATTGCCAAGCGGCCAATGACCTGGCAAGGACAAGCAAAAGGCGCCTTTGTTCAATCAAAAACCAATAAGGATGAAAAATATATCCTGTTGCGCAGTGATCTAACCCCAACTGATAAAATTCACACCTTAGCACACGAAATAGCGCATGCACAGCTTCATTCACTGCAAAGCCAAAACAATTGGCCCACAGCGATTAAAGAGACACAAGCAGAGTTATCAAGCTATGTGATTACTAAAAACTTAGGCATTGAGCCAGGTGAGAAAAGTGTTGATTATATTGCGGGTTGGTCAAAGAATTTAAAAGCGCTAGAGGGTCAAAACACTGGCAAAATCATTAGTCAGGCACTCAAAGCAAGTACCGATGTGACGCAGTATCTCTCGGATAACTTGAGCAACGGTGAAGTACGCCAACCAAAAACAACAAAATTGCTTAAGCCTGATAAGTTAGCGGTTGTCGAACAAAACTATCAGGCCATTAATCAAACAAGTACACGACACATGTAAAAGGAGCAAACACATGTCACAAGAAAACATTCAAGAAGTTACAGGTTTTATCACAAGCATTACAAAGTCTGCTGAAGTTAATATTTTATCCTTCCAGGAAAAGGGGCAACCAGGTGCAATTGCTTTGACAATTGAAACCAGGCGCTACCATGAATTATTCCCAGCAGGCGATCCAATTCTAGGTATTGAAATGGTGGCGGTATTACAACAAGTTGGCAAGAAATTACAAGTGATGTCAATCTATGATCCCGAAGGTGATTTTATTGCCGCTGATGAAGTGCCAGAACTTGGCCAATTGAATCATCAATTAGATGATGCCAAAAGCACAGATGTCTACACAAGTTTACTCGCTGATCGTCAAAAAGCAGTTGATCACATTGAGGCGAGTACAAGCGAATTAGAAGAATTAGCCAGAGAACATGATGCTGCAAAGCAAGTTCCAGAAAGCAAGACGAATTATGGTGATCCCGTTACTGACCAGGGAGGAAATGAATGATTGAATTAAAACAAAATAATCCCACACCTTACCTTGACCGCTATACAACAGACATCAGTGCTAAAGTCATGCTTGAACCAGACAAATATCATGCTTATGAACGGGAAAGTATTACGCGTCGTATCATGGTCTCACTGATGAAACAAATTCAAAATGCGCCTTTATTAGTTGGGTTACCAGGTGTTGGTAAAACAGCCATTGTAGAAGACCTAGCCAGACAATTAATTGATACAAAGGTGGCTAGTTTACAGGGAAAACATCTGATTCAAATAAGTTTGGCCAACTTGATGAAAAGCAGTGATGGTGAGTCATTTGCGCATAAATTTCAAGCCATCATTGATGAATTGATTGCCAATAAAGACAATGTGATTGCCTTTATTGATGAAATTCATCAAATTGTTGGGACTGGTGCTGAAACGTCAGGCAGTTCATTGGATGCGGGTAATATTATTAAGCCAGCCCTGAGTCGTGATGATCTCCAAATTATTGGGGCAACGACTACGAAAGAATTTCACGAATATGTGGCGCGTGATGGCGCACTGATGCGGCGATTTGATTTGATTGAAGTGCCAGAACTAAGCTTTGAACAAACGAAACATGTTTTATCTAAAGTTGCCTTACAACTAAATAACGGTATTGAAGTGCCAGAAATGGTACAAGACAGAATTATGGCACTATCACAACGCTATATCACTGACCGTTACTTTCCTGAAAAGGCAATTATGTTGCTAGATGGTGCGTTAAGTGTCGCACGCCTAGATAATCGACCAACACTGTCAAATCAAGACGTAGCTACGATTATCCATGATGACTATCATGTCCCTGAATATGTCATTAATCAGACGACTGATGAACGATTATTGAACTTGTTACCAAGACTAAAAAGCCAGGTGATTGGTCAAGACACAGCTTTGGAAAAAGTTGCGATGAAGCTGACTAACCGTGAGGCAGGACTGGCTGACACCTCAAAACCTGAGTCATTTCTCTTTATGGGGCCAACTGGTGTTGGTAAGACTGAGACTGCTAAACAACTAGCGCTAAATCTATTTGGTAACGCTCAAAACTTTATTCGCTTTGATATGTCTGAGTTTAAGTTTGCAGGGACTAGCCTAGAACGGTTTAAAGATCAACTCACAACTAGAGTCAGGCACACACCTTATGCCGTATTGTTGTTGGATGAAATTGAAAAGGCTGATCCAGAAGTGATGGACTTACTTTTGCAGGTCTTAGATGATGGTCGTTTGAGTGATGAATATGGTCTTGTCATTAATTTTAAAGACTTAATCATTGTCATGACAACTAACTCAGGGGCCACAGCAGTGATGAATCGTGATGCCAAATCAGATTCTGTTAAAGAAGACAAAAAGCGTCAAGCCAACTTTGAAGAACAACTCGAAATTGCCTTGCAAAGCGATGGTTACCGTCCTGAGTTTATCGCTAGAATTGGTGCCATTATTGTCTTTGATGTCTTAAAGATGGCGGATATGGTGCGAATTGTTGAATTGAAGTTGTCACGTCTCAATCAAAAAGCACAAGAGAGCGGCTTCAATATTGTTTTTGACACACAAGAGGTGGCGCGCTATATCCCATCGTTTGACCTGGGCTTTGAATATCTGAATGACACACAGGAGGTCAGCTCACCAATTGCCAACTACATCGCAGACGTTGGTTATAAACCATCGCGTGGTGTCAGACCAATTGATGACACGATTGCTACGTATGTGAGTGATCCAGTGTCTGCCGCAATTATTCAAAAGCGACAAGGATTAGGGCAGGACTTTGATACTTTCATCTTTAGAGCCATTGGTAATCCACCATCCTTAACAAGCCCTTATGGTGAATGGCAAGTTGTGGTTTCCACAGTTAAGGAGGCAACAGACAATGAAGCTATTTAAAAAAGATTACCGCGCTGAAAGACAATTTATGCGCGAGAGTTACATTCGTTGGCGTGGTCGTCCCTGGTTCTTGTGGTTGTATGGCATTATAGCAACTATTGGAGTGATATTCATATCGCTTTACGTCACGATTATTGTTGACTTGTTGATAAGGGTAGTTGGCCCATATATTCAAGCCTTCAAGTTCTATATGCAAAGTGGTGTTGCTCAATGGCCTGAATTCAACGATGTCATGAACATGACAGCCACTGTGCTCAATCCACTCAATATCTTCACTATTCTGTCGCGATTAACTTTAGTGACAAGCGTGGTACTAATCCTTTGCTTGTTACTCCTACTCAAAAAATATGTCTTCCAGCGCATCTATGACTGGTATCAATTGTTTAGAGACCAAACGCGTAATACTAACCGTTTTGCGGAAGTACGTGAGGTGGATAAGGTTTATAAATTGATTCCTGATCGCAATAAGAATTTTAAGGGTCGCCCAGGACAACCAGTGTTGCACACACAAGGATACACCTTCGAATTCTTTATGATTCATCCGTTCCTGTGGGCGTGGCAATGGTTTAAGCGGCCACTAGGTATGAATTCACTAGAATTTAGCGGGGTGTACAAAAAAATACGTCCCGTTTTACTGGAACGTTTGCCAAAGCTATTTGAAAAGCAGCTTAACGTTCAAGGTGGGTTTGATGGGTTTTACTGGGTGGATACCAGTAACACTCATTCAAAGACCACTGGGATGACACGTTCTTCAAAAGACCAAATGCGTGGTTATACGTTGATTGACATTATCCGTCGCGCTGAAATCAAATGGAACATTATTGACACTGATGCCAAAAACGAAGATGCCAAAATGAGTTACAAGTCGTTACGCACAGCGGGCTATGACGTCAAACTACTCAACATCATGGAGCCAAGTGAGTCTGAGTCCTGGAATCCACTTGAAATAGCGATTGATTATGCCTTTGATGGTGATTGGGACAGTGCCAATACGGAATTACGTAAGGTCGTACAGGTTATTGGTGGCTCAAGTGGTGAAGAAAGTAGCCACAAAGATATTTGGGATAGTGCCGCTGAAAGCACCATCCAAGCAGTGATGCTCACGGTGCTAGATATTGCAGTCCGTCACCAGGACAAATCAATGGTGACCATCTCAAACGTCCTGCAATTCATCAATGATATGAACAAGTTTACGGATAAGGAAGGTGATGGCTTAACTAAGTACATTACTAATATTGGTAAACTGCCGCGAACACCAGCACGCAATATGATTATTCTAAACGCGGCTGAGTATCTATCCGCAACAGGCGATACCAAATCGTCAATTTCTTTCTCAGTGATGAATCGTTTAAATTTGTTTGCCTCAGAGTCAATTACACGTCTGACAACCTTTAACACTATCAATTTGACCGACTTAGGGTTTCCAAGAATGCTAAAGATTAAGTTCTCTGACCGCTATAAAGGCGTTCATGTGAGCATTCATGTTTATGAATCAGGTAAAAAGCATGCAATAGAAAAGGACAAGCTAACTGTGTCCCAATCAGGCACGCTAACTTATCCGATTCATAACCATTTACCCGTCTCATGGCAAATTGAGTTGTCACTCGATAATGACGGCAATTCAATTGCGATGCGTAAACAAAAGTTTACGTTGACTGGTAAGATTGTACAACGAAAATTGCTCAATGGCAAGATTAAGCGTGACTTGTTCTCTAAGCAGCCTGTCATCCAATGCCTGGTCGATCAGATTAAACCGCAAGGCACAACTGAGACACCAGGGGTCACCTTGCGTTACTCAGAAAATCCAATGGCAGTCTTCATCATCACACCACAATCTAACGACGATTTTTCTGCTTTGGCCAGCTTGTTTATCTCACAAGTCTTCTCAGTCAACACGGATATTGCATCAACGATTACCCGCAGGAAAATGGACAGTTGGATACTTTATAAGCTCAATGAGTTTTCTATGTTCCCACGTATTCCAGGTTTCGCCAATATTCTAACGCGTGGCTTGACCTACGGGCATTTGGTTGATTTATATATTCAAACCTTGACACAGCCACGGTTGCATTATTCTGAAATGGAAACCAATGACATTAATGGTAACACAGGTAACTGGTTCCACATCTTAACAAATGATGAGCAAACAAATGAAGCACTATCTAAGCAATTAGGTGAGGTGGAAGTGCAAACAGAATCAGTCAATTCACAGATTGGGTTAGATCGTCAAGATCGTGGTAACCGTCATGCACAAGTTAGCAAGGTTCGGCTGTTGGATGCCAAAGAAATTAGCGAATTGAGTCCGCGTGAGATGATTACCATCCGTACGATCAAACGTGCGGATAAGAAGGGAAGATCAGTTAGACCTTTGCCAATTTTCTCTACGGGTGCTTACCGAATGCCGTTTGCTTATGAGTTACTAGGTAAGCAATACTCACTTGATTACTATACGGCTGATTTGAATATCAAAGCGCAGCATAACGATTTGAAATATGATGACCTCTATCATGACTTTGTGCCTTACTTTGATGAGCTAGATCAACAAGTTCAACTAGAAATTGAGGAAGAGGGCGCAGGTGGCAAACAAATTGATAATCGTCAACTCAATACGTTAGCTGATGATGAAATCAACACCATTTTGGCCAAAGCGCATCAAGGTATCGAAACAACCACAGTGCAAACACAACAAGAACTCTCTGATGAGGAACGCTACTTGCAGTGGAAACATGACTTTAACCCTGATGAGCCGTTTATGACCGAAGAACAACTAGATAATGTTGTGCTACGTCAAATTGTGGAGAAATCCATCAAAATGAGGATACCGCGCTCAAATAAAACAGAAGAACAAAACAGTGCCGTTGCTTACTTAAATCGTGGCAAATATTTGACACTTTCTGGCAACAACAACAACGGTAAAGTTCTAAGATTACTAAACAACGAACCCGCATACATGTGGGAAATTTATAAGCAGCTCAACGCTGCGACAATTCAAGGAGATGTCGAATGATAAATCTATTTTCGGGAATCAATACGTTAGCAGATACGTTCCCAACATTACCTAATAATGGCCCAACAGCCGATTTTTACAACCAATGGTCGCAATACCTATCACCATTGCCACATATATTCTTAACGTTGATCATGTTATTCATGCACAGCATTGCATTGATTTTCTATTACATTGCTAACGCGGTCTTCACAGCCTATCAATCATCATTCAAGTTATTGGACTTTATGAATATCTTTTTCCAGCCTAATAGTGATGTTTATCAAAATTGGAATTTAGGTAATATTCTCAAAGACTTCCTGTACCTGGGCTTTGTCATATTTGGCATCATGATGATGGTACAATGGATTCAATACACCGCCACATCTGGGCGCAAAGGGAGAGAATGGCCTAAAGGTATTACAATTACAGTCGCCGTTATTACCGCTCTACCCTGGATGATTGGTTTGATGAGCGGCATTGGAACAGCCACGGTCAGTGATACATCCGGCACAAAAGACAAGAACATTGTTACACAATTATGGCAGGGTAATTCTACAAATCTAAAGGAATTAGCAAAAAATAATTTTGACTTATCAAAATATAAGAACCAACATGTTTTAACTAATGATCAAATTGAAGGCCCAGATTTCCACTCAGTCATGAGTGATGCTGGTTACACCGATGGTCTAAGTGATGCACAAAAGTCTGTGTTCACCAAGAAAATTGGTGGAAATGGCAATATGGTCGATATTACTGGTGATTCGCTTGTCCTGGGTAAAACATTTGCGGATGATTATCCTGTGATGAAAACAAACTGGTTAGGCATTATTGCCGGCGAAATTGTTTTCATCATTGTCGTTGCTGGGGCCATTGTTCGACTTTTGTCCTCAGTCTATAAAATGGCATTCATGGCAGGCTCAATTGTGTACTTTGGCTTAAGAGATGGCACACAAGGTAAACGTGTCCAACAAGTGGTAGGCATGATTGAGGGACAAATCACAGGTATCGTCATGATGCCAATCTCACTAATTTTCTTCTTTGCCTGGGTAGAATTTGCCTTTAACACCATTAATGGGTTAGGTCTAGATATGTGGCCATTTACAATTTTGTCGATTGCCGCTCTGTTAGCTGGTGGTAAAGGGGTCGCAGGTGGCTTTGAAATGATTGAACAATGGACTGGTGTTCGCTCAGGTCATAATCCTGTTGCTTCGATGATGATGGCTAACCAAGCTGCTCACATGTTGGGTGGGGCTACTCGTGTGGCCAAGAAAAACATTGGCAAGGGTCTCAATGCGATTTCCCCAGAACAAAAAAAGAAGAATCGTGAACTAGGTAAGAAGATTGCCAACTCGGGTGGCAATCAAGGCTTAGATAATAATAAAGCACTGACTGATCATAGCTTAAATGATACTGGTGTTGATCCCACTGCTCAAGCCACAGGGAAGGCGGCAAAGGCGGCTGAGGTAGCAGGACGTACAGTCGGAGCAATGAAACATCCAGGTAGTTTATTGAAAAACACTGGTCGTGCGGCTGGTGATAAAGTTAAAGGTGGCGTGAATAAAGCCGTTGGCAATGTCAAAGATTATGCTGGTGGTGTCGCCGACAACTTTGCAGGAGGACAACAAGCCGTTGAAGCCTTTAACAAACGTCATTCACCTGTGACACCAAAATCAAACAATGGTAATACACCATCTTCTTCTCAACCACGTAATGTGCATGAAGCACTTTCAAAGGCAGCCACAGATTCACCTAATGCTCATCCAAAGGATACAGGTGGCCAGTCTCAATCTAACATGAGTCACGCTATGTCAGATGCACACCGTGGCTTACCTACTGGAACTCATTCAAACAAAACTAGCGCTAACACTACCACTAAGCCAATTGTTAGTGGTGGGACAGTTGTTCAACCTAAGGGTATCGGTGCAACCCCAGCAACTATGTCACGTCCAAACACACCACGTTTGAGCGGTACATTGCCTGGTCAAAAAAAGGCAACGCAACCACTGACACCAGCGCAACAAAAGGAAAAGGATCGTGCTTGGGCTGAGAGTGTTATTGCAAAACAAAAAGCGAAAATACAGAATCAACAAAAGGTATCAAGTAAAGATGACAAGTGAAACTTTTAATTTGTAGGCTAATACGGTAAAATTAACAGTAGTTGATTTTAGGGAGTATACCGATGGAGAAAATAAAGCAAAATAAAATCTGGATCACCATTGTGGTTATTGGGATCATTGTCATTGCTATTTTGTTGGCCATGTTGCACCAGCAAAAACAAAACAGTCCTGAGGCACAATCATCGAGTTACGTGTCAAGTGCCAAGGCATCATCTGCCTCAACCTCCGTTCAAGATAAGAACAATGAAAAAGCTTACGCTAAAAAGGCTGCTCAAACGAGTGGTCACGTCCTAGAAGTAAACGGCAAAGAGTATTTTACAACATGGACAAAAGGAGATTTTCAAAAATGGGCTAATTCCTATATGTCAATGACTTTGAGTGATCGCCATAAGGATGGTGTAAAAGAAAGTTTTGGTACATCTACAACCATTGAAAATAGTGATACTCAAATGATGTATCCTTTGGATAATTGGGCTAAAGAAATACAAGATAAAGGTATCCCATCAAATTACTTTAATACTGTGAAAGAGTTCAATAAACAATATCCAGGTGTTAATCCTGACGATATAAAGAAATAGCTAAAAAGCCATGATTTAAGTAATCATGGCTTTTAGTTTGTCCTAAATTATTTTGATTGGTTTAATACTTGCTCAAGCACTAAATCTACAAAGGCACTTGATGAGCGGAGTCCTTGTTTGGTGGCTAACTTCTCAATGCCTTGTTTTATCTCAGGGCGAATGGTGTAAGTCGTTTGTACTTTACGACTACTATGATTGGAGGAAGGGAGCTTGAATCCATCACCTAACGATACTTCTGATTGTGGTTCGTCTCGACTAAAGGCATCTGCCATTTGTTTTTGAGCGCTGGCTTCATCAAACATACGTGGGTCTTTTTTATCGTAATCCATTATTTCACACTTTCTAATAGCTTTTGATAAGCCTCATTAATTTGCTGCAAGGTTTTAGGGTTGCGCTCGGCCTGGTCTAAATCAAACACTGGGGTTTTAAGCATGGTTGAACTATTAAACACTTCACGCTCATTTAAGACAGCCACAAGGTTGTCAATTTGATCAATAATCTGGCCAAACTCATGACTTGAACGGGTATTGTGCTTCACACGATTAGCAAGGTACAAAACTTTTGCTTCAATCAGTGATTCGCGTGTTCTAATATCTACTGCATCATCACGGAACTCTTTCATCCGTAGGTCAAATTGTTGTTTTGATTGAATAAAACCATACTCTGAGGGTTCTAGTGGCACCACAACATAATCAGAAACGGCAATCATATTCTTAGTGAGGGTCCCAAACTCTGGATGGGTGTCAATTAGAATATAGTCATAATCTTTGATTTCTTCAAGGTGATCTTGAAGCCACATCATCATCAAAAAGTTTTTATTGTTCTTTGATTGTAATGTACCTTCTAATTCGTCTAAATGAGGACTAGCAGGCAATAAACCTAATTGTGGGGTAATTTGTCTAATTTGTGCTAAACCGCCTGTAAAGACGTCATATAGCGTATTTTTATTAGTATAGCTTTCATAGGTAGAGGACAAGTTACCTTGATAATCTGAATCAATTAACAAGACCTTGTAGCCTTGTCGAATCAAAAAACTAGCGAAGTTGAATGTCATCGTTGTTTTACCAACGCCACCTTTAGATGCTGAAAATGTAATTGTTTTACTCATGATGAAGCTCCTTAGTTATTTTATCTGTCAAAACGAAATAACGATGAAACCATCAATCCAGGCATGTAAAACTCGTTTACATATACATTATATCATACGTATAAGATATATATCAATACATTAGACTTTAAATATAGGTATAAGTATGTTTGTGTTATAAGAGGAACATATACACATATATCAATTGAGTATATAGATTGGATACACAAAAGGATAACATTCAAATCATTGCCTCCTGTTCATCCAGGGGGCTTTTTCTTCGCCTCAGGAAAAACCATTTACCTTTATGACATTCTTTGGATACCTTGTACACTGACCACAGATTGAACTTCAATCCAGGCAAAAATAACGTGTTAAAGGAGAAATTATATGTATGAACACTTTACCCCTGGGCGCAACATTTGGAAGAAAGTGTCTCGGTGGCTATTTTTCACAATGGAACGAATCTTTGTCTTAGTCATTGTCTTTGGTATTACTTATTTGATGATTAAGTCTTTCTATCCTTACAACATTGGCAGGTATGGACTAATCCTGATTATCAGTAATGCGCTGCTAGCTGGCTTTTTGATTTTACCTAGTCCAAGCAATCCAATGGGTCTCATGTATCAAGAAATTCTACGTGGCATCTTAAAATCTAGCAAGCACGCCACAGGTGATCTAACTGCGATTACTGAAAACAAGAAACGAGAGGAAAACTAATGGGAATAAAAGCTAAACAAACTCAAAAGGGGCGGGGTTTAACCGTTGTCAAACAAGCATTAGACAACCGCAAACCAATTCCAATCTACTTTGCTTTACCTTATAAAGATATTTTGAATAAAAAGGGGCATCCAATTTTATTGGCAGATGATACGTACGCTGACATGCTGAATCTACCTGGAAAAGATTTGGATTTCCTAAATGCAGAGGGTGATAAGAGTTCTAACGCCATTATCGCTGACTTTCATCAGTTGCTATCAGTTTACGTGGAAGACTTTGATATTTTTGTGAGTCAACTACCCGCTGACACACGTATCCAGCAAGCTTCATGGGGACAAGAGTTAGTCAGAGTGGAAAACCAATTAAATAGTGGTGATCTAGATGATCGACACTACCAACAATTGCTGATGATGCGCCAAACTATTTTGCAAGAAATTAACATTGAAAAGAATGTGGTCGGTGATATTAAGCATCAAGAATACACCACTGTGATCTATGGCAAAACACTAGCCGCCTTAGATAAAAACCGTCGTGACTTTATGGCACACGCAGGCATGGCGTTTACACCTGAGCCAGTCTCAATTAGTCGCAAAAAGATGGTCATGTACCAAATCAATAATCCTGGGGAAACCTTAGAACTGGAGGAGAAATAAGCATGCGCACAAGTTTAAATACCGCGAAACGTTCCGCATTGAAAGCACGCGGCTATAATTTAGAACTCATTGAGGAAGTTCAAAACCCTGGTGGCATTGAATTTCATACTACTTACTTTGATGATGGTATGGCAAGCAGTGCCATTATCAACGTCTATGACTATCCCAAAAATGAACAATTACAAGGTTGGTTTAAAGAGTTAATCAATCATAAAAATACAATTGTAGACATCAAAATTGGGACTGAAAACAAGTTTGAGGTGCAAAAAGCACTGGAAACAGCCACTAACACGTTGCGTAGTAAGGCCCGCAGTGAGGTGACCTCACAAGGTGACGCGTTGGAAGCCGAACAAGATGCTGATATTACACTCCAAGATTTGAATGATGCGCGCAATGGTCGTGAAATTTACAAACGTGTTTATGTCCGTCTATTAGTGAGTGATGTCTCGCCAGAAGAATTACGTCGTCGTGTTAAAGAAATTCAACAACAGCTTTCTAACTATCGCATGAAAGTTTATCCTTCTGAGCAGTTAACGCACTTTCAACAGTTCTTTATGCCCGCCATGAGCATAGAAAATCAAACCATTAAAGACAAAGGTTTCCCAATGAAAGCCTATGCTTTGGCTGGTTCTTATGCCTTTAACCAAACCTTCATTGCTCATCCTCGCGGTTCATACATGGGCTTAACAATGCAACGTGGTGAGGTTATGTATGATCCCAGCTACAATGACCATCGTACGCAATTAACCGCTTATAACCTAGTTGTGGGTGGTGAGCGCTCAGGTAAAAGCTCGTTTGCCAAAAAGAACTTGGGGCCATTAGTTTCTCGGGGTGATACAGTTTGGGTATTTGATAAGTCTAATGAATGGCGTGATCTCGTCAATTATTATTACGGTGTCACTTTGACACTTGATGGCAGTCAAAACATCATTAATTTGATGCAAGTATTTGGCACTGTCTTAGACGCTAATGGCAATGTTGATGTCATTGCTAGCTTCAACCAACACCGAACAAAGGTGATTACTTATTACGCGACACTTAATCCACAAGCCGACAAGAAAGAATTGGAAATGTTAGGGAACTTGATCACCGACTTCTATGTTGAACGGCGTATGTGGTCATTGAGTCCAAAAGATAACCCACAAGATCTACGCGTGATTGGGCTACGAAATGAAGACTATCCAATTCTCGAAGATTTTCAAACTTTCCTAGAAACCAGAAACATGCTGACGCGCAACATGACACAACCTGCCGTAGAACGTTTGGATAATATCTTATCAACGATTAGCAGCCTAATTCAAAACCACGGTGACATGGTGAATGGTGTGACTACCATGCCTGATTTGTCTGGTGAGCGTTTGATTCGCTTTGATACTAGTGGTCTTTCAAGATTAGAGGATGATCTATACAACGCGCAATACTTTACTATTTTGTCTTTGATGGAAAGCTACATCACGATTAATGGCACACAACAACGTGAACGCATTAAACGTGGTGAGGTCTCCACTCAAGCCAACAACAATGGTAATCCACCAAAATACTTCTGGTGGATACAGGATGAGGCGGATGATATTTTCAACGCTAAACACTCATTAGGCATTACCTTCGGTGACAATATGATGGCACAACATGGTAAAGATTTCTTCGGTATGTTTGCTATCTTCCCAGGACTCAAAAACGTTGTCCCAACGGGCAATGCCTCAGATACTGAGGCTAGCCGTGCCGCATCTTCATTCTTTGGCCGATTCCCAAAGCAAACCATTGGTCGGCTTTCAAAAACAGATACCACCCGTTTACGTAGTGTGGTGAGTGAAACTAATATCACTGATGGTCAATTGCAAGCCCTACAAGGATTAGATCAAGGTGACTTCTTAATGAATTTGGTGGGTAAGCAAGCTACGTTCATGCACGTTGATCTCAATGACTCAGAAATTAATTTATTTGGTGGAGGACTCTAAGATGAAATTACCACATCCATTCAAAAAGGCGCGTGATAATCGCGAAAAGATGAAGCAGGAGGCGCAACAAATCGTTGAAAACTATGATAACGGCCAAAAACCTCAGCCAGTGGACAATAAAATTATTTGGTATATCATTGGTGGTTTTGTTTTTGTTTTTATTCTCAAAGGCCTCAGCCTTTTAATCGGAGGTTAGCTCATGTTAGAACGTTGGATGCAAGATAAAAAGCGCCGCTTGTATGTCATCATCGGCATCATTACCACAGCCATTTTGTCACTCTCGGTCATTGCCTTAATGTGTATGATGGTATTTTCTACCCAAAACGCCAATTGTTGGAATGACGACACCACTATTGATGATGGTGGCTCGGCCTTTGGCGGTGATTGGAAGGATCCCAATTCTGGGACACATAAATATATTCAACATGCGATTGATCGCTTTCATAAAGAAATTAAAATGTCAGGGGACAACATCGCTGCTGCGATTGCGATTGGTCTAAGAGAAAGTGGCTTCAATCCAAAAGCGGTTAATCCTGCTGGCTCAGTGAAAGGCATCTGGCAGTGGGGTGCTGGTGGCATCAACGGCGATCGGTTTGGTGATACTGCCGATACCGTTCAAGCACAAGTTCAATTGGCAATCAATGAATTGCATAGTAGCCATAAAGCAACTCTGATTGGTTTAGCGGCTGCTAACAACATTAATAGTTCAATGGTGGCTTGGGATACAAAGTTTGAAGGGGTCGGAGAAAATGATCCACAACGAAAAGTCGCCGACACCGCAAAAACTGCCGAAGAAGTCAAAAAGGTGTTCAAGCTTGATTACCCAGGGGATATTGATGTCTTTGATGGGGGCAACAATGATTCTGGTTCAAGCGATACCTCAGACGATGCCAATTCAAGCGCTATGTCTGATGCTTCATGTGACACAGGTTTGGATACCAACACAGATGGCTTACCAGTTAAAGGAAAGTACAACATAACAGGAGGCTATCCTAACTATGCAGGTCTAACAGGTGCAGAACATTATGGTGTTGATTTTCAAACTGTCAACCACACCATGACTGGTGGTGAAAGTAATGTCTATGCTGTCCATGATGGTGTGGTTGTAGCTAAAAGTTTTGATAGTGTGGGTGGTAATTGGGTTGTCATTAAAGGCACTGATGGTGTGTTCACTTATTATGGTCATGCGCCTACACAGTCAGCCATTGTCGTCAATACAGGTGATAAAGTCTCTGCTGGTCAACACATCAGTCACGAAGGGCAAACTGGTGAAGCAACAGGTATTCACGTTCACTTCGCTGTGCAGACAAAAGATCAATACAATTGGGCGCCCGAAAGTAAAGGACTAAAATCCCCTGGTCTTTATCTCAAGTTACCTGCAAAGGCAGGCACTAACGTTGTTATTCCTAGTGGGCCATTTGATTCTAGTACGGGTAAAAAGGATAAATAGGAGTATTTAAACATGAGTAATTTGAAAAAATGGGGCATAGCAGTATTTTCTTTAGCCGTCATTGCGATATTGACTGCAATTGGTGGAACTTATTACTACAACACAGAGGTGAATGGTTATCCAGATACCAAAAACTTCGCAGACAAAATTGACCAACTAGACAGCAAAAGCCAGAAGAAGACAGTCATAATCTTTCATAAGCCTGGTTGCCCTGACTGTAAGCAAGCGCGTAGCACGATTAAAAAGGGCATCAAGGCGCATCAAAACTCCATTGATTATGTTGTCGTCAATGTTAAAAAATCTGATGCACAAACTTACTTAGCCAAGTATGGTGTGACACAAGTGCCAACAGTGATTGCCTTAAAAGGTAATCAAGTGATTGACAGTACCAGTTCAACCAACAACAAAACCATTGCCAAAGTGGTTGCAGGAGAATAACCATGACAAAGTTCAATTTAAAATGGGTTTACGCGTTTGTGTTAACGCTTGCTTGCCTGTTTTTAGTCCAGCAAGGACTTAGCTATCAACGCACGGTCAAGAGTGTTAATATCGTGCATCAAGAAATCAAAGCAACAAAAGCTAAGACAAGTCAGTACGTTGGCCAGGCTAAACAACTTGATAAGGTTCAAACCGCTGATATTCGAGATACCCAAAACATTCAAAAAATTGGCAATACTTTCCTCAAAGAAATGTTTGCCATCCTACCAAAGTTAAATAAATCAGATGCTAAAAGCAGCGTAGCGACTGATAAAGTGGTGTCAGCTTTTCTAGGGGCAACGTTTGGCGGTGATGTGGATGAAGGGGTGCCAACTTTTCATTTAGAAAGTAATGATATTGTCTATTCCAAAGCAGCCGATGGTTCAGGTCTAGGATTTGGAACGGTTAAATATAAATTAGGCAAAGAAGAAACCAGTACAACACTATTGATGCACATTGAAAATGGCAAAATCACTGAACTACAAACTGGTGCTGTAAAAGATACCTCAGGAAGGAAATGACCATGTCAAAAGTTAATAAAAAAATAGCCTTATTGTGGGCTATTCCGGTGTTGGTGGTGGTTGCTGGACTGGGCTTTTGGTTAGCTATTCAAGTCGCAGTTAAAACGCATCAAAGTGCCTCAAATGAACTTGCGGTACAACAAAGCAAACTCATCAACAAAAAATCAAAAGTCGATACGGTACTAGATTCAAAGCAACCTAATGTGTCGGCTGCCTCAAACTTGCTTGATAAACTGTTTACCCTAGATTGGACAATTGCCTCGCAAAAGGAATTTGATGCCAAAGCCAAACAGATGACACCTTATGTCACTCAGGATGTCGTCAAAAATAGTTTAGATTTCAAGGCTGATCCCGATAAAATGATTACACAGACAGGTGTGGTAATGACCTATGATCACATGGATTTCCTACCCACCTCAGCTAGCGCCACAGAAGTGAAGGGAAAGGTGATTGTCTTTGTTAAAAGCCACCTCAAGGACTCGGCAGATGCCACCACACGTTTTGTCTATAATGTCAGCTACAATCCTAAAACAAATCTTGTGACACAATTAGATCGGATTGGGACTTATCAATTACAAAGTGACAGCAGTGTGTTATGAGTAAATATAAATTATCTGATTTGTATTTCTAAGCCATTTTGATATATTGAAATTATAAACTAATGTTTATTTTTGCTCGATGTGTTCCAGCTCGCCAAAGTAGGAACGACACATCGAGTTTTTTATTTTCTAGTCCCTAAAAATTAAAATAAACTTTATTCTCACAGTTCGTCCATTTGGACGGACCTTTTTGTTTGCCTCAGGAAAAACCATTTACCTTTATGACAATTTTTTGATTCTTGTTATTCTGTGCGTGTGTTGATAACACAACAAAGAAAAAGGAGGACTTTTTGAATGAAAAAGTCAAATGCACATAACAAGTTTCTATGGGAGCGTCGTCCGATTTCACGCTTACAACAAACATTAGCGGGATTGGTTGCTTCATTACCAATGTGGCTACCGACTGTTGCCTCAGCGGACATTGGTGATGCTGCCAAAACAAGTGGTTCAAAGGTCATCACAATTCTTTATATTGTGTTGATTGTTGTTGGCGCTATTTGCTTATTGATTGGTTTCATCATGCGTGCAACTGGTAATGAACAGATGGCGCAAAAGAGTAACAGTAAGCTTATGCACGCCATGTTCGGTATTGGTGGTGGTGCCTTAACTGGCCTATTGTTGACATGGATTTGGCAAACAGCCACAACTGCTGGTGGCGGAAACGTCATCAACTGGCCATTCTAAACGGGGGAATAAGATATGTTTGGAAAGAAAAAACAAACTAGTATCGGTGATCCATTTTTTGCCCGCGTTGAACAATCCGAGATTGATCTCAATGATGAGGTAATTCAAGATTTGGCCGAAAAAAGTGGTGTGAGTGAAAGCTGGCCAAATGTATCACTGGCTGGACTACAACAATTCGCTGCGGGTTTAGTCAATGATGTGGTGCGTGCAGGTGATCATGACGTCCGTCTAGGTAATGTTGTCTACTTTATAACTAACGAAAAAGGTCGTGCTGAGCCAACAGGATTAAGTTGGGAAAGGGCAACTCTAACAGCAGGGTTTGAAAACATTGTTGTTAGCACCGCTGATCATATTTTCAACGACACAGAAATTCGTCAAGATGAAGATATGACCTATGACATTATCGTTGAAGCCTTACAGCCTTTAATGGATGCGGTCATTGCAGATGGTAGTCTGTCATCAGATGATTTGCCAGACTTACCTTCTGAGGAACAATTTAGACAAGCGCGTGAAACTGGTGAAGTCATAACAGTTGAGCCTAATAAGTTCCAACGCACAACGATTGAAGTCAAGCCACCAGTGGTTCAAGCTGTTGAAAATGAAACTAGTGACCAATCACAGGAAAAGGTCGTAAAGACTGTACCTGATATTCCTAAGCTAGTTGAACAGCCAAAGCAACCTTCCACTGCTGGAACAGTGAAGCCAATTGTTCAAGCTGTTGTTCCGACTCAAGACAACGCAGAGGCTGTCATGACTGAAAGTGATCCCACACAAAAGTTAATTGATCGTGTCAACCTGGCACCAAATGCATTTGAAATGAGTGATGTCCAACCTGACTTACCTGCGGAACACCCAGATTATGTGGTTAGCCGTTTGAACGCAGACAAAGCCAAAGCAAACGACTTTCTGAACGACACCAGCAATATTTACACGCAAAAAATTCGCAAGGCTATGGCTGACTTGTTGACACAACAACAAGCAAAGACTAAAGCCGCAGTGGCGCAATTGCGTGAAACTGATGTATCTGAGACAGTTGACGCCCAAATGAAAGAAGAACGGGCTAATGAATTTGAAACCCGCTATGCACAAGCTCACCAAGCTCGTGAAGCAGGTTATCGCACGGCTGTGGAAGATGAGAATGCGCGTCATGATAATACACTCAAAACGCTCAAGAGTGACTTTGTAAGCGACTTAGAGGCATTGAAGGTATCTGTTAATCAAGAGCTGGATAACTGGTTTATAGAACGTTCTAAGGACTTGCAAAGCAATCTTCAAGCCACAGTGGACGATCAAGTCTCAGAAGTGACGTCACAAGCGCAAACAGAGATGCTAACCAGTCTTAAAGCTTTGCGTGATGAGTTATTAGCTCAAAACACACAATCTTTGCTAGACATGCATCAAAAGCTGGAAGAAGACATCAGTAACAAGCGGGCACAATATCAATCAGAGCATGAACAAGCAATGATCAGTGCCACTGAGTTAGAAAGTGCTAAAACGCATGCTGGTAACCTCAGTGAACTTGAGCAACAAGTCCAAATTTTGAAGCAAACTAATCTAAACCTCGAGCAACAATTAAAAGGTAAAGATGCTGTCAATAGTGATGAGGTTTCCCAACTTCGTCAACAGTTACAAATGCTTCAAAATGCCCCCAAGACAACATCACATGATGAAACTAACCAACAATTGATGACTTTGTTAGCAGCGCAAATGAAGCAGCCTCAAGTTGAACAAAAGAAAACAAGTGCTTGGCAATCAGCGGCGATTGGTGTCTTGGCTGTTCTGGCTATTGGTGGTGCGGGCTTTGGTGGTTATGCAATGGCCCAACACAAAACAGATAGCGCCACACAATCATCAAAAGCAGTCTCTGCGAGTAGTCACAACGCAGGCAACGCAACCGTAACCTTAGCACCTGAATCATCTGAGGCTGATTCTTCTTCAAAGGTTAGTGCTTCAAGTAGTCAATCAAGCTCATCTAGCTCATCTAGCTCACAAGCTAACAGTTCTTCTACGTTAGCTGACCGTTACCATGTCGGTGAAGACGTTGATGCCACAATCAATGGTCAAACAGTCACAGCTAAAGTCGTTTCGGTACAAGACAAAACCATTACAGTGCATCATGATGGCTACGATTATGTTGTACCATTTGACAATTAGGCGGTGAACTATGGCAATCAACATTGAACAAGTCAAGCGCCGTCGAACGACAGCGCAACCTAGACGTCCAAATTTCTATCGTTTGAAAAGGCACCATCCAATTCTAAAAACACTGTTATTAGCTTTGATTGGCATCATAATCGTCACGGGTGCCGTAATTTATGGTAATCATACCCAGTGGCAAACCGCTCAAAGTGTCCAAAAAGCTAGTCACAAGGCAGTTACGAAAGCCAAAAAGCAACCCATTGTCAAAGCCAGTCAAGTCAAACAAGTTGCGGCACAAAAAAGTGTTAAACCTGATTACTCAGGCACTGGCGGCTTGTCTAGCAAAGAAGATATGCTAAAGCTAGCGCAAAGCAATCAGGCTGAAATTCTACGTGGTCATGTGGCTGTGCCTAGTTTTAGCATTAGTGAGCCAATCTATGAAGGTACAAGTAACCACGTCTTAGCCATTGGTGCGGGTATGAATGCGCCCAATCTAAAGTTTGGCACTGGCTTAGTGCCAATATTTGCGCACAATATGGGTGATTATAACGCCGTGTGGCCATACCATCCAACCAAGTTTAGTGCTTTACAGAACATGACTGAGAAAACCATTTTAGGGAAAGATATTTATCTCTCTGATGGTCAAACAGTTTATCGTTATAAAGCCACCAAATTAGATTATGGTATCGCTGTGGGCGTGATGAATCAAGAAATAGCTGTTGAAAATACAGGCAAGGCTAAGGTTAAGCTGATTGCCTGTTTGGAAGATCAAGAATTTTGGCAACAAGTCAAAGCGAGTCATTACACAAATTTCACCGCTAAAAAGCGAATCGTGCTCACGGGTGAACTGATTGGAAAACAGTCAATCAATTCACTGGACAACAATTTAAAGCAACAACTGCAATAAAACCTATTAAATAGCATGGGGTGGTAAACCACCACCCCCCACAAACCGAAAGAGAGAATATTTATCATGACAAATAACATTAAGCACAAATTACGCCATCGTATTTTTGAAAGCGCGGCCATTGCCACCATTATGATTCCAATGGCTTCACCTATCATTGCACACGCCACTGATACTGCGACACCAGTTAAGGTATCGACGACTGGGACAAAGGTAAAAATTGATGATGCCGCTTTGAAAAAAGCTATCGCGGAAGCCAAAGCTGCTGGTGTAGAGTTAACGCAGGAAAAGACTGATACACAAACAGTTAAATCTAGTGAAGTAGCCTCAGCTAAAAGTAAGATCACAGAGGGGTACAAATCACAAATAACTACCCTTGAGGCCGCTACTAAAGCGCAAAAAGCCCAAGATGATGATTACAACAAAAAGGAGGCGCAATACGAAAAAGACAAGGCTGCTTTTGACAAACAAGAAGAGGAAAATAAAGACAAGGATGGTCATCCATCTGAAACTGTTCTACAACAACTCCTTCTTCAAGCGGAAGATGATGCCAAAATTTCTGGTAAAATTGACTCAGCCGATGGTAATTTCGTTGACAATGATGGTAAAGACAATGGTCAGACACCTGCTTTGGTTTATCGTAACGGTGATAAAGACTTTGAGAAGAACAAAAACGCCAACGGTGTTTCAATCAATTGGTATCATGTCTTCTTAAACAACGGCAAGAGCTTCACGACTACGCACGAAAACCTTAAAAACGCTAGTTATAAGGGACGTAAAATCACTAAAATGGTGCAAACTGTTAAAAATGTCGGTAATTCAACGGCTGACAATGTCAGTCTTTGGGTTGCCTCAGATCCATCAATGGGAATTTGGTACTCAGGAATCGTTGATAAAGGTAAAGGGGCAACTCGTGAGGTAGTGGATAGCCGCACGTATTACTATGAGGATGGCTCTAAAGTCGTCTTTGATGATGATAACGCCTATATCAGTGTTGGTTCACTGAATGCTGGTTATCAGTCTAACAGTGGGAATGGTTTAGGTAATTCAAAACACGTTGAGAAAAGTAAAATGGCTGATGCCTCATTAATTTCAATCAACGGTGGCACAATCAAAGCGCAGTCAGATGGTTGGGACTATGCAGATATGAATAGCTGGTTCAACAAAGATGGTAGTGTCTTTCAAACGCCATTTGGAAATGGTAATGACTACTTACCCGAGCATACTTGGGACACTGGTACATCTGATAAACGGTGGTACGGTACAGCGGTTTATAAGCTAAAGGCGGGAACAAGCACGATTACAATGTCTGCTCGAACTGATTCACAGGCTTACGATACTAATGGTGCTACCTGGTGGACATCATCAACGACCATGCCTTTCAATACAGCGCCAATTCCACCTGTAAAGCCGACACCTAAAAAAGCAACTTATAAGCTTAGTGAGCTTTACACAACGCCAGAGCCACACAAATCAGAAACAGATGATAGTGGTAAGGACAACAACGGTCAAAATGTTAAGCCAGGTCAAACTTTGCATTACAAGTTGACGTGGGACTTGAAAGGTTTAGAAGCCATTGACGTGGATAAGGATACTTTAGCTAAGGGCTTGTCATTCATGGATGATTATGATGAGACTAAGCTAGATATTACCGATCAAACTAAAAAAGAGTTCACTGTCATTGATGCTAAAACACAAAAGTCAGTGATGGAGGAACTCCAACAGGATTGGGATATTAAGAACGGTAAATGGACTTTGAAAGCAAAGAACGTTCAAGACTTTTTGAAAAATCATGCTGGTCATGAATTGACAATCACTTTTAATCCAGTTGTCAAAAAGGATGCCTCAGGTACGGTAACAAACACCGCGGTTCAAAACGACTTTGGTCAGGATTTCGATACGGAAACAGTGAAGAATCCAATCACGCCCGATGCGCCAAAACCTGATACACCTAATACACCAAACACAAGCTATGGTGAAGCGCCAAAGGGTTGGTTATATGGTGCGATTGCAGCGATTGCATTAGCAGGAGCCGCCTTTGGATTCCGCAAACCAATCAAGAAGTGGTTCCACAAATAACAATGGTTAACAGTGCCTTAGGGCATTGTTTTTTGTTTTGTCCTTATCAAGCGATAAAATAATGAACAATATATCTTGTTTTGTTCTTCACAAAGTGGTATATTAAAGAGGTTCAGAAGAGGTCTTGACATGCAATATCAGTAGTTTGCTTTCAGAATTTTCACAGTTAACTTGCAAGAAATTATCATATCTCACTTCATATAAATACTGTTGTTGCATGGCTTTTCAGAACATTTTTCCTAAGTTAAACAGTGAGTCAATCAGACCTGATTTACTGCGCAAATAAAGCCATCCACTGATGGCTTTTTTGTGTGCGATTATAAACAATCGCACTTGACAAGGTGGATGGACATAGCAAATTGACTGCTATTAGGTAAATTAATTAACTCAATATTATGAGAAAATAAACCAATGTTTTGATTTAAAATCTAGTCTATTATCAATGTCAATATCAGTCTAATGGCTAATATACACGTATATATAACACAAACATATTCACGTATATACTAGCCACTATATACGTATATATATGTGTATATATACACCATTATGTTAGCCATTATAGTGGTGTTATATACACGAACATATATACATTATATACATCTTAAAACCTTGCTATAACAATATTTGCGCAGTTGTTCACTTTTGTTTTTCTTAACATTTTAACTATTGACCGAATGTCAATTTTATAGTCTTATTGAGAGAAGGAATAATTGCCACATGACTAAAAAAAATCCCCAATCCAAATACGCACGTTTAGATTTTAGTGAGCGTATCACGATCAAAAATATGATTGACGCGGGTAAAACCAATGCGGAAATTGCTCGAAAACTAAACCGTCCTCGAGCTACCATTACACATGAATTGCAGCGTAATGCCCGTGTCATGACTTGGCGTGGCAAAAAGAAAATATTGCGCCATACATACGAACCTGTGCAAGCGACAAGACGGGCTGAGTATTATCAATCAAAAGGACACCATTCACAGCCAAAAATTACGCCTAAAAAACGTGAAAAGATTGATTATTATCTCAAAAAGAAACATTGGTCACCAGAACAACTTGCACATGGTGTGCCACGAATTGGTGTCTGCACAAGGACAATCTATAACTGGATACTTAACCGCAACCTGAGTGCAACCATAAATGATTTACCGCTTAAAGGCAAAAGGCGCAGGCATCTTAGGGCAAAACCAGTTAATCCAGAACATAAACGGATGATGATTGAAACACGTTCAATACACAACCGTCCAGAAGTCATCAATAATCGCTCAACATTTGGTCATTGGGAAATTGATGGGGTGATGAGTCCGCAAGACTCCCAGTCTTTTGTGATCACTTTTGTGGAACGTAAAACACGCTTTATGGTTGGTGTCAAAGCAAAAAGTAGGAATTCAGAAGATGTCAAAACAGCCATAGATACCTTTATGTCAAGGTTTGAGAATGTCTGTGACAGTATCACATGTGATCGTGGCTCAGAATTCACCAGTAGTTTATTTATTTACAGCATTGAAAATACGTACGGTAAAAAGTTATATTACGCTGATCCACAATCACCAGGTCAACGTGGTACAAACGAACGCATGAATCGTGAATTAAGGCGTGTATTTCCTGCGGGCTATGACTTTACTAAAATCACGCAACGTAAGCTTCAAAACGCCATTCAGGACATCAATGAGCGTCCCAGAAATGTACTCAGGTTCAAAACACCTGAAAAAGTCTTTACTAAGCGAATCATGGCAGCTTAATCATCAATAGATGCTAAAAAATCGCTAATTGTTAAGACAGTTCAAAGTCAATAGCTTTGGGCTGCATTTTTGCGTATAATAATAACCAGATAAAGACGAATTAAGTGCTTAAATAACTTTTGAAGCAGTCTAGATTGTCAACGGAAAGTCTAAATTGAGGATCAAAAACAACAATAAATTATTTTTGGTCAGCTTTAGAATGGCAAAACGACAAATGGCACTAAAACAGTCTCTGTAATGAGATTGTAAAGAAATCCGCTATCACAACAGCGACAACGGATTAGCGTAATTAAATTCAATTTTTTTAGTTTATTTGTTACTTTAGGGGTTGACAAATTCAATACCAATTAAAGTTAACATAATATATATTATCAAAAGTAATTATTCAGTGGGCAGATGTCAACGTAATTTTTCTATCTGTAAAGGTTTATTAAAGTTTCTGTTACATTCTGTAATTTGTAATGAGTTTGAAATTCTTATTGAACACACTTAATCAAAACGTTTCTTAACTTATATCATCAATATTAACCTTGACATCTTTATCATTATCAATAAATGCATTGATTTCTTCGGCTAACTTTTGTTCATATTGTACTCGTGTTAGCTTGTTTGACCAACTACCTTGCACAGCTAAGGATATTTTCTTATCCCCTGCTTTTTCTCTTTCACTCATAATATCGTTTAAACGTCCTTTCTAACTGATGATATTCAGTACGCATATACTCACTAGGCGCTTTATAGTTTTCTTCGGTAATAAGCCCAGAAAGTCCCGGGTTTTCTATAAAGAAAGCCATGAGTTCAATATCGGTAGATAACGGTTTCCATTCATTCAGAGATGGTTCTTTTTCAGTACGCATCTCATTTTTTATTTCAGCCATAGGCTACCAACTTCCAATATAAAAAGCACTTAAAAAATACTGAGTAAAAATTAAGTGCATATTTGCTATTCTTTGTTTTGATGAACGTACTTAACCCAGTTCGTTTGTTAACGGACTAAATTCTCATGAACTTTATCTAAAAGTGAAATATTGCCACATTTTAACAGAAAAGTTCCTGTTTGTTTTATATTGTTGGATATTTTGTTAACAGTCGGCTATATAGTCCCTCGTCAAGTTGCGCATGGAGAACTTCAAAAATACCGGTTCGTTCACTTTTTTGACTCTCGGTCAAAACTATGTTGATTATCTCCAAATCTAGTTTCTTAAGTGAAATTCGTTTGCTTTTTATAATTTGAGATAATAACTCAATATACAATTCTTGCAAATCTTCGTTGATCCTATCAAAATTGGCGGGAATGTAACCCAAATTGAAACTAGTATCACTGGCAGATATTATTTTCTGTAAAGATGATGATGATATTAGTTGTTTCAAATTGTTTTGTACAACATCTACTGGACTGTAAAATAGTAAAATCAGTTTTCTAAAATATTTTTCAGATTGTTCTTTGAAAAACATTTCTAACCACTGTTTTTGAAATTTAAAATCATATGATGCATGGAAAATCAATTCAAATATATTTGTACCGTTTAGTTTATCCCAGTCAAAAGAAACTTCTATCAAAGGATCAATTTGCTCCAAAGCAATCACAGCTACATTTTGTTCAATCCAAGTATCATGTACACTAGAATTCAGGATTGATATTACAACTTCTTTAAAAACAACTGTCATATCTATGTTCATTTTATATCGTGAAGAAAATCCCTTAAAGGCAAAAATATTTTTTAATTGCTCATCAGGGAAGTATTCATAGTGACGTCCATACATGAAACTTTTAACGTTTGCAAAAGAAATATCATTAATTTTATCAATAATATCTGAATCTAAAGTATTTATTTTTTTTTCGATTGAAGCAAAAAGATTTAGAAACTTACCAATTGGTGACTGAAAAAATTCTTCGTATGTAAAGTCATCATGAGAAGGCACAACATCTGGGAATTTCTTGACATCGATATTCAACAAAAAATTGCTTGCTTGTTCTACATAATCATCTAAATTTAATAAGTTTTCAAAAAAATCAGCGTCAAGGAAATCAAAAAAACCCATGTTTTTGTTTGCATAATGATCAAAAATCTGTTGAATCATACTTTCACTGGAAGTCAAATTATTTTCTTTATCACCAAATAGATGCCATATATATAGCTTCTTGTATGCAGTGTAGAGTTGCGCCACGTTATTTTGCAGAAGCATGCTTACTATTTCTGCAACTTTCGTGGTTTGTTGTTGTAAAAGTTCTTTAAAAAAATCAATAGTTTCATCAACTTTTTGGAGGAATTCATTTTGAAAAAAAATGTCGTCATTATTGTCTTCAGTAATGAGAATATCCACAATCACTGTTTCATCTAAGGTTAACAATTGTTGTTCATTAACAAGTGCATTTTCTCTTACAAAGCCCGACGACAAGTCAAAAATTCCGTCTACGTAATCTATCTTTTTAATTTCCGGATGTAGTCTCTTTATTTCTTCTTCATTATCTTTATAGAAATCGTTAAATAGTTTCCCGTACATGGGTTCGGAGAAGTCACTAATTTGAATTATTTTAGTTACTACGTTCTCCGGTAATAAATTGTCTTTATACAATAACATAAATAATTTAATAAAGATGGGACTGGAAATTAATTTATCAGGAATACCATCTGTCCAATCAATATCCTCAAAGGTTATTGAATTCTTTAATAGTGCTTGATACAATGCACCAAAGACAGGTCGTTTCACTATCATTTCAGCGGATTCAAATTTTATCATACTTAAATTAGATTGATTATCTTCAAAACAGTCTTCCAGCTTTTTTACAGCTTCATGCACCAAATTATATTTCAAATCACTATTATTGAAAAACAAAGTAGCATCGACATCTTCCGATATCTCGAAAACTAACTTCCATCCTAATATGTTCGGATTTTTTGAAAAAGAAGTATATTCAATATCAGCTTTATCCCCCATCATCATTTCGAACCGATCTCTCGTCTCTTCTTCTAGAGTGAGTTTGCCAATTAGCTCATGAACATCTTCATACCTATATGACATATTATTTCCTAAAACATATTCAATAATTTTGTCTATTCCTTTGGAATTAATGATATTAATATTTGCTAATAAAATACTCCAAACTTGAAACGGAAGTTCCTGATCTTTTTCAGAGAAAATACTGCTAGCTAATAATTGTCGCGCCCTTTGCTTGGCCAAATCAGAAGTTAAATTTAAGTCCCGTAAATATGCTTGTAAAATGTCTTTTTCTGAATGATCAATGATTTCAATAATTGTATCATCTTCTGCACTGACGTCTTTAAACAAATGCCAATTACCAAGTTCACGATTTTCGGCTTCAGGATAAGTGACCCTATTAACATCGTCAACCAATTTTTCGATAAATCCTGCTAATTCTGAAAATTCACTACCGTACCAATAAACCTGAGTATTGTTTGTATGTGAATGGTAATCTTCAATCAAATGCCGAATTGCTTTCTTTCCAGGAACATTAGTCTTTTCAGCTGTAAGAAAAGCAATATTTTTGGTTGTCCCATCAGACAGAAGTGATAGTACCTCGTCTTCTTCCATGCTTGAACCGATAAATATTAACAATAATTCTTTTTCTTTAATCAGCCTACGCAACCTTTCAATATCAGGGTTGTTAGAGTAATAATGTTTTTTATAGGATGACGAAGAACTTATAAAATGTTCAACCTGTCCGCTTGGTGTTCCATGTAAATGAATAACACTGTTTACTGTAATATTATCCGTTAACTCAGCTATGTCTTTTACGGGTACACTTATAGTTTTCATGTCGTCCAGATGTTTTTCAATCTGATTATCGTAATTCGTTGTTAAATAAACTGCGTCTAACTTAGTCAACTGAGTTAACACTGGATTTTGAGATACGATTGGGACTAGTTCGTTAAAATAATAACGCTCAAATTCGACTTTTTTTGTTGCAAACGTTTCTGAATCAAATACATTTTCAAGCAATTGATATAATATATCAACCTTACGCTTGTTTGAAATATGTGACTTCGCCAGTTCTCTGATTGTTTCTACATTTAACATTGATTCTGGATTGGTATTACTATCTCTGAGATGTGACTGCCAATACACCAAAAGATTGTCAATATATTCGTCCCAACTAGGATATCCCTGAATTCTAGAAATACCCGCTCCCACAAAAAAAACTAAACGTCCTTTTTTCATTGCATCAGACATGCTATTAACAATGTTTTGGTATGCATCTTCTGAATTAAAAATATCTGTCGAATCAGTTTTCAAAATATTCAAATTCCATTTCTTTTTTTATAAACTAATTATAGTACATTTATTTTTCAGAATTCATATTTCTTTGTAGAAACTAATTTATGCGTTAGTGTTTTAATTCTGTCATCAAACAGTTTCGCTCAACTATGCTAATTTTGAAAATGCTAAAAAGTCAATCCCGATGCGGTGCATTTTCACGACACTCTTAGGCTCTGCCCTTTTACGAAATGTAATCTAGCACCTTACATCTCTCGACATGTCGTTTTTTGATATTGGAGCAGCAATTGTGACCAATTCAAATGTTCTAGATGTTTATCTCTTACTGGTTACAATCTCCGGATTGAACACATTGCTAAATTAGCGTATACTACAAGTTACAGAAACTTTGTAATATGACTATTTAATATCCGCGGTAGGGAATTAAGACTGTGTCAATCAATATAAAGTTTTCAATGTACAAGAGCCAATTTCAAATTCATCTGCAGATGTTTGTGAAGTTGGTTTTTTTTTGCATTTTTCTTATCTTAATATTTTCTTAACATTCAAAAGCAATATGATTTAAAAAAAGCACTTCGATTGTTACAAACGTGTTTCAACGTCTGCACCAATCTCTATGCTTTTAAGTTTACGCTCTTCGCCTATTATTCATTTCATTTTTTGACTTTTAACCGATTTTTTATTTTCACAGCAGTAACTACCACTTATCACATAACAATATTTCAATAGCTAAAACACCATAATACTTCTCTTGTTCAGGAGTATATATTTTATAAGTGTCATTAACCATTTTTTGGATATCATCCGTTGGATTACTACCAACTATTGCACCGTGAAATCGCTCATACAGATCTGAAAACGTAGTGAATTTGTATAATTGTGTTACACTAACCGTAATTTGATTATCATTCTCTAAATCAGTAAATAAAATTTTATGCCCAATTTTTAAACGTGATCGCTTCTCATCATAGAGTCTTATTTCAATTGTTTTTGTACCTTGCTGTACTAAAACAAATTGATCATGATTTAATCCCATTAACATAATCATTTTCTCCATACTAAAGATTTATTATAAGACACAAAGACTGCTATGTCGACATGTTTTAATATATGACCGATTCTCATATATAAACAGTAACATACTTTTACAAGCTTTTTATTATGATATCAAAAACCGAAACCAATAAAATTTGGTTTCGGTTTTTCAAAATAACCAAAGACTTATAAAAATAACGAATTATACGTAATTAATTCCACCATCAACTAAAATAGACTGACCGGTGATATAATTTGATTTTTCATCAGCCAAAAATGACACTAGGTTGGCAACATCAGCTGGTTCTTCACCACGACCCAATGCAATACCATCAATGTATTCTTGCTTTGTCTCCCCTAATGGGCGGTCGTAAATTTTAGCCATTGCAGCATCAATTTGATCCCACATCGGTGTCAAGACGATACCAGGACAATAAGCATTTACAGTAATTTTATCCTTTGCTAACTCTTTAGCTGCAGCTTGTGTAATACCACGTACCGCAAACTTGGTGGCCGAATAAATACCTAACAACTCAACAGCTTGGTGACCGGCAATAGAACAAGCATTTATAATCTTTCCACCCCTGCCTTGTTTCTTAAATTGCTTAGCAGCAGCTTGAATACCATATATTGTTCCATTGACATTGATATTAAAAATCTTAGTAATTTCATCAGGTTTAGCATCTACAATGGCGGCAATCTGTGCAATGCCTGCATTGTTAACAAAAACATCTAGTTGACCGAAATCATTCACAACGTCATCTACTAACTTGAACATGTCCTCATGACTTGATATATCAACATAGTAACCCTTTGAGTCATTACCAACTTCTTTGGCAACTTTCACCGCATTATCTTTGTTTAAATCAGCAACTGCAACAGTGAATCCATCTGAAGCGAGTTGCTTAACAATACCCTCGCCAATTCCTTGTCCACCACCAGTAACCACTGCAACTTTAACCATGTGAATTTCCTCCTTTTTAATTACAACTACATTATAAACTTGTAAGCCTTTACATTCAAGTTTTCAAATATATTTGTGAATATTACAACATTTATTTCGTAAACAGAAAAAATAATTGCCTAATAAATTAAAGAAAATAAAAAACGCTACCTCCGGAGAGATAGCGGGTAGGTAGATAGATACTACCCAGTTGGTCTTAATTAGTATAGCACTTTATTGCCATGATTGCAATAATTCATTAATTGTTAATTGGCCCGGAGCGCTTTGCTGTGTACCATCAAGTACTGCAAATGTCATTTCTGATCCATATTGATATCCCTCGATGCGGCTTCGTTTACCTATATCACCCATACTCATCGTAATTAGTGGTTGCGAAATATTGACATCCCCAGTTATTTTCAATAGGTAATCAACATCTTTTTCAGATTCAGGCATGACAGCCAGCTTGATAATATCCGCTGAAGTATCAGCCATATCGGTAATCAAAGCTGATAAATTTTTAGGAGTAGATTCAAAATCATGGTATGACAATAATACGGGAACATTAGCTTTATGGGCCGCATCCATAATGCTTTGTCGTAGCGGCTCATCTAATGTATATTCAACATCAACAGCTGCAAACGGAAATCCCGAGTGTAATGCAGTAATAATAAAAGTGGCATACTCAGTGGGACTCATTTCACCATGACCACCCTGTGCAACCGTACGGTACGTTAACAGTACCGGAAAACCACCAATACTATTAAACACCGTACCAGTTAATTCTTTAATAATTTGAACATTTATTTGTGGCCAATTTGTCATGAATTCTTGCTTGGCATTATCGATTTCTGATAACATTTTCGCTTCTGTCATAGCAGAAACGTTTTTTTGTGCCAATTCACTTTGTGCCCCAGCCTTGACTTGTTGCCACATAACCGCTTGACTAAAGTCATCAGCTATGTAATCTGCACGCCACTCGACAATGTCTGGATTTTGTTGTTGTAGTTTTTGTGCGAACGGACTAATTTTATCTGTGGGCCCTAAAGTTAAGGGGACTGCTATGATTGGCTTATCTGTGCTGCTGGGTATGTTTAATAGTTCTCTTAATGTCATAGGACTCTGTAGACGATCCAAACCATTTGAGGCTTTAGCTGTTGCCTAATTTGATATTTTTCGTCTCTACTTTCAGGTAATTTTTTGAATTGATCTTCAGAAACAATTGTAAACCGATTTTGCTCTTTTATAAAGTCCTTTAGTGCAACAATTTTACTTGGTGAAAAAATCACTGAAGGTCCCCAAGCATTATCTAAATTCACAGATGTTAAATATCTTTTCATTAAGCCTTCTGTTGCTGCATGGACTACTGCTATATTTCGCTCAAATTTAGTATTTTCAATCACACTCATCGTCATTAAAGGCAGCGAAAATGTTTTTTCAATTGCTAGTTGTGCCCAATTTAAATAATTAAAGTCGGCCCAATTCAAATCTGGTTCCTGATTAGACTTAAATGCAACTGGTAAAATTATTTTATCTCCTTTATAGTCACCTAAATGTAATAAAACTTCTTCAAAACTATTGTGTAAAACTAAGGTTTCGTCTGTTAAATAATATCGTGCTGCCTGTTCAGAATCTGTACCATTTGGTCCTAATGTGTGAAGTTTCATAAATCACCTATTTAATTGCCTATTTTCTTTGTCAATGGCAGCCTGCATCAAAATGGTCATGATACCATCGATCATCTCATCTGTTATATCTACAGAAGCACTAAAATCTGACTTCAATTCTTTACGTAACTTTAACATACGATCCTGTTGAATCGTCGGTATATCAAATTTTTCTTTATAACGAGCTACCGCTTCAACAATCTGCAAACGCTCCGAAATAATTTTAAAAATTTGACGATCAAATGCATCTATTTGTGAGCGCATTTGTAGTAGTGCTAGTTCATCTTCATTGGCACTAAATAAAGCAATGATTTCAGCTGCAATACGCGCCGGTGTTTTACCAACTGTTTCTACGGTAAAATTGGCAACCTCTTCATACTTTGGATCACGTTCCTGCCACAATGCAAAGAATTCCGCTGTTGATTTTTCTTGAAGTAATGGACGCTGCCCTTCAAGAATTAAGCGCCCAATCGTACTTTCTAAGTTACCATGTAAATAGATAATTGTTGCAGGAGAATGACGCAGAATTTCTAAGTTTTCTGGTCGTTCTACTACACCACCACCCGTGGCAACAATACCATCAAATGTTTGCACATCATTCAAAACCTCGGTTTCTAACTCACGGAAGCCAACTTCGCCACGCTCTTCAAAAATTTCTGCGATTGATTTACCAGCAGCACGTTCGATTTCAGAATCAATATCTACAAACTTTGAATGATGTTGCCGAGCAATCTCTTTACCTACTGTTGTTTTCCCAGCGCCCATAAACCCAATAAGCATTAATGTATCTGGTTCTTTAATCATAATCTTCTCACTTTAACAATAAATTTTTTCTTGATTCTTGTGCTGACGAAATTAAAGCCATCAAAGTTGATGCATCATTATCTTCAATTGCTTGAGAAAATAATTTTAATTGCTCGATCATTAAAGATTGACTAGTTAATATTGCTTCTTTATTACTTAGCAATACATCAGTCCATAACTTTGGATCACTTTCTGCTATACGTGTCATATCTTTGAAGCCACCAGCCACATACTGTCCAAATGTCGTTGAATCGCCTAGCTGATAAGTGGCAGTATTCATTAATGCAAAAGACGTAATATGTGGTATGTCACTGACTACAGCCATCAACTCATCGTGGTCCTCGACTGAAATAGGCATAAATTTAGCTGCAATAGGCTTAAGAATTACCTGTAACTTGTAAGCATTAGAAATTGAACTTGGAATCAAAAAGTACGTTACATCTTGATACAGTTTTTCATTCGCCCATTCAACTCCGCTTCGATGTGTACCAGCCATAGCATGACCACCAACAAACTGAATATTTTTGGGTGTCAGAACTGTTTCCGCCACATCCATAATATCTCGTTTTGTCGATCCTGTATCTGTAACTATCACCTCTTTTTTTAGTGATAGTTTAGATAATAAATGAATTAATTCTTCAATATAAGTTACTGGTGTCGCTAAAATAATAACATCAGCATGAGATGCAACATTTACTAATTTAGAATTTACATCAAAAACAATATCATGATCTTTTGCATAGCTGAGTGATTCTTCATTAATATCAACACCAATTACTTGATTTTGTGGCTCTTTGCTTAAAATTTTGGCTAAAGATGCCCCCATTTCACCAAGACCCACAATAACGATATTTTTCATAACCATCCCCTCTTAATTGAGGACACATCTTCTATAAATCCAGGATACGAAACACTCATAGCTTCTTCACCGGTTAATACTACATCGCCTTCAGTAATGAGAGAAGCAATTACGTTCATCATACCAATACGATGATCCCCATGTGAATCAAGTAACGTTGAACCATTTGATGCGTGTAGGGGCGTCCCACCATGAATGACCATGCCATCTGGTTTCTCATCAATATCAGCACCCAATTTAGTTAACTCTCTAATAACTGTTGAAATTCTGTCCGTTTCCTTTACACGTAATTCCTCTGCACCACTTATAACTGTGTCTCCTACAGCCTGTGTAGCAGCTAGAGCAAGAATAGGCAGTTCATCAACTGCACCAGGAATATCTTCAGCCGTAATTTCAATGCCGTGTAAAGTTTGTGCTTTGACCGTAATATCAGCCAACGGTTCTCCGTCAGATGTAATCGGCTGCTTAGAAATTTTTGCTCCCATTCGTTCGAGTAATTTGATCACACCGTCACGCGTTGGATTGACACCAACTTTTTTAATAGTAATTTCCGAATTCGGTGTAATTAAACCAGCCACCATGAAAAAAGCAGCACTTGAGATATCTGATGGTACTAAAACATGCTGACCACTTAGTTTTGGCTGTTTTTTAACAGTAATTACACCATTATCTGTTTTAATTTGCCCACCAAACTGACGTAGCATACGCTCTGTATGATCTCTTGACGGTAGATCTTCGATAATCGTTGTCTCACCCTCAGCTTGTATGCCAGCCAATAAAATAGCACTTTTGACTTGCGCTGATGCTACCGGCATATGATAAGTAATACCACTTAGCTCAGTATTAGCCTTAATAACAGCTGGTAAAAATTCGTCATTAGATAATTCAAATTGAGCATTCATCATTGACAACGGATCCGTAACACGACGCAATGGCCGTTTACTTAGTGACGCATCACCAAAAATATGCAAATCAAACGGTTGCTTACTTAGCAATCCCATGAGCAGGCGAGTTGAAGTTCCTGAGTTGCCCATATCCAATCCAACAGATGGTGCCTTAAAATTTGTAAGACCTTTACCAATAACTGTCACTTGTGATTCGGTGTGGTTGATTTCCACACCAAGTGCACGAAAAACACCCATAGTATGCATCACATCGTCCGACATCAAGAAATTGTCAATGACTGTTTTCCCTTCAGCTATCGCACCGAACATCAATGCCCGATGTGATATTGACTTGTCACCAGGAACCGTGATTTCTCCATGAAGGCCATTTTTTTCCGCTTTGGTCAATTTAATCATTTCTTTTCATCCTTTGTTCATAATATGTACTATAGCCGAAGCTATATTAAAAATTCCTTATTTCTTCACGATACACTGCCACTTGTTCTTTCATACGTTCAATGTTATCTGCATCAAATTTATCCAAAACAGCTTTGGCTAGTTCAATTGCTACCATTGCTTCAGCAATTACAGCAGCTGCAGTGACCGCAGTAGTATCTGAGCGTTCTATAGAGGCCCGATGGTCTTCGTGTGTATCGATGTCAACTGACTGCATCGGACGATACAAAGTAGGAATAGGCTTAACCACGCCACGAACAACAATTGCTTCTCCTGTCGTCATACCACCTTCAAAACCACCGAGATTATCAGAGCCACGATAAAAACCACGTTTTTCGTCCCAAAAAATTTCGTCCATAACTTGATCGCCATACTTTTCTGCGTTATCAAAACCACCACCAAATTGAACACCTTTGAAGGCATTGATACCAACAATAGCGTTGGCAATTTTAGCATCTAACTTCGTATCGGCTGATACATATGAACCCAATCCAACTGGCATCCCCGTTGCAATAACTTGAACTTGACCGCCTACAGTATTTGCATCACGTTTTGTTTTATCAATTACTTCTTTAATAGCTTCATCAGCTTCTGCGTTTAAAGCACGTGTATCGAAACCTTCTGTCACAACGCGCAACTCTTGCAGGTTCTTATACTTAGTTAATTCATTCAGATCAGACTTAGCGGGCCCAACATTCACAACAAAGCCATGAACGTCAACGCCTATTTCGGCCAATAATTTTTTGGCAACAGCACCGACTGCGACACGCATTGTTGTTTCACGAGCCGAAGATCTTTCCAAAACATTACGTAAATCTTCACGGTGACGGTACTTCATTCCACCAACCAAATCAGCATGTCCTGGACGCGGGCGTAATACCTTACGGAGAGTATTTTCTGCTGTCGCTGGCGCGTTAGGGGCCATAATTTTTGACCAATTATTATGATCATCATTATGAACATTCAAAGTAATTGGTGATCCAAGGGTTGTTTGATGACGAATACCTGTCAGAAAGGTAACGGTATCAGTTTCGATTTTTTGACGTTCGCCACGACCATAACCGCGCTGACGTCGAGCTAATTGCTCATTGACATCCTCTTGACTAATCTGCAATCCCGCAGGAATACCTTCAATAACAGCAATTTCTTCAGGACCATGGCTTTCACCAGCAGTAACATATCTCATATCAATTCTCCACAAATGCCGGCATGTCGGCAATTTTCTTCTTTACAATAATTGGCTGACCCACTTTTTCAAGAGCCACTAAATTCAAAACACCATCATGATTCTTTTTGTCATTAATCAAATGATTAAAAAATTCAGTTGTTCCGATAAACTGCGAATGCGTTGGTAAACCGACGGCCTCTAAACGACTCAATAATTCAGTGGTTAACCCGCTAGGCATTATACCCTGTTTCTCAAATCGGCTGCTAATGGCAATCATGCCAATCGCAACGGCTTCACCATGGCGTAGTTCACCATGGGCCAAAAGCTCAATAGCGTGACCAAAAGTATGACCAAAATTCAAAAACTGGCGGTCTCCTGCTTCTTTTTCATCAGCCATCACTACACTAGCTTTATAAGCAATTGCACGTTTTGATAATTCTTGTGCGTGATGACGTATATCTGCTACCGAGTTAATCTGACCGGTAAAATCAAAAAAGTCTTGATTAGCCAATGCTGATGTTTTAACGACTTCCGCATATCCTTCCACTAAATCGCGGTCAGTCAGCGTATTCAAATATGTAACATCGACTAAGTCTAAATCTGGCTGATAAAAAGAACCAGCAATATTTTTTGTATTACCAAGGTTCACGGCTGTCTTACCACCAACCGACGAGTCAACTTGAGCTGTTAATGACGTTGCAATTTGAATAAAAGCAATGCCACGCATGTACAAAGAAGCGACTACGCCACCTAAATCACCAATTACGCCACCACCTAAGGCGATAACACCGTCACCACGAGTAAATCCAGCAGCTGCCATTTTAGCAATTAATTCACCAGCCACTGACAAAGATTTTGACGACTCTCCAGCAGGAACCTCTAACTCGAGTATATCAAACCCTGCTTCACTTAATTGATTTGCCGTATCCTTTAAATATAATGGCCCAACATTGCTATCTGTTAGTAATGCAATCTTTCGCGCAGACCACACAGCCGATATTTCTTCGCCAAGACGTGTGTGTAAAGTGTTATCAATTTTCACATCATATTTTTTTGTCGCTAAATCAACTGTAATTGTACTCATTTAATGGCCTCGCGCACCTTGTTTGCTTTCTGTGTTAATTGCTTGAATTGTGCCGGTGTTAATGCTTGAGCACCATCAACAAAGGCATGTGATGGATCATCATGTATTTCAGTCATCAAACCTTGAGCACCAGCTGCAATTGCAGCTAAGGCAAGTGGTTCAACAAACTTTGAAACACCAGCTGCATGTGAAGCATCTGCAATGACAGGATAGTGAGTTAACGATTGTAAAACAGGGATAGCTGATACATCAAGCGTATTACGCGTGTATTTATTATCATACGTACGAATACCACGTTCCATCAAAATGATTTGGTCATTCCCGCCAGCAGCAATGTATTCAGCAGCATTGAGCAAATCATCAATAGTTGCTGACATACCACGTTTCAAAACTACTGGTTTGTTTTTCTTACCCAGCGCTTTAAGCAAAGCAAAGTTTTGCATATTACGCGTACCAACTTGGAAAATATCTGTGTAAGAATCTACTAAATCAACGTCTCGTGTATCTAAGATTTCAGTCACCATGTCCATCTCTAATGCATCTGCGGCTGCACGATGAGCTTTTAAGCCTTCTTCGCCATTACCTTGGAATGAATATGGGGATGTGCGTGGTTTGAAAGCCCCACCACGCAGGATAGTTGCCCCTGCCTGCTTAACATCTTCACCCATTTCTTTAACATGTTCTGGGGATTCAATTGAATCAGGGCCGGCCATGAAAACGAAATGACCGCCACCAATGATGCTGTGTTTAGTTTTAATAATTGTATCCTCTGGGTGGAAGTCACGTGATGACTTGATGGCAGAGTGATGACTTGTGATTATCTCAACATTATTTTGTGAAATATTATTCAATACCTCTTCAGGTAAACTTTTCACACCTGCTAAAGCAACTCTATTGCCATGAACAAATACTGGTTTAATAGGGTCTTTGGTATCCAATTGCGCTGCAATTTTTTCTGCTTCTTGACTTGTTTTTGCGATAATAATCATTGTTTTATTCCTCAATTGTTTTCTTCATAAGTTTTCTGTCCGCCGGCTTGTCGAACCAATACTCAAAGCTCAGCGCTCCCTGATTGACTAACATCGGCAAACCATTTAATGTTACTAATCCACGTTGGTTAGCAGATTTCAATAATGTAGTTTGTTGATTACGGTAAATCATGTCTACCACTAAAGTGTGCTGCGGTAGTAATGCTATTTGTAAATCCGTTAATAGCGTCCGCAGATCATTCATCCCCACGGTGGTGGCATTGATAAGCATGTCGGCACGCTTTAACGCTTTAGTGAGCACCTGATTATCTGCTAAATCCTCTAAATGCCCATTTCCTTCGCTAAGATAACTAATTTCTGTTTTTCGCTCATGCCAATCTTCATGAACTCTATTAAATACAATTAATTCTCTCACGCCATATAGTTTTGCAGTGGCAATCACCGACCTAGCTGCTCCACCAGTTCCTAAGACAATTACCGTTTCTTTGGATTGATTGGAACTAATACTTTGCCAAAAACCATCCCCGTCTGTGTTAGTACCAACTAGACGTCCCTTGATATTTTTAACTGTATTTACCGCATGAAGGCGCTGAGCAATTGGCGATAATTCATCTAAATATTGAATAATTTCATTTTTAAACGGTGTCGAAACATTGAATCCGCCTACGTGAAGAGCTTTTAGCCCGATAATAGCCTCTTCAAGTTTTTCTGGTGAAATGTCGAACGCGTGATAGTGTGCATCGATACCATACTCCATAATCATCTTATTTTGCATTTGTGGCGAACGTGAGTGTCCGGCCGGATGCGCGATTAACCCATATAAAGTCATGATAGCTCCTGTGTGATTTTATCGGCGATATCCTCAGGATTAAATCCGAATTCATCAAGAGCTATTTGTGCTGCCGCACTCATACCAAATTCATCAATACCAAATACTATGCCATCATTGCCAGCAATTCCTTGCCAACCTAATGTTGTTCCTGCCTCTATTATGACATTTTTTGTCCCCATTTCGGGGATAATTTGTTGCTTTTTATCATTATCTAATGCTAAGAATCGAGATAGATTTGGCATAGAAACAACGTTTGAGGGTTGTGATAGTAATTCACTCACCTTCTGTGCTATTTGAACTTCGGATCCTGTAGCAATCAAGTTAATTTTAGCCTCGTCATGATGACTTATTTGTGCTGCGCCATTTTCAAGTGATTGTTTCGCTTGATCTTTATTGCCTTGAATGCCGATTTCTCCACGACTTAAAATTAAGATTGTTGGTCGATCAGTTGACATCAAAGCTTGCTGCCAAGCACCGGCTATCTCTTCAGCTGTGCCTGGACGTAATACATCCACACCAGGAATCAGGCGAAGCCCCATCAATTGTTCAACCGGCTGATGTGTCGGTCCATCCTCACCAACAGTAATACTATCATGAGTAAAAACATAAATACTTGGTACATGTTGTAAGGCACTCAAACGGATAGCTGCTTTCATGTAATCCGAAAAAGCTAAGAATGTAGCACCGAATACTTTGGTACCACCATGTAAAGCAATACCGTTCATTACCGCACCCATACCAAACTCACGCACGCCAAACGCAATATTTCTGCCCAATCGATTATCAGCATTGAACAATGATGAATCGACTACTTCAGCATTAGTCGATGCTACTAAATCAGCTGATCCACCCCATAACTGTGGCAATTGTGCCGCAAAATGTTGTAACACATATTTAGAAATTTTCCGCCCTGCTTGTATTTTTAAATCCGCAGGGAGCTCAGGTATCGTTAACGAATTTTTAGTTGAAAACGCTATGTAGTCCGTTAATTCGTCATTCAAAGGACGTTTTTGATGCAAAAGTCTATTCGAAATTTTAGCACGCATGTCTTCAAGTAAGTTACTTGGTAATTCAAAGTTCTGTATATGAACGTCTAGTGCTGATGCAAGATCTTGCAATTGTTGACTATCTAACGGTGTACCGTGGGCCTTGTTAGTACCAGCGAATGGTCCAAAATCCCCAATAATCGTTTTCACGGCAATCAGTGTGGGCTCAGGAGACATTTTAGCATTTTCAATTGCATCATGAATAGCTTCTAAATCATTACCATCGTTGACCTCCCGTATATCCCACCCATAACTAGCAAAACGCGCTAGATTATTTGATATATCTGATCTTGGCTTCAAACCATCAAGACTGACGTCATTATCATCATATAGAACAACCAACTTACCGAGCTTTTGTTGACCAGCGAGCGATGCTACTTCATGACTCACCCCCTCCATTAGATCTCCATCACCAACTAACGCAAATGTAAAATGATTAATTACTGAGGGGAATTGGCTATTGAGTTTCGCTTCAGCCATTGCCATACCGACCGCCATACCTAATCCTTGACCAAGTGGTCCAGTCGTTGCTTCAACACCCGGTGTCAAGCCAACCTCTGGATGTCCAGGCGTTTTTGAGTGTGGTTGTCGAAATTCTGACAAGTCTTGGGCTGATAAGTCAAATCCAGCGGCATGTAAGGTTGCATAGAGTAATGCAGCACCATGACCTGCAGACAGAACGAAACGATCACGATTAATCATATTAGGATTTTCTGGATCAATATTAAGTTGATTTGCATACAACTCATATAAAATCGGCGCAGCACCTAAGGCGATACCCGGATGTCCGGAACCAGCCTTGCTAATCATTTGGTTAGACAGTAACCTCAACGACTGAATTGTTTTTGTTGACAAAGATGATATTTCCATGAGATTCTCCTTAAATAAAAATCGTACTAAGTGAGTAAACACCTAGTACGATTTAACAGAAAATTCCACTTCTGAAAAATAAAAGTCACTAAGTGTTTACTATTAACACTTAGTGACTCAACCTTGAAAAGCTTCTGGTCGCTAAGTGCGTCGTAACCGACGCACTTGCAATGCGACGGTTCTACATAAACCAGAAGTAGTAATAACTATTATTTTTCAAGACTTTGTTGTTCATAATTTTTCTCATTCCTATTGATGTAATTAACTATACATTTATTTATTATAAATGTCAACAGTTTATTAAAATAAACTTCATTACACTATTAATTTCTCATGAAAAAGTTTTTTACTCTGGTTTTAAATTTAATTATTATAGTTTTTATTTTGCTTTTTCAGTTAATGCTATAAATTTTTCGATCATTGTTGATCCCATCGGTGTGCCAATGGATTCTGGGTGAAATTGGAAGCCAAACAGCGGCAAACTTTTATGTTGCATAGCCATTATTTCATCGTCATCCTGTGCAATACCAACCACTTGGAAATCTTTTGGAAAGTTTTCTTTATCAAGAATGAGGGAGTGATAGCGCATAATTTCAACTGGTCCCGTGCTCAGTAAAGACGCTGTTTCTGCTGTTAGCATATCAGAAACCTTACCATGACGAATAACAGCTGCCTGCTTAACATGACCACCAAAAACTTCACCAATAGCTTGGTGACCTAGACAAATACCCAACATTGGTTTGCTGTTGGCATAACACCTAATCATGTTTTCCATTTCTCCTGCTTGATCAGGCTTCCCTGGGCCGGGCGAAAAAATAATTCCGTCAGCTTTATCAGCAGTTGAATACAGTTTCTGATCATCGTTTCTTAAAACAACTAAATCAGTTTTTGTGCCTACAATTTGTGCTAAATTATATGTAAAAGAATCATAATTATCTACAATTAAAATCATACATCCCCTCCAACACGCAACAAAGCTTTAGCCTTGTTAAGCGTTTCTTGGTATTCATTTTCTGCTATAGAATCATAGACAATACCAGCACCCGCTTGTACATATCCTTTGTTATTTTTAACAATCATTGTTCGAATTGCAATGGCAAAATCCATCTGGTTATCACGAGATAAATAACCAATTGCACCTGCATAAACACCTCTTTTAACGGGTTCCATTTCATAAATACGTTCTAGCGCACGAACCTTGGGCGCGCCAGAGACAGTTCCAGCTGGTAATGTAGCTTTCAAAGCTTCGATAGCAGGTGTGTGTGCCTTTAATTTACCACTAACTTCAGAAACCAGATGCATGATATAACGGTATTTTTGAATTTCTAACAACGTTGTGACTTTAACACTGCCATATTCAGAAACTTTGCCAAGATCATTGCGTCCAAGATCAACTAACATACGATGTTCTGCTAGTTCTTTCTCATTTGTTTTTAACTCTTTAGCTATAGCAACGTCTTCTGTTAATGTTTGTCCTCGTCTACGCGTTCCCGCAATTGGATTAGTAGTTACTTTCTCTCCTCTTACCGTTACCAGGCTTTCTGGGGATGAACCAATAATTTGATAATCGCCGTAATCCATATAATACATATATGGTGATGGATTAGTACGACGAAGTTGTCGATAAAAATCAAACGGTTTGTCCCGAAAGTCAAAACTAAATCGTTGCGACGGAACCATTTGAAACATATCGCCTTCTTGAATTAATTCTTTCGTACGATTAACGATATTTTTAAATTGCTCGGGCGTCACATTTGATTTTGGATTTAATTCATGTAACTTTACCGAAACAAGCTCATCAGCCACCGGTAATTTTAACTTATTTTCAATTGCAAGAACGACGTGTTCTAAGTTTTGACGCCCCGAATAAACATTATCAACGACAATTTTTATTTTTTCTTGATGATGATCGAAAATAACAAAAGTTTCATATAAAAATAAATGGCTGTCGGGCATACCCAAATCATCTTTGGGTTGGCCTTTTAGTTTTTCATAACAAGCAACTGTATCAAAACCTACATAGCCAATGGCACCTCCTTGAAACGGTAACTCCTCTACAGGCTGCTCTTCCACAACTGCTAAGTTTTGCAATGCCAGTAAGGGGTCTTTACTTTCGCTAGTTTGACCATCAATAGTCACCAGCATGCCGTTTGTCTTAAACTCATGGACAGGATCAAGTGCGATAATTGAATAACGTGATTGCTCACTATTTGTAGGTACAGATTCAAATAAAAAACTGTGTTCTCCGCGCAACCGAAAATAAGCACTGATTACTGTTAGAGTATCCGCATCAATTGTCTTAATTTTGCGCATGCCGCGCTCCCTTCATGTTTTTAATAAAATCTCTCAAATAGGATGTAGCATCCTCTGGGTGATCTTCAATAATTTTGACAAGTGCTGAACCAACAATAATTGCATCAGCAGATTTAAATTGTTTTGCCTGCTCATATGTCGTGATGCCAAAACCAACTGCAACTGGCAAATCTGTTAGACGCTTAATTTTAGTGACAATCTCATCAGCTTCATTTGACAATTCACCTCTAGAACCCGTTATTCCTAAGGAACTAACGACATATATAAATCCAGAGGCCCGTTCAACAATTTTCGGCAAACGATTTCCTGATTGTAATGTTACAAGTTGAATAAAGTCGCGGTCATACTGGTGGGCAAGTTTCAAAAATTCATCTTGCTCCTCCATAGGCATATCAGGTATAATGACACCCTGAATATCTAACGCTTCCATTTTACTGAGAAACTTTTCGTATCCATATTTAAATACTGGATTTGTATATGTTAGAAAAACTAAAGGTACATTCGTGTGTTTGCGAACTTCAGTAACCAAATTAAACACATCAGCTGTTGTTGAACCGTTTTCAAGAACCTTTTGGTCAGCATTCATGATAGTGGGACCATCGGCACTCGGATCACTAAAAGCAATGCCGATTTCAATAAGATCTGCACCAGCCTCAGCCATATCAACAATATATTTTGCACTCTTTTCAAAATCTGGATACCCAGCTACTGCGAAACCAATAAAAGCATTTTTATTTTGTAATGCTTGTGAAATTCTAGTCATTTATTACTCCTTGCTATGCGAACCACTTCGCGCATCTTTTCTAAATTTTTTACACCGTTATATTCTATCCCTGAACTAATATCAACAACTTCTGGTTTTAACAAAGAGATTGCCTGTTGTAAATTATCAGGTGACAGTCCTCCAGCTAAGAAATCTAATGATTGTATTGGTCGAAAATTTTCCCAATCAAATGTTTTGCCAGTGCCCGCCCCTGCATCAATCATACGTCGCACGGCTTGTGTTTTATACTGATGGTCAGGCTTCATCACTTTAATAACCGGTAGTCCTGCTTTTTGAATTTTATTAATTTCCTGTTCTGACTCACTGCCATGCAATTGAACCATTTGAATAATCTCTTTATATTGCAAAATCTGATCTACCTCTTGATTCAAGAAAACACCAACTAATGGTATTTTGTCATCCAATTGCAAACGTATTTTTTGAGCAAGTGCAAAAGATACCGATCGTCGTTTGTTAGGAGCCAAAATAATGCCAGCTAAATCAGGTTGAACTTCATTCAAATAATCTATATCTTGTAAACGAAAATTCCCACATAATTTAACTAGCGTCATTTTTCACCTCTTAACTGCTGTATAACCGCTAATTTATTTTCAGCTTTCATGAACGTCTCACCAACTAAAATACCGTCAACACCAATCTGTTCAAGAGCAGCAACATCTGATCGATTCTTTATACCGGACTCTGAAATAAAGAGAATGTCTGATGGCACTAATTGCCTTAAGCGCTTAGTGTTATCAAAATCAACCGTGAAATCTTTTAAATTACGATTGTTCACACCAATAATTCGTGCATTTGCTTTTACTGCTCGGAGAATTTCTTCTTCATTGTGTGCTTCTACAATTGCTGACAATCCTAATTCGTCTGCTAAAGATAGATATTCTTTTAATTGTTCATCTGTTAAAATGGCAACGATTAATAAAACGATTTGCGAACCAGCTAATTTAGCCTCGTAAATCATGTATGGATCAATTGTAAAATCTTTGCGTAATACGGGAATTGTAGAATCTGCTGCAACTGTTTTTAAAATCTCAAGAGATCCCTTGAAATAACGCTCTTCTGTCAAAACACTTATTGCATCAACGCCTGCCGTCTTATAGTCTTTTGCGATTTCTTGATAATCAAAGGATGAAGAAGGTACAATTTGTCCTTTCGATGGGGATGCTTGTTTAATTTCGGCAATAACCGATATCTTTTGTTGTGATAAATTATTTTCGAAAGGAAATTCTCTTGAAACTGTGATTTGTGACGCTTCTTTTTGTAAGTCATGAAGTGATTTTTGAGCTTGACGCACCAACATATTTTGATGTGTTACTGCTACTAGATCGTCTAATATCATGCTATCACCGCCCTAGAAGATACCCGCAGCGCCTCTAGTTGATCTAATGCTGCTCCACTAATCAAAGTTTCTCTAGCTAGCTGAATAGCATCATCAATGGATGTCGCTTTTTTTGCAATGAATAATGCTAGCGCAGCATTTAAAATTGCAGTATCTGCCATAGGACCCGTAATTTCCCCTGTCAAAATATGCTCCGTTATTTTAGCATTCTCATTTGGCGTACCTCCCTGTAAGGATTCAATAGAAACGTACTCAAAGCCATAATCTTGTGGGTCGAAAATAGTCTCTCTAATATGACCATCTGATAATATGGCCAAATCAGTTTTAGTTGTTAACGTTACCTCATCTAAACCATCTTGTCCATGAACCAATATGGCTTCTTGAACGCCTAACTCTGACAATACATTTGCTAGCGGCACGAGCAACTCTTTTGCGTATACCCCTACCAACATTGTACGTGGACGTGTTGGATTAGTTAACGGTCCAAGAACGTTAAAAATAGTACGAAATCCTAGATTTTTACGAATTAATCCAACATATTTCATTGCTGGATGAAACGAGCGTGCGAATAAAAACGTTTGTCCAGCCTTTGCTAAGACATCAGTCGCTTGTTTTGGCGTTAAATCAATGGCGACCCCAAGTGCTTCCAAGGCATCCGCTGTACCGGACTTAGAACTAGCAGCGCGATTTCCATGCTTAACAACAGGTACTCCTGCACCAGCTACAATAAAACTAGCTGTTGTTGAAATGTTGAATGTACCGGATAAATCACCACCGGTTCCGACAATATCCATTGCCTCAAATTCGGATGGCATTGTCTTTGCATGTTCAATCATGGCTCGTGCCGAACCAACTATTTCAGAAATTGCTTCTTTTTTTACGGCTAATCCCATTAAATAAGCTGCAATTTCAGGATCAGACACTTTACCGTCCATAATATCGTTCATTACTTTTTGTGCCATATCATCTGTTAAATTTTTTTGCACGAGCAAAATTTTAAGTGCTTCTTGAATATTACTCATGAATATCAACCCCTTTATACCGAGCTATCGCAGCAACATCTTTGTCACCTCTACCACTCAAATTAACCATGATTTGTTGATCTTTTCTCATTTTTGGTGCTAATTTCATTGCGTAGGCTACTGCATGTGCACTTTCAATTGCAGCAATTACACCTTCTGTTTTTGCAATATATTCAAATGCAGCAACTGCTTCATCATCTGTAATCGGTACATAACTTGCTCGGTGGATATCCTTTAGATAAACATGCTCCGGTCCAATTCCAGGATAATCCAATCCTGCAGATATACTGTAAACTGGGTCAATTTGCCCATCAGTTGATTGCAAAAATCGAGACTTCATACCATGGAAAACGCCTTTTGAACCTAGTGCCATAGTGGCAGCCGTTTGATCAGTTTTTACGCCTTTCCCAGCAGCTTCAACACCTATTAATTCTACTTCTGCATCATCAATAAACTTCGCGAAGGCACCAATTGCATTAGATCCACCACCAACAGCAGCAATAACAGCGTCTGGCAGTTTTCCAGTCATTTCTAAGAATTGCTTTCTGGCTTCCTCACTTATAACCGATTGGAAATATTTAACCATTTCTGGGAAGGGATATGGGCCAACTGCTGAACCAAGTACATAAAAAGTATCATCGATTCTTTTTGTCCAATCTTGAAAAGTTGCGTTCACTGCATCTTTTAAGACTTGTGTTCCAGTTGTCACTGCATGAACTTTAGCCCCTAGTAGCTCCATACGATAAACATTCAACGCTTGTCGCTCTGTATCCTCCTTACCCATGAAAATTTCTGCTTCCATACCAAACAATGCTGCAGCAGTGGCCGTTGCCACACCATGTTGTCCAGCACCCGTTTCAGCAATTAAACGTGTTTTACCCATTTTTTTGGCAATTAATGCTTGCCCCAAAACGTTGTTAATTTTATGCGCCCCTGTGTGATTTAAATCTTCTCTCTTTAGATAAATTTGCGCACCACCTAAATCTTTAGACATGTTTTTTGCATAATATAACATCGATGGTCGGTTCGCATAATTATCGAATAGATCTTTCAATTCACTTTTGAAATCTGGATCTTCTTTGTATCTGTTGAATGCCTCTGTGACTTCATTAATTGCCGGCATTAGTAATTCTGGAACAAATTGTCCCCCATATTCTCCGTAATAACCTTTTCTTGTCATCTTATTCCTCTTTCTTTAAGCAAACAAAAACCGTCCTGAAAAATTTGCTTTTGCAAAAATTTCAGGACGGTTTTCCCGCGGTGCCACCTGATTTCGTTTAAATCAAATGGTACTCAAAAATCCCACTCGAGTTAAAACGCGTCTCAACAGTTATCTAACAATAACCTGATCACTTACGTGGATCTTACGTTTGGCAGTACTTGAGATTGCTCTCGTTCAACCAACCCTCAACGGTCCATTTGCCATGCTGCGTTCGGCCCTACTTCCAGTAACAAGGGCTCCCTTTACGTGCACACATGGTTTGATCTCCGTCTCATCAGTTTATGACGTTTTTAAATTACTATTAGTTTAAAACATTATGGCAGATAATGCAACCTTTTTTCTTAATTCTAATAAAAAAGCATTAATACCAGTGTATCAATGTTTTTATTAGAAAAATTGTAAGCTATAGGTACCGTTAAATGTATCACCAGCAGCTAACACATTCGAACCAAATTTCTCTTTAAAGTTGCCTGTTGCATCTACCGTATCAGCCAGACCCCACCATGGTTCAAGCGCAATAAATGGTGCTTGTTTACCAGCAGGTGTCCAAACACCAATAAATTGTGCGTTATCTAGTGTCATACGCAATCCATGCTGATTAGCCAAACGAGCCAACAAAAACGATGTTTTTTGTCGATTGAGTTTCAAAATAATCGCATCATCATGATAGTCTTCTTGACGCAAGCGTAGCGGAATACTAGCATTAAAGGGCGTAGGGTGGTTTGGATTAGAATACGGTCCGACTAGGCGCACACGATCATATATTTTTTCAGGTTCAATTGACAGATAGTAGTCTGAAAACTTTCCGCCATCAAGTGGTAAATTAAAAGCTGGATGCCCACCGACACTAAAGAATAAGGTTTCTTCCTTATCGGGATTATGTACAATATAAGCAATATGTAATGTGTCATCCTCTGTTAATTCATAACTGATATCTAATTGAAACTTAAAAGGATAAACACGTTGCGTTGACTCAGAATCAACAATACGAAAAACAGCTTTATTGTCGCTCTGTTCAACAACATCAAATAGCATGTTGCGTGCAAAACCATGTTGGTTCATATAATATGTCTCGCCTGCAACTCTAAATTGATCACCACGTAATCGACCCACGATAGGGAACAAATTTGAAGCATGTCGTCCCCAATATTTAGGGTCTGCAGTCCATATATACTCTAACTCAGCATTTTTATGCCAGACACTTGTCAATTCAGCGCCTTCTGGGTTAATTTTTACAATGAGGTGTTTATTTTCTAGCGTTATCATAACTTTTATTTTACTATCTTTTCTTAGATTTGTGAAGCGTTTAATAAAGGATTTTTGTAACCGTTTACTTATTGGCTCGCGGAAAGAAATTTTGATAATTTTTTTGTAAACTTTCTCGCGTCACGTGAGTATACATTTGCGTCGTTGACAAATTAACATGGCCTAAAAGTTCCTGAACCGTTCTCATATCTGCCCCACGATTAATTAAATGTGTCGCAAAAGTATGACGCAACATGTGTGGATGAATTTTACCGGTCAGTTCAGAATGTTTCATCATTTGGTTTAAAATGTAGGTAATACCTGCCGGTGTAATTGGTTCGCCACGATGGTTTACAAATACATATTCATGTTCTTGATTTACCGTTAATGATGCACGTAAATCTGTAATGTATTCTTTCATTATATTTTCAGCAAAATGCCCAAAAGGTACATAACGATCTTTATTTCCTTTACCATGAATGAGCACCAAACGCTGTGAAAAATCTAGCTGGGATAATGTCAGTCCAGCAATTTCAGCTACTCTTATGCCAGTAGCATACAAAAATTCAAGTAAAGCCGCATTACGCTCCCATAAATAATTTTCATGATTGTAAGCCACCTCAAAAAGTTCATGCAGTTCATCTTCGTAAAAAAATTCTGGCAATTGATTCTGATGTTTCTTTAATGAGACACTATCAAATGGATTATCAATAGCAAAGTGATTAGTAATTAAAAATTGGTAAAACATGCGCAAACTGCTAATCTTTCTTGAAATCGTTGCACGTGCCAACTTTTTTTCATATAAATCATTCAAATAGACACGTACATCTAAAGCTTGAATGTCTTTAAATTTTGTAAATCCACCATTTTCATGTAAATAGTTCTTAAATTCAGCTATATCTGTCAGATAAGCTTTCAGAGTTTGCGGTGAATATTGGCGTTCTGATTCTAAATAATCATGATAAAGTTGTTCTTCACGTGTTGTCATACCTTCATTATACTATCTATTGAAAAGATTAAGAACAATTAAATTTGTTTGCAATCATATAAACTCACCCAAATTTACCTTAAGATGTCGTATAGTAAAGTTAAGACTTACAATTAACGTTGAAGATATGGAGATTAAATATGAAAGTACCAATATATAGCCCCATAGAGCAATTACGTGATCACGTAATGAAATTACAAAACAAGGCAATGGTTAATATTGCTAATTTCCGAAAAAATGTCTTAAAAAATCGAGATGACCGACGTAAACGAATAGCTAAGTTAGCCAAAACACGTGAAATTTCTATTGTTCCTTATGAATCAACAGCCAGAGCCGTTGACACAAACAGCTTCGCCTATGCCTTAGAAGCCTCAATTACGGAGAGTGCAACACCGCAAAAAAAGCATTTTACCATTTCATATTATGTTAAAAACTTCTTCTATCACCCACTTCGTGTGTTATCTACTGTCATTATTCTAATTTTGTTAGTTTATATTGCGATTATGTTTTCTAAGGCCGTTTCCACAAATCAACATCCAATTACTGAAACACGGACACACCAATCTAAAAATACAAAATAAAAAAGTTGCGATGATTTTTATCGCAACTTTTTTATTAGTTTTTAAACGAATGGATTGGTGCTGGAATGTGACCACCACGATTGATAAAGTCTGCACTTGACTTTTCTACAACTGGCATAACTGGAGCAGTACCTAACAAGCCCCCATAATCAACCATATCACCAACCTTTGTGCCCAAAGTCGGCAAAATACGGACAGCCGTAGTTTTATTATTTTGTACACCAATAGCAGCTTCATCAGCAATCATCGCACTAATTGTTGTTGCACTAGTATCTCCGGGAATAGCAATCATATCCAATCCAACCGAACACACAGCAGTCATTGCTTCAAGCTTTGATAAAGTCAATGTGCCTGCTTTTGCTGCATCAATCATACCAGCATCCTCAGAAACTGGAATAAACGCACCAGATAGACCTCCAACGCGTTGGGAAGCCATGACACCACCCTTTTTAACAGCATCATTCAATAGCATTAGTGCAGCTGTAGTTCCGTGCGTCCCCACTTGTTCAAGACCGATTTCTTCAAGTACTTCAGCCACAGAATCACCTCGTGCAGGTGTAGGCGCCAAACTCAAATCGACAATTCCAAATTCAACTCCAAGTCGTTCAGCCGCTAATGCACCAACCATTTGTCCAACACGCGTAATTTTGAAAGCTGTTTTTTTGACAGTTTCGGCAACTACTTGAATGGATTCGCCTTTTACTTTTTCCAGTGCACGTTTTACAACGCCAGGGCCAGAAACACCAACGTTAATGACAACATCAGCTTCACTGACACCGTGAAAGGCGCCAGCCATGAAAGGATTATCTTCGACAGCATTTGCAAAAATAACTAGCTTAGCATTAGCTGTATCAGATTTTTCAGAAATTCCTTTAACGGTTTCACCCATCAATTTAATTGCATCAAGATTTATGCCTGCTTTAGTTGAACCAATATTAACACTCGACATCACTAAATCAGTTTCTGTTAGCGCACGCGGTAATGATTTGATTAATGCCAAATCCCCATTGGCAAAACCCTTTTGGACCAATGCTGAATAACCGCCAATGAAATCAACACCCACTGCTTTAGCTGCATCATCCAAGGCATGTGCGTAATAAAGCATGTCATCCGGTGTTGCATGACCTGCAATCAAAGCAATTGGTGTTACACTGATACGTTTGTTTGTGATTGGAATACCGTATTCACGTTCAATTTGCTCAGCAACTTTTATCAAGTCTTTTGCATATGTTGTAACTTTTATATATATATTTTTTGCAGTTTGTTGTGGATCACCTGCGACTGTGTCGAGCAATGAAATACCCATTGTAACTGTACGGATATCAAGGTGTTCTTCCTCGACCATGTTGATTGTTTCTTGTATTTGCTTTGTTTCCATGACTTCTCCAGATGATTCTATTTGTAAGTTGTTAGCAGATTAGCTACAAATATTAAACTCTACTCATCGCATCAAATATTTCTTCACGTTGTGTATGAATAGTGACACCTAAATTAGTTCCTAACTTATTCAAATCATCTTGCAACACATTGAATTGCCCTTCTAATTCTTCTAAATTAATTAGCATACTCATCGTGAAAATATCCCCCATAATTGTTTGAGAAACATCTAAAATGTTGATATTATGATCTGCTAACGTGTTAGCCACCCCAGCAATAATTCCCGGTTTATCTTTACCAACAACTGTTACAACTGCTTTACTCATAGTCATACAAATTCTCCATTAAAATTTACTTACAATATTATACCAGATTATATAGCAAACTATCTCGCAAAAACGAATAATTAATAGGATAGATCTTTTTTTATTCGTTTTATTATCTATTCAATATACGTTTAAATCGCTGTTATCAAACGCTTGACAAATAACGTCTAAATAACATCACATCTTTTGTTCTGAAGAAAAACTTCCAGTGCACTCTTGAAAACTAAAAGATTTCACCACTAAATTCAATCTTTGGCGTCGTATCAAAGTCATAAGTCTCCAAATCTGAGATATCCGTGATGTAGGCTGTTAATGGCATTCCCATCATTAGATTTACTGCACCAGCTTTTTCTTTCACAACGATTACCGGAATGTTTTTAGCTACTGCATAACCAAATTCCCAAGCAGTTCCCGGATCTACTTCCTGCCCAACATAATCAATAACCGCTACCATGACATCAGCTTGTTTAATTGCCTCAACATCACCATTAAAGGTTGCTACACGCCACTCTGGACCAAACATTTCAAATTCTTCATGTTGGTGTTTACGTGGTGAAAAAATTGAGCTTAATGTTTTATTGGCGGCTAAAGCTTTTTCAACACGCTCAACACGATCGATTTGCTCTTTATCGAAGAATGGACTCGCAAGGTAAACATTTTTTGACATTTTAAACTCCAATATTATTTAATGCTATTAGTATAACACACCTTTTGGTAAGATTAATCGGCCTAAAGGTATAAAATTTCTAAATGAATAACGTTTCGCAAAATGATTGATTAGTAGTTCCTTGATACTTGAAACAGACAATTATTTTAGATATAATGATATTGCAAGCGCTTAGCTATAATGGTGATACCGTGCCGGGACACGCTTCATCAGTTAAGCGCTTTTTCTTTTTCAAAATAAGGGGGCTAAGAGAATGATATTTTTATTCATCATTTTGTTTTTGTTAAGTATATTGTTTGTCAGTTTTACGATACAAAATAAGCAGCGGTATGGGACATTGCTGGTACCACTTATATTCTCTATATTATGTATTAGTGGTACAATTTTTTCTGGTTTTCAATTACCAGCAGTAATACAAAAGATACAAAAGAATAATATTGCCCAGGCAAATTCAAAAAATCCAATCAAGGCACAACAAGCTCATTCACAATCAAATTTGGAAAATGGCAATACGACTGTAATATCCGATGCTACAATGAAACAACAGCAGGAACAACTCAAATTAAAAGAGCAAGAGCTCACTCAGAAACTGGACACAGCTTATAGCAAAATTGGCGACGTCACTTTTAATACTGATACCAAAACTTTCCAGCTCAAACTCTACACTGATTCAGATTTATCAAAGTCGGTTGGTCAAATAGAGACAGACCCAAGTCTAGCAGAAGAAGCACACTGGTCGAATTTCACTGATTCACTTTTAGAAACGTCAAAAAACATCAAAAAATCCTTTCAAACAGGATACACTTTTGAACTAATGGGTGTTAATGATAGTAATAAGGTGTTGTTTGCGGCAAAAGATGGTACTGAAATCAGTTCTATCGCAAAATGAAGAGATGCACAGGCATCTCTTCATTTTTTATTTATATTGTCTTCCACCATTTTTCCAACCTAAAAATTGAAAACGATCTGAATCGGTATAGTCAGATACAACGTTCTCATGTGAATCAAGAAGTTGTGAATTAAATATTTGTTCGTATTGATCCACAGATACTTTTTTCCGATCAGCTAATTCATCTTTAGTGTCTTTTGCTGGGACATATTTAAAGAAATTTTCTTGTAATGTCATAGAATAAAGTTCGGCCTCAGCGCCTGAACCATAACTAAATATGGCTAACTGCTCTCCTGCAACTAAATCTTGTGCGTAACTTAATAATGATAACAAGCTTAAATATACAGAGCCAGTGTACAAATTCCCTACTTCTCGACTAAACTTTTGACTTGCATTTAGGTTGTTTAATAAACGTTTTTGCGTTATTTCATCTGCCTCATCTATAATTTGATCAAAAGCTTTTTTACCCATTTTGGTATATGGTAGATGGAAAGCAAAACCTGCAAAATCAGTGATTTTCCTACCAGATTGCTCCTTATATCGCTGCCATAGTATCAAAAACATTTCCTTATAGACATCTGTTGATAGATGGCCATCCACTATGGCTTCCGTTCTATCAATAGGTCGCCAAAAATCTGCGACATCTCGGCTCATATAAACTGAATCAGAATTAATAGCTGCAATGTGTGGGCTTTCTGAAATAATCATGGCAACAGCTCCACCCCCTTGGGTCACTTCACCAGGTGTATTTAATCCGTATCTAGCAATGTCTGATGCGATAACTAAAACTCGTTTACCGGAATGATTTGCAACGTAATCTCGGGCCTGCATTAGTCCTAATGTTCCCGCATAGCAAGCTTGTTTAATCTCGATTGTTCGCGAAAATTCAGATAGATTAAGTAATTTTTGAACATATAACGCACTTGATTTCGAGTTATCGATGCCAGATTCAGTAGCAAAAATAATTAAATCAATCTGCTGACGATCATCATCATCAATAATTTTTACAGCTGCATTGGCACCCATTGTAACAACATCTTCATAATTCGGTATCACCGATTGTTTATCTTGACCTATGCCAATAGTATACTTATTTGGATCTACACCACGGTGTCGAGCTAATTCTACCAAATCTAATACATATTCAGTCGTGTAAAATGATAATTTATCAATTCCAATTGACATTCTATTGATCTCCTGTTTCGTTGTAGCAAATATCAAAAAAGAATTAATAAGTCGACACTTAAAATTCATAACATGCTACAAATTATGATTTTGCGTCAGCTCATTAATTCAATTGATTAGTAAAGTTCATTTACTTTGTCCTGAATGCTATCATTATTAATAAATTCATCATACGTCGTATCAACGCGATCAACAACTCCCTTTGGGGATACTTCAACAATATGATTTGCTGTAGTTGCTAAGAATTCATGATCGTGTGATGTCATAATAATTGAACCCTTGAATGCAATTACCGCATCATTTAGGGATTGAATAGATTCCAAATCCAAATGATTGGTTGGGTCATCCATCAATAGCACATTAGCCTTGAGCAACATCATCTTCGCCAAAACAATACGGACTTTCTCGCCTCCTGATAATACATTAATCTGTTTTAAGGAATCATCACCACGGAACAGCATTTGTCCAAGCATACCACGTAAACTTGTGTTATCTTTCTCATCTTCTTCGGCAAAATCGCGCAACCAATCCAAGATAGTTACATCTTGGTTATCGAAGTTATCATTCAAATCTTTAGCAATATATGACTGTGATGTTGTAACACCCCAAGAAACGGTACCTTCATCCGGTGCCATCGTACCTGCTATGATTTGCATCAATGTAGTTGTTGCTAAATCTGAACGTGATAAAATAGCAATTTTATCGTTTGGTCGACCAATAAAAGAAATATTATCTAATACTTTTTCGCCGTCAATTGTTTTTGAAACATTTTCAACGCGAACCATATCATTCCCAAGTTCACGATTCATGGGGAAATTAATAAATGGGTATTTTCTTGATGAAGGTTTGATATCATCTAAAGTAATTTTATCTAATTGCTTTTTTCGTGCTGTAGCCTGTTTTGACTTTGAAGCATTGGCTGAAAATCGAGCTACGAAATCTTGCAATTGTTTAATTTGTTCTTCCTTCTTAGCATTTTGTTGAGAAGCTAAACGTTGAGCTAATTCAGATGATTCACGCCAAAAATCATAGTTTCCAACAAAGGGTGTTATTTTTCCAAAATCAACATCCAAAATATTAGTTGAAACGGCATTCAAAAAATGACGATCATGAGAAACAACAATCACTAAGTTCGGAAAATCAGCAAGAAAGTCTTCTAACCAGTTAATTGTTTGTACATCTAACCCGTTAGTTGGCTCGTCTAAAATCAAAATGTCTGGATTACCGAACAATGCCTGTGCAAGCAGAACTTTCACCTTATCATTTTCAGTTAGCTCACTCATTAAGGTATCGTAAAAATTATCATTAATACCAAGTTTGCTCAACAATTGACCCGCCTCAACTTCAGCATTCCAACCATCTAGTTCTTCAAATTCTGCACCTAAATCAGCAACACGCACACCGTCTTCATCATTAAAGTCTGGCTTAGCATAGATAGCATTCATCTCAGTTTTAACTTCGTACAATCGCTTATGACCTTGAATCACTGTATCTAAAACCGTAAATTGATCAAACGCAAAGTGATCTTGTTGCAAGGATGACATTCTCTCGTTGTCACCGATTGAAATGGTTCCTTCAGTTGGTTGTAGCTCTCCTTGCAATAACTTCAAAAAAGTAGACTTACCAGCACCATTAGCACCAATAATACCATAAGTATTACCGGGTGTTAATTTCAAGTTAACATCTTGATAAATCTTAGGGCCTGAGAAACTAAAACCCATATCTGAAACTGTAATCAATGTAAAATCCTCCAATTAAGTAATGTAAAATGATCTCCTCAGTATTTATTAATATATGTATACTTTGAATAACAATCATTAAACACAAATGTAAAATATCCTATACCAGTGTAACAGAAAAAGTGCGAAATATCGCACTTTTTCTAGTTATTACTAATACTATTTATACTTCTCAGTTACCATCAACTGAAACTTGTCCGCTATTCTTTGTCTCACTTTTTAAATCATGAAATCCATTTTCAACTGGAATTTGATTTTCATCTGGATCATCGCGTGTATCTCCGAAAAAGGTAAATAAACTCAGTACGATATACATTAGTCCAAAATAAAATCCATACTGATGAGATACCAAATGAAGTGATGCTGTTGAAATTCCTGAGAATACTGCAGGCAAAGCAAGTAAAATGAGAGGCGACAGTCCACGCTTACGCACACTATACCCAAGATATAAAGTATAAAGACCATTAATGACCAGATAAAACCAGATAACCTTGTGTAACCCACTCATGCTAAGTAACTTACCGATAAATGGTAGTAGCAAACCAAGTAAAAACGCAGCAAGCCACTGATACCCGTAGTATTTTTTGAATATCTTCAGCATTATTTCACCACCTATAGTTATCTCATTTATTTATTATATTATAACGAATTAATTTAGTTCACGCAATACGCTAACCGCCGACATTACATAGAGTGGCGCGGTTTCAGCTCTCAATATTCGAGGACCCAATCCAGCTAACTTAAAATTCCGCATTCTCAATTCCGTAATTTCATTGTCTGTTAGACCGCCTTCAGGGCCGAATACACAAGCAATTTTTTCTCCAGCGGGAACAGCAGAAATAGCCGCCACCAGCGCTGCGCTTTCTCCATCACGAGCTGATTCTTCCCAAGCAACAAGTCCGGTGTTTTTTGGCATTTTGATAGTATCTTGCCACGTAGCAAAAATAATTTCTGGAATAACCAACCGATGTGCCTGCTCTGCTGCAGCTTGCGCTATTTTATTAAATCTTTTAACTTTCTTTTCTTGTTGCTTTTGCCAATCAGCAACTGTACGCTGCATCGAAGTAAAAACGATTGTTTTGACACCGAGCTCTGTTGCTTTTTGGATAAACCAATCAGAACGATCATTCTTTAGAGGAGACACAATGAGTGTTACGTCAATCGGTAACTCAACATTTGAGTAATATCGATCAATCACTTGAATATCGATTACCTCGGAATCAATTAAAATAACTTCTCCAAGGCAAATTTCCAAGTTATTACTAACAAATTCAGCTTTGGAACCCACTCGAGCTCGTAAAACTTTACCAAAGTGCTTAAAAATATCATTATTAGCTGTCAAGCGAATCGTATCGCTAATTGGTTCATTTAGAAAATAGCGTTGCATTATTTAGAATCCTTTTTTGCAATGAATGCATGCCAATCACCCATTGTTGTATGTTGAAAAATTTTATATCCTACTTGCTGTAACTGTTGTTCAATTAATCCTGAAATGTCATCATAGATTCCTGAAACCAAGAAGTAGCCACCTTGATTAAGTTTTGACCACGTCTGTGGAATAAGGCGTTCGATAACGTCAGCCAGAATATTAGCAACAATCAAGTCTACAGGTTTATCAATAGTAATTGACTCCAGTAAATCACTAGCTATCACTGTAACATCATTGGCCACTGGGTTTAATGCTAAATTTTCTTTAGCAACGTTCACTGCCATCTCATCAATATCTGTTGCTAAAATGTCTGCTACACCTAATTGTTTTGCAGCGACAGATAGTACTCCTGAACCCGTACCGACGTCTATCATACTTTCTCCACCCCGAACGACAGTTTCTAGCGCTTGAATCATTAATCTTGTTGTCTCGTGAACACCAGTTCCAAAAGCTAGCTTAGGATCCATAATAATTGGATATTCATTCTTTTGGGCTGCAACAAAGTTTTCCCATGAGGGTACAACAGTAATGTGTCTTGTTATGCGAGTCGCGTGGTAATATTGTTTCCAATTGTTTTCCCAATCTGATTGGGAGACACCATTTAATGTAACAGTTGCAGGCGATGCATCAACCCCAAGCGTCATTAAATTTTTTAACTTTTCTTTTATCTGACTAACAATGCGAGGTAAAGATGCGTCATCTTCAAAGTAAGCTGTCACTGTCACTGGTGAAATATCATCAATAATTTGCACGCCTTCTGCACCGCTTGACATCAATATATCAGCAACTAGCTCAATGCCATAATTGTTCGTCGCAACAGTGATTGCTTGCCATTTATTATTCATCATACTTCACCACCACTTTGCCAATCATTCGTCCAGCTTCCACTTCTTTAGTAGCAGCACGGATATTTTCTACGGATAGTCCGTGATATGTTTTGGAAAGTGTCGTCTTGATTTTATTCTCATCAAGCAAATGTGCTACCAGATTCAATGCGTCCCCTTGAGACTGCATGTTAACACCATAGTTCCCCTTAGCAAACATGAAGACCCAGCTAAACTGTGCACCAATGTTTTTCAAAGGTCCCATATCAATTGGATTTGTCGTTTCAACAATTGATGCAATTCGTCCAAATGGCTTAATAACGTATGTTGCAAGTGGCCAGTAATAATCTGTATCTTGCAAAATTGCAATATTATCAACTTTCTCGTGCTGAATCTTTCTCAATTGCTCGTTCAAATCTTGATGATAATCTAGGATATAATCAGCACCAAGCGACTTAACCCAAGTAACAGATTCTGTGCGAGATGCTGTAGTAATGACTGTCATCCCGATATACTTTGCTAATTGAATTAATACAGATCCCACACCGCCAGCCCCATTCACAATTAAAATCGTGTGCCCTAAAGCACTATTTTCCTCAAAGTCGTAGCACAAGGCATCATGTAAGATTTCGTAAGCTGTAATTGATGTTAATGGCATAGCCGCAATTTCTTCATCATTTAATGAAGCGGGGGCGTGACCGACTAATGCTTCATGAACAACTTGAAGTTCTGCGTTGGAGCCCGCCTTCAATTGTGATCCAGCATAGTAAACTTTGTCACCAGCACTAAAATGTTGAACATCTTGGCCAACGTCTACAACTACACCAACTGCATCAAAACCTACGATACGAAAAACACCATCATGATCATAATTGGCTCTCATTTTTGTATCCACTGGATTAACAGAACTAGCCAAAACTTTAACTAATAATTCATCTTTATCTGGTTGTGGACGAGGGATAAACTTTTCCACAAAAGCTTCTGGTTGATCAATTAACAACGATTTTTCAAATCCAATGGCTCGTATTTTATGACTTTGACCAAATGGCCAAATATTTTTTATTTTATCTAATAAATTCATTCTGATAACCCACTATTTAAAATATTATTCAGCGTTTGTTTCGATACTTGGTAAATTGGTTTAAAATTCTCATGAGTATACAACATTGTTATTGTCATATTCCTCGTCGCTGACGTTGGCATGTCATCTTTCAAAACACTCTGCCAGTGTTCAGCAATCATAGCATACTCAACTAAGCGCAACTGCTCTGAGGATAATTTGCTTGCCTCATTAGATTTTTTTTGTAATTCTTTTTCAACATAACTTTGAACTTTTTTCTGACCGGCAGGTAAATCGATAGGTGTTACTTGATATTGAATCTTCGCATTATGGTATTGATCATACTTTATTTTTGTGATTTTATAGCTACGATCACGTTGTAAGGTCTTTACATATTGTTGCGATAAATCATTTATGACTTGTTTCTTTTGATAATGATGACCATCAAAAGTAACTGAATTTGCTACTTTAGCGCTGCTCTTAAATGCTTTACCAATACTAGTCGCAATTTCTGCTTGCCACGCTTTATTTGTTAAATGTACAACTTGTTTGGTACGTTTGTCATCAGAATGACCTGTCAGGCCAAATTGTAACGCAACTGCTGCATCTTTTTGAAGGGTTTTCACGCGTGTTTCTTGGGAAATACCATCAAAATTAAAGACAACTCTGGCAACTGTCATACTAACCACTAATAGCATAAATATTACTGAACAGACTGTTAGTATTATAGCTTTACGATGTGTTGGCTTTGACTGTTGAGATAAATTTCGTGCTAATCTAGAGCGCTTTGTGTTAGTTTCCTCGGGCATATTGGGCATCGTCCTCCGTTTTAAGCACCGCCATGAAAGCTTCTTGCGGTACTTCGACTGAACCAACCGACTTCATACGTGCCTTACCCCTTTTCTGCTTGTCGAGTAACTTTGCACGACGATCTGGATCACCTGTATGAATTTTAGCCGTAACATCTTTGCGGTAAGCCTTAATGTTTGTACGAGCTAGTATTTTAGCACCAATAGCTGCTTGAACTGGGATTTCAAAGTTTTGACGTGGAATAATCTCTTTCAGTTTAGAAGTAATAATCCGTCCTCGTTCTACAGCAAAGTCACGATGAACAATGAAACTCAAGGCATCAACTTTCTCGCTATTTAACAGAATATCTATTTTGACCAAGTCGGACTGTCTGTAGGACGATAACTCGTAATCAAGTGAAGCGTAACCGCGCGTACTAGATTTTAGTTTATCAAAGAAATTGAAAATAATTTCTGACAACGGTATATAATACTTGACATTAACTCGTGTATCATCCAAATATTCCATTGTGTCAAATTCACCACGTTTACGTTGCGCAAGTTCCATAACAGCACCAACGTAATCATTAGGCACCATAATTTGGGCATGAACATAAGGCTCTTCAATGGATTTCACTTTAGGTGTATCTGGCATTTCTGATGGATTTTCAATTTCTATAATTTCTTCATCATTAGTTATCACGCGATAAGTAACAGAAGGAGCAGTCGTCACCAGGTCTAAATCAAATTCGCGTTCTAGTCGCTCTTGAATGACATCCATGTGGAGCAAACCTAAGAAGCCAACGCGATACCCAAATCCCAATGCTTGCGAGGTTTCTGGTTCAAAGGTTAACGCAGCATCATTGAGTTGTAGTTTTTCCAAAGCTTCTCGTAAATCCGTGTACTTAGCATTGTCTGAAGGATATAGACCAGAATAAACCATAGGGGTCATTGGATGATATCCAGACAATGGTTCACTGGCAGGATTATTTACTAGGGTGATAGTATCCCCAGAATGTGTCGTATGAATGTCCTTAATAGCTGCTGTTAAGTAACCAACATCCCCTGCCATCAAGTAATCGCGTTTCTGGGCATTTGGAGACATTACACCGACTTCGGTAACCTCGTATTCGGCGCCTGTATTCATCATACGAACCTTGTCACCAGGTTTTACAATGCCTTCTCGTACACGCATATTAACAACAACACCACGATAAGCATCGTAAGCTGAATCAAAAATCAAGGCACGTAGTGGTGCATCAATATCACCGTGTGGTGCAGGTAAATCAGTCACAATTTTCTCAAGTAGTTCTGGAATACCGATACCTTGTTTAGCTGACGCTAACACTGCCTCTGAAGCATCAATACCAATTACATCCTCAATTTCCGTACGAACCTTTTCAGCATCCGCCGCTGGTAAATCAATTTTGTTAATGACAGGTAAAATTTCCAAGTCATTATCTAGGGCCAAATAAACGTTAGCTAACGTTTGGGCTTCAACGCCTTGAGAAGCATCAACAACAAGTATAGCTCCTTCAGCAGCGGCCAACGCCCGTGACACTTCATAGGAGAAGTCAACGTGCCCTGGTGTATCAATCAGATGGAAAATATAGGTTTCACCATCTTTAGCGTCGTAATGAACTTCGACGGCATTCAGTTTAATCGTAATTCCACGTTCGCGTTCTAAATCCATTGTATCTAGTAACTGATTCTGCATGTCGCGTTCAGCGACAGTATGTGTCTGTTCTAGGATACGATCAGCAATAGTTGATTTCCCGTGGTCAATGTGTGCAACAATTGAAAAATTACGTATATGTTTTTGTCGTTCTTTAAGTTCATTCAAATTTAATTCTGTCATAATTTGGCATTTTTTCTTTCAGTTTTCTATCTACTTAATTCTACCATAAAGCCTTGCCTTACTTTTCGAAAAAGACGCCGTTATGATAACAAAATAAAAAAGCTAGGCTATTGCCAGCTTTTAACTTTTATGAAAATTTAACGACGTGCGGTCCTTTTTCTTTCAACCCTGCAGACAGTATCTTCATCACAGTAATCATCGATTCATCGGAAACCAGTTTTGGTGTTCCTTTGACCAATGTGTTATAAACAGAATCATAGACTCTACCATAATCACCCTGAATAGTAGGTATATATTTATCAATGCGATCACCACTCTGGTTGTAATATACTAAGTGTCCGTAGTTTTGTGGTGTATCAACGCCAAATCGTGCGTCTCCAGGCATAACACCAGTTTTAAGATCGTTTTCCTGTTCATCAACTTCATACTTGATAAATGTACCTTGTGTACCACGCAATTGCCATTTTGGATATTGAATTGTTGCTAATTCTGTAGTCTGAATAGTTGCTTTAAAAGCTTGTGGATAAAAAAGATTAATCTCAATTTGATCGTCTACAGGACTGTTCAATAATCGAGTGGAACGTATATCGTAAGTTGCAGAATTGGGTGCACCAAAGAGGCTCACAATTTGATCTGCCAAGTGAACCCCATGCCCAAATAGTGATCCGTCAATTTTACTACCAGTCAATTGCCCGTCATTTGGCCGATAATGGTCCATATGAACCTCAAGATCAACTAAACGACCAAGATACCCATTCTGAATGACTCGTTGGACTGTTAAAAAGTCACTATCAAATCGCCTACTTTGAAACGGCATTAAAAATAACTTTTTATCATAAGCAATATTGACCAAATCACGAGCTTCAATATCATTAGCAGCCATTGGCTTGTCAACCATAACATTTTTTCCAGCCAGTAATAATTGCTTCGTCAGCTTATAATGACTAGCTGAGGGCGTTACAACAACCACTAAGTCGATGGCTTCATCTTCAATAATATCATTAATATCTGTTGAAAATATAGTACCAGTAGCTTCTAACTCAGATTGATCTGACGGCCTTCTACCAAGTGTAGGTGTTACTATACGGCTCACGTGAAATTTATCTTGCCGTAACTTCAAGTAAGGTAAATGGTATCGATTGGTGCTTTTTCCAAAACCAACGTAAGCAATATTCAACATAATGACCTCCTACTTTCTAGTGACAAACTGTTATTCAATGATTCTACTTAATGACAATCTGTTCTAAATCACCCAATTCACTAATAAAGCGATGAATAACATTCAGTTGTGCATAACGATTATTTTTAACATCTGTATCCTCAGCGTTAACCATTGTAGCTTCAAAATAAGTTGAAATAGGAGATTGTAACCCAGCCAACGCTGTATACACTTTGTCAGCACCATTTTTTACTAAATGGCTCAAGTTCAGTGCATATGTCGCCTGATACAATTCCTTTTCAGCATCATTTTCAAATAGAGATGGATTTACGCTATCATTGGTTAATTGCTTCACCGCCAAACGATCAACACGTGTCAATGATTCAATCACATCGCGAAAATCATTATCTTTACTATGAGCAGCGAGTACATCAATACGATTGATGAGGTAGACCACGTCAGTATTTCCTGAGCGACTAACTCCTGCAGATACCAAATCTTGGCGAACACCATCATCTAATGTCAACTTACGCACGCGATCTAAGATAAACTCCAGTACAGCTGTGATATCAGCCGCAGCAACTTCTCCCTGTGACTGAGTAAACTTAGTTAATAGTGGTTTCAAAGCAACGTGCCAATTTTTTCCCTGTAATGTTCTTACGATACCTGTTGCTGCACGACGTAGTCCGTAAGGGTCATTTGAACCACTTGGTATCAAGTCAGCTGCAAAGAAAGTTACAATAGCGTCTAGTTTATCAGCGATTGCCAGTACAGCCCCTATGTCAGACTTAGCAATTTTCCCTGTTGCTGAAGTCGGCATGTAGTGCTCTTTAATCGCTTCAGCAACTGCGGGATTCTCGCCAAATAGTTTGGCGTAGTGTTCACCCATAATACCCTGCAATTCGTCAAATTCACCGACCATACCGGTCATTAAGTCGAATTTATAGATTTCTGCTGCACGGCTCACGTTGGATAATTGTTGTTCATCAAAGCCTAGTGATTGTGCTATTGTCTGGGCCAAAACGCCAGTTCGTTGCATATGTTCATAAACACTACCAATTTTTTCATGGAAAACCAATTTTTTAACCTTTTCCATGTAGTCATCAATCGTTTTAGTTTGGTCTTCTTTGTAAAAGAATTCTGCGTCTTCAAGACGAGCAACCAAAACCTTTTCATTACCAGCAATAACATTATCCAAATGCTCTCGATTACCATTACGCACTGACAAGAAGTGTGGCAACAGTTTCCCATCATGATTGGTAACAAAGAAGAAACGTTGATGTTCACGCATTGATGTAATTAATACTTCATCAGGAATTTCCAAATATTTTTTATCAAAAGTACCAGCAAATGCCGTTGGCCATTCGACAATATTATTAACTTCTTCTAGCAAATCTTGTGCCGCATCAGTGTCTAATTCTAATGACCAATTATTTTGTTTAGCAATTGACGTCAATTGCGAACGAATTGTATTTTTTCGTGCCTCAGCATCAACTATAACACTGGCTGATTCAAGTGTACTTACATAATCATCAGCAGAAGAAATTTCAACATGTTCATTTGACAAAAAACGGTGTCCTCTTGTAACACGGCCAGTCTGAACATCTAATACATGAAAATCTACTACTTCATCACCAAACAAAGCGACAAGCCAACGAATTGGTCGCACATACAAGAAAGCATTATTTGCCCACTTCATGTACGTTGAGAACTTCATCTCTGAAACTACCTCGGCACCAATTTTGACCAAAATATCCTTAGCAGGAACACCTTCAATATGCTTAGTTAACCACACATAACCATCTCTTGTTTCAAAGTCATCTGGTGTTGCACCTTGACCGCGTGCAAATCCCATTGCTGCTTTAGTCCACTCGCCATTGGCATCTTTTGCTCTTTCAATTGACGGACCACGCTTTTCTTCACTTAAACTTTCTGATTTTTCCGCTACATCAGTTAATTCAACAGCCAACCGGCGTGGCGTTGAATAAGGCTTGATATCACCGACAGTCAAGCGATGCTCAGCTAAAAATTTTTTTGTTCTTTCAATTAATTGATTTTCTGAACTTGTGACCAAATGTGCTGGCACTTCTTCAAGACCAATTTCTAATAAAAATGTTGACATAAATTATTCTCCAATATTGATTTTATTGCTGTTACAATCAGGCATTTTCTTTGGTATATTTACCATTTTTACCAAGATACTTATCACGTAATGTCTGATCCTTTAGCAAAGGAAAACCAAGCTTAGCACGTTCTTCAATAAATACTTTCGATACTTTACGAGCCATTGTTCGAATACGGTGTAAATAGCCTGCACGTTCTGTGACAGAAACTGTACCACGTGCATCTAAGAGATTAAATGTATGTGATGATTTTAAAATATAATCATAAGCCGGATGTACCAAGCCCAGATCTAATAAACGAGTCGCTTCCGCTTCAAATTCTTCAAAGTGACGCAACAGCATATCTTGGTTTGATTCTTCAAAAGCGTACTTTGAATGTTCATATTCTGGTTCTTTGAAAATATCGCCGTATAACACGCCATTACCCCATTCAAGATCATAAACCGTCGGTACATCTTGAATGTATGAGGCCAATCGTTCTAGACCATAAGTCACTTCTGCTGTCACAGAATCTACTTCAATCCCACCAACTTGTTGGAAATAAGTAAACTGTGTCACTTCCATACCATCTAGCCAGACTTCCCAACCAATTCCTGCAGCCCCCATAGAGGGATTTTCCCAGTTATCTTCAACGAAACGTATATCATGTTCTAGTGCTTTAATACCCAAAGCTTCTAAAGATCCTAGGTAAAGCTCTTGAATATTTTCAGGAGAAGGCTTCATCACTACTTGAAACTGATGATGTTGAAATAAACGATTTGGATTATCACCATAGCGGCCATCAGCTGGACGACGAGAAGGTTGAACATAAGCCGCATTCCAAGGTTCAGGACCATTCGCACGTAAAAAGGTATATGGCGACTGTGTTCCTGCCCCAACTTCATTGTCATATGCTTGCATTAAGTTTGCACCTTGTTTAGCCCAATATTGCTGAAGGGTCAAGATGATATCTTGTAATGATAGTTTCTCATTTGTCATAATTTTTCTTCCTTAACATTTATCAACAACTCAATACAGAGAATGTCGATGTTTGATTATATTTACCGGCATCAAAAAACCACGTGTAAGTTCATCCGATGCCAAAATAGTTGACATCAGGACGCTTACGCGCGGTTCCACCTGACTTCCGAGTTATAAAACTCGACACTCGATTGTTTGTCCGTTCCACCAACGCCACTTGGCTTCATCACGTACAAAACTCATTAATGATATTATGCACTCTCTATGACCAATCGTCAAGTAAAAATTTCTACATAAACTTAGTCATCGATGGTCCAAAATTAAATAAAAATGGTTAAAAAATAAAAAGACTTGGATAGATCCAAGTCAAACATGCTCACAATATCTTACAAAGATTAAATTGTTAACAATTCTTTTTCTTTTTCAGCTGCTATTTCATCAATTGCTTTGATATTTTCATCAGTCAACTTTTGTGTCTGATCTTCTGCCTTACGGGCATCATCTTCAGGCATCTCTTTGTCTTTTTTAATGTCATCCATAATATCACGACGAACATTACGAACTGAAACCTTCGCTTTCTCAGCTTCAGCCTTCACTTCTTTAGCAAGTTCTTTACGACGTTCTTCTGTCATTTGTGGAATCGCCAAGCGCACAATATTACCGTCAGAAGCGGGATTCAAACCAAGATCAGACACGTTAATTGCATGTATAATGGCTTCCAAGGCACTTTTATCAAACGGTGTAATTAACAGTATGCGTGCTTCCGGAACTGAAATTGAAGCTACTTGGTTCAATGGTGTCATTGCCCCATAATATTCAACTTCAACACGATTCAAAATATTAGGATTCGCGCGTCCTGTACGGATGTTAGCTAATTCACGTTGAAGTGCCTCTTGTGCCCCTTTCATACGTTCTTTGGCATTAGTTAAATCAAAAGTCATTATTTTTCTCCTGTTACTGTTGTTCCGATTGCTTCACCAAGCACAACTCGTTTCAAGTTACCTGGTGTGTTAAGGTTAAACACCACCAACGGCATATTATTATCCATAGATAGCGAACTTGCTGTCGAATCCATTACCTTCAGACCTTTTTGCAAAATATCAAGGTGAGTCAATTCAGTAAACTTTATTGCATTCGCATTTTTATTTGGATCTGAGTCATAAATACCATCGACGCCATTTTTTCCCATCAAGATGGCGTCAGCATTAATTTCATTTGCACGCAAAGCTGCCGTTGTGTCTGTAGAGAAATACGGAGAACCTGTACCCGCCGCAAAAATAACAATTCGTCCCTTTTCGAGATGGCGAATCGCACGACCGCGTATGTAAGGTTCAGCAATCTGCTGCATTGTAATAGCAGTTTGCACACGTGTTTGGACTCCAGCGCGTTCTAATGAATCTTGCAAAACTAGCGCATTCATTGTTGTACCAAGCATACCAGTATAATCAGCACGAGACCGCTCCATACCAATTTTTGATGCCGGCTCTCCACGCCACAAGTTTCCACCGCCAACAACAATGGCAATCTGAGTACCTAGGTCATGAACATCTTTTAGCTCTTCAGCAATTGCAGAAACAGTCTCAAGATCAATACCCTGCCCCTTATCTCCTGCCAATGCTTCACCAGAGAGCTTCATCAAAACGCGTTTGTACTTAATATCAGTCATGTTTAACCTCTTTTATTTGCTTATACAAGTATATCAAAAAATTTCAAAAATTTCCGAAAAAAAAGTGCGCTATTTATATAATAGTACACTCTTTAGCTAATTAATCTCATTAATAAACTAATTAATGGTAATTAGTAATTTTTAAATATTAACCAAGTTGCTTAGCAACTTCTTCGGCCAAATCAGTAACTTGCTTTTCAATACCATCACCAACTTGGTAACGAACAAATGACTTAACTGATCCATTTTGTGAAGCAATAAACTGTGCAACTGTTTGGTCACCATTCTTAACAAATGGTTGATCCAACAAAGAAATTTCTGCCAAGAACTTTTTAATGCGTCCTTCGACCATGCGTTCCTTGATGTTATCAGGCTTACCATTCAAATCTTCAGAAGCTAATTGTACTTCTTTTTCCTTAGCAATCACATCAGCAGGTACTTGATCATCAGATACAAATTGTGGTGCAATAGCGGCAACATGCATCGCGATATCCTTGGCAGCTTCTTCTGAAGCACCATCAACAACAACCAATGCTGAAATTGAGCCTGCCAAGTGAGAATATGAACCAAAGTTTTCTGAATCTGACTTTTCTACTACTGAGAAACGACGCAAAGTAATCTTTTCACCAGTAATTTGAGTTGTTCCGATGATCTTGTCGTTCAAAGTTTGCCCTTCTTGAACCTCAAGTGCCAAAGCAGCTTCAACGTCAGCAGGTGCAAATTCAACGATTGTGTTAGCAACCGCATTAAGCAATTCGTTGAATTCAGCGTTGCCGGCCACGAAGTCAGTTTCTGAGTTTAATTCGATGATTGCAGCACGGTTACCCTTAACCGCAACAGCTGTCATTCCTTCGGCAGCGACACGATCACCCTTTTTAGCGGCCTTTGCCATACCCTTTTCGCGCAATAAATCAATTGCCTTATCTAGGTCGCCATCAGCTTCAACCAATGCTTTTTTAGCATCCATCATTCCAACAGATGTCTTATCACGTAATTCCTTTACTTGTGCAGCAGTAATTGCCATTATAGTGCTCCTCTAAAATAGTTTAATATATTTTTATTATAACATATAAAAATACCATTCCGCGTCCCGAACAGGTCCGCTAGGAACGGCATTCATAGAATATAATTAATTAGTTATTGCCTTCTTCAACAATGTTAGCAATTTCTTCGATTGATTCTGTATTTTCGTCACCTTCAACGAATGCATCTTCAGGTGCTGAATCTTGGCCTTGACGGCCTTCAATAACAGCATCAGCAATCTTTGACGTAATCAAACGTACGGCACGAATGGCATCATCGTTAGCAGGAATCTTAACATCGACTACATCTGGGTTAGCATTTGTATCAATCATAGCTACGACTGGGATGTTCAACATGTTTGCTTCCTTGACGGCAATTTCTTCCTTCTTTGGATCAACAACAAACAATACATCTGGCAAACCAGGCATATCTTGAATACCACCTAAGAACTTTTCCAACTTTTCACGTTGCTTGTTCAACAAAACAACTTCTTTTTTAGGCAATTGCTCAAATGTTCCGTCTTCGGCCATTGTTTGCAAATCCTTCAAGCGTTGGATACGTGTCTTGATAGTGTTCCAGTTTGTCAATGTACCACCCAACCAGCGATGGTTGATGTAGTATTGACCAGCACGTGTTGCTTCTTCAGCAATTGCATCAGAAGCTTGTTTCTTCGTACCAACGAATAATACATTAGCACCGTCAGTAGAAGCGTTACGAATAAAGTTATAAGCTTCATCAACTAACTTAACTGTCTTTTGTAAATCGATGATGTGAATACCATTACGTTCTGTAAAGATATATTCGTCCATCTTTGGGTCCCAACGACGTGTTTGGTGACCGAAGTGTACTCCTGCTTCGAGGAGTTCTTTCATTGAAATAACTGCCATGATATGGCCTCCTAGGTTTTTCCGCCGACAAATTCGTTGTTCACGCTGACATTTCTGCACCTACGTGTTCTCATTTATCGTGTGTATTTGCCGCTTTTCGCAACATGTTTCATTCTACATTAGTTTTAGCACCTTGGCAAGTACATTACCAAATTTTGACCACGTGATGTGTTAGTAAGTACTGTTCCTTGTTAGTTCGTGTTAATTTCTTAAAATTCGCTTCTGCTTTTAACGCTTCGCTCTTTGTCTGAAACTCTTCATAGTGAATTAATTTTAATGGGTGTCGCGACTTTACTCGAGTAAACTTAGCACCTTTACCAGACTCATGTGTCGCTAGACGACGTTGTACATTGTCTGTGAATCCGCCATAAAAATAGCCATCAGCTGTATATAAAACATAAAAATAATAATATTTCATTACCACATTTCACCATAGAGAATATCGTGCACTTCTGGTGTATAGTTATTGTCGTCAGTATAGGCAATAAGAGGCGGCATAATACGTACACCACCTGGTCGACCAGATTTGATAGCTTCTATTAAGACCATATTAGCTTCACGGTTCTCTTTGCCATACACAAATTGAACTCTTTTAATCATAAGCTTTCGTGCAGCAAAAGCTGCAAATATATCTGCTAGTCTTTCCGGCCGATGTACCATATAGACCTTGCCATTATTTTTCAGCAGTTTATTAGTAATTTGGGCCAATTCAGGGAGGTTAATCATCAATTCGTGACGCGCAATTTCATAATGTTTATCCATATTCGTCTTGGTCGTCTCATTTAAAGGAAAGTAAGGTGGATTGGTCAGAACAGTTTCAACAGATCCAGGTTTAATTTCGTTAAATATATCTTTCATGTCAGCTTGAACAACAGAAACACGTTCATGTAAATTATTCATTTCAATACTGCGTTGTGCCATTTCAGCTAATTCTGGTTGTATTTCTACTAACTTTATTTCTCCAGTCACTTTGGGGGCATAAAACAGGCCAACTGCGCCAGTACCCGATCCCAAGTCTACAGATAATCCTCTACCTTTCCCCTTTACGTCAGCAAAGTGCGCTAATAAAATTGCATCTAGAGAGTATGAAAACATGTCTGGATTCTGGATAATATTAATATGTTGTGATGGCAGTCCATCGATACGTTCATTTGTTTTAATAAATGGTTGTGTCATTTGCGTTTCTTTCTGTTTATCTGTAAAATTGAAATGATTAATTTATGAGGTAAATAAATATGAAATTCTATGATTTTTTACGTGGCATCGCTGTTGCTTTAATATGGACAGTTACTGGTCGCATTAAATATATGAATCGCGACAGAATACCCCAAGACGATAATTATGTGCTAGTTGGTCCACACCGCACTTGGTGGGATCCAGTATGGTATGCCATGGCGGCCTACCCAAAGCACTTTATTTTCATGGCAAAAGTTGAATTATTTAAATTCAAGCCACTTGCATGGTTAATCAAATCAGCCGGGGCCTTCCCAGTCGATCGTGAAAATGTTGGCCCAAGCGTCATCAAAATTCCTGTACGCGAATTAAAAGATGGCAATCGTTCTTTAATCATGTTTCCTTCTGGTTCTAGACACAGTGACGAACTAAAATCAGGTTCAATTTTAATTGCAAGAATGGCAGGAAAAACAATTGTACCAGCTGTCTATCAAGGTCCCGTTAAGTTCAGTCAACTTTTCAAACGTAATAATACCACAGTTAACTTTGGTGAACCAATTATTATTGATCGTAAAGATCGATTGAACAAAGAAAATATTGCTAAATATACTGAGCAGATGCAAACGGCCTTTCAAGAACTAGATGCTGAGATAGACCCCAATTGGAAATATGTAGATCCAAAACGCTCAGAAAAAAAATAAGCCGATTGGCTTATTTTTTTTGCGAATTGGCACTTTGTTGTTTCATCTGAGCCATCATTTGGTTCAATTTCTTTTGAGATGGTTTTTGTCCCATTGACATCATCATTGACTTCATCATTTCTTCTGAAATAGGTGGGTTTTTTGCAAGATAACTCTTCATTGAGTTACGTGCCAAGAAAAAGCCACCGACTAAACCAATAACTAAAGTTAACACTGCAATCAAAATTGCTAGCCATGTGCTAATCATGCATATTCTCCTTACTAAAATGTCTGATAGTTATTATAGCACAGCCAGCAAAGGCGTGCTATAATAACTTGCAGAGTTAACGTTTTCTATATGAACTATTTTGTTCTTTCAAAAAATAAATAACATAAATTTTTACGAAAATAACGAACAAACGTTTGATTTGTTCGTGTTTTTCCGTTATACTGGTGATAGTAAATTCAACAAGTAGGAAATCCAACATGGCAATTACACAAGAAAGCAAACAAATTCAAGTGCTTCGATTTATCCACGAAGCACAATCAGAAAATGGTTACCCACCAACTGTCCGAGAAATTGGTGAAGCTGTTGGATTGTCATCTTCTTCAACTATTCACGGACACATTGAACGTTTGGTCAAAAAAGGTTATCTCTTAAAAGACGCTTCTAAACCAAGAGCACGTGCGATTGAAGTAACCGATATTGGTTTAGAGATGCTTGGTATTTCAACAACACCAGGAAAGATTCCAGTACTTGGAATGGTGACAGCTGGCACACCAATCTTAGCAGTAGAAGAAGAAGCGACTGAATTTTTCCCTATCCCAGACAATTTAATGCAATTTGATGGTGACCTATTCATGTTGAATGTCCATGGTGATTCAATGATTAACATTGGCATCCTAGATGGAGATAAAGTTATCGTACGTAAACAAGAGAATGCCGACAATGGTGACGTTGTTGTCGCAATGAATGATAGCAATGAAGCGACCGTTAAGCGTTTCTTCCGTGAAGCTGATCATTATCGTCTACAACCTGAAAACAACAACATGGCATCAATTATTTTGCAAAAAGTTTCTATTTTAGGAAAAGTTATTGGATTATATCGCGACGCTATTTATTAAAAAACAAGTAAAAAGGCTCATCTCTGATGAGCCTTTTTACTATGCTTGCCAAGCATTCGGATTTTTCTTCCAATTTTGTAAGGCTTCGACCTGTGTTTTTTCGAGATTTCCACGCTTTACGGCTGTTTCAATTAGTTGTGAGTATGTCGTTAGCGAATTAAATGTTAGTCCTGCTTCTGCAAAATTTTTCCTACCATCTGGTAATTCATAAGAAAATATGGAAACAACACCGAGGACAATTGCGCCCTCATTACGCACTGCTTTTACTGCAGCCAATACAGATCCACCTGTTGATATTAAGTCATCAATCAAAACGACTTTACGATTTTTAACCAATGCACCCTCTGTTTGACGACCGGCCCCATGATCTTTGGGTTTTGAACGTACATAGATCATTGGTTTATTCAATTCTTCAGCTACCCAAGCTGAGTGGGGAATCCCTGCAGTGGCAACACCACCAATAATCTCGACGTCACCATACTCTCTTTTAATTAATTCAGCCAACCCTTTATAAATGTTTTGGCGTACCGAAGGAAATCCAATGGTCATTCGATTATCTGTATATATTGGACTTTTTATACCTGAAGCCCATGTGAAAGGTTCTTCTGGCGAAAACTTTACGGCACCAATTTCAAGTAAATCGTTAGCTACTTGTTGTTTATAGTCTGTCATTTATCTTCTCCATTCGTTAATAACACGTTGGTATGCAACTACTGGGTCAGTTGATTCTGTAATTGATCGACCAACTACTAATCCAGTTGAATTCAACTTCTTGGCTTCTGCTGGTGTTGTCACACGAACTTGATCTCCAACTGCATCACCAGATAAACGAATACCAGGTGTTATACGTAAAAATTGATCATCTGTGTGCAACTTAATTAAACGAGCTTCTAAAGGTGAACTAATTGTTCCATCAATTCCTACTGAGTAGGCGAGCTCAGCCAAATGTGCAACACTTTCTTCAATAGTCGCTGTGGTTAATTGTATCTCTTGCATTTCAGCTTCAGAAAAAGAAGTTAATTGTGTCACCGCAAGTAATTTTAACGAATCACCTTTATTGGCGACAGCTGCCTCTAACATTTTTTTTCCTCCAGCTGCATGTAAGGTTAAATATTGTACATCTAGTTTTGATATATTAGCGACTGCATGACCAACAGTATTTGGAATATCGTAAAGTTTTAAATCTAAGAAAATCGTATAACCCAATGCACGTAGATCTGTGATGAACTCTGGTCCCATACGATAAAAGAGCTCCATACCAACTTTCAATGCAGGCTTTTCTAGCAAATCTGAGAAGGGTTTCAAAAATTGGTAAGTAGTGGTTGCATCAGGAAAGTCCAAAGCAATAAAGACTGGCTGTTCTGTCATTATGATCCTCCTATGTACATAAGCCGAAGCTTATTTGAAAAAATTTTAGTGCATTTCTTTCACTGTAAAACTGCGTGATTCTAATACTTCTAGGAAGGCACTAACTGTATCTAAGGCAGTAAACAAAGGTACAGCATTTTCAATCGCGGCGTTTCTAATTAACCGGCCATCACTTTCAGCACGATCATCTGCCTGAGTCGTGTTAATAACAACCTGCACTTTTTGCTGACGCAGTGCTGCAACCGCATTATTATCGGATTCCGAAATTTTATCGAGTACTTCCACGGGTAAGTCATTGTCTGACAAGTAAGCACCCGTACCTGCAGTGGCAAACAAAGCAAATCCCAAATCATTGAATCTCTTTGCTAATTCAAGCGCCTCTTCTTTGTCATCATCAGCAACTGTGAATAAGACATTACCGTAACGTGGTACTTTGATATTAGAAGCAATAAAGGCTTTATATAACGCTTTTGACAAGTTAATATCTGAACCCATGACTTCACCAGTAGATTTCATCTCTGGTCCAAGCAAAGAATCAACATCGGGCAACTTCGTGAACGAGAATATTGGTGCTTTAACGTGTACCATATCATCGTTAGGAACAAGCCCCGTCTCAAATCCAATTTCTGACAATTTTTCACCTAACATCACTCTTGTTGCTAATTGAGCGAGCGGAAGATGTGTGACTTTAGAGATGAAAGGTACTGTACGTGATGCACGTGGATTTACCTCGATAACATATGCTGTATTTTCATGAATAACAAACTGTACGTTCATCAGTCCTATCGTATTCATAGCTTTAGCCAAGTTAATAGAGGCCTGCACCATTTCATCTTGAACTTTTTGTGACAAATATTGCGGTGGGTAAACTGACATGGAATCCCCTGAGTGAACCCCTGCTCGTTCGATATGCTCCATAATACCCGGGATTACAGCCGTCTCACCATCTGACAAGACATCTACTTCTGCTTCTTGGCCCACTAAGTACGAATCAATCAATACTGGATGATCATTTGAAACCTTGACTGCACGTTGCATATAATCCTGAAGTTCATCGTCAGAAGAAACAATCTCCATTGCTCGACCACCCAAAACATATGAAGGACGAATCAATACAGGATACCCAATGGATTGTGCGGCAACTAATGCACCGTCAACCGTGGTCGCTGTCTTACCAACAGGTTGTGGCAAAGCGAGTTCTTTTATAACCTGATCAAATGCTTCACGATCTTCGGCACGATTTAGATCCTCTACAGAAGTTCCCAAAATATTTACACCATTATCTAATAAAGGTTGAGCTAAATTAATTGCAGTTTGTCCACCGAATTGAACAACTGCACCGATTGGATTTTCTAAATCAATTACATTGAGAACATCTTCCAAGGTAAGTGGCTCAAAATATAATTTATCCGAGATAGAGAAATCTGTTGAAACAGTTTCTGGATTAGAATTCATAATAATTGCTTCGTATCCCGCCTGTTGAATAGCCTTAACTGCATGAACAGTTGCATAATCGAATTCAACACCTTGCCCGATACGAATCGGTCCAGAACCTAGTACAAGTACTGATTTTTTTGTACTAATAATCGATTCGTTTTCCTGTTCATAGGTTGCATAATAATACGGTGTTGCCGATTCAAATTCCGCCGCAACAGTATCCACCATTTTATAAACTGGTTTAATTTCTTTATCTTTACGTAATGTTCTAATTTCAGCAGCTGTCTTACCCCAGATTTTGGCAATAGTTTCGTCAGCAAATCCATTCTTTTTCGCATACTGCAACTGATCGCTATCTCCAACATGGTTGGCAAGGTCTCGCTCGATTTCAATAACATGCAATACTTTATCCAAGAAAAATTCATCAATTAATGTTTTATCATGAATCGTTTCAATTGAAACGCCTCGACGTAATAAATCAGCAATCATAAACAAACGATCATCTCGAGCAGGCATTAACGCTGCTAACAGTTCGTCATCTGAAAAATCTTTATAAGTGATATCATCTAAGCCAATAGCACCAATCTCTAGTGAGCGAACAGCCTTTAACATGGCTTCTTCCATATTGCGACCAATAGCCATCACTTCGCCAGTTGCCTTCATTTGTGTACCTAGGCTGCGATCTGCTGTTGAAAATTTATCGAATGGCCAGCGTGGAATTTTAAACACAACATAATCTAAAGCTGGTTCAAACTCTGCCTTTGTCGTGCCAGTTACCGGATTAATGATTTCATCAAGTGTCAAGCCTACAGCAATTTTTGCAGCCATTTTGGCAATCGGATATCCAGTCGCTTTTGAAGCTAATGCTGAAGAACGACTAACACGTGGATTGACTTCAATAATATAGTATTTGTATGAATCAGGATCAAGTGCCATTTGAATATTGACACCACCCTCAATTTTTAATGCACGAATAATTTTTAACGCTGCGTCACGCATCATCTGAACTTCACGATCGGATAATGTTTGAACTGGTGCCGTAACAATTGAATCACCAGTATGAACACCGACTGGATCAAAATTTTCCATTGAAGCAACAACCAACGCATTGTCATGAGCATCACGCATCACTTCAAATTCAATCTCTTTGTAACCCGCAATCGAACGTTCAATCAACACTTGTGTTACAGGAGAAAGTTCTAATCCATTCGCCGTAATTTCCGAAAGTTCTTCATGCGTTTGAGCAATACCGCCGCCGGTACCGCCTAGTGTATAGGCTGGACGAACAATTACTGGATAACCATGTGTGTCAGCAAAATTAAGAGATTCTTCTAAAGTAGTTGCAATGATAGACTCTGGAATAGGTTCGTTCAAACGTTCCATCAAAGCTTTAAATTCTTCACGATCTTCGGCCTCTTCGATTGCCGATAACTTCGTTCCAAGTAACTCGATTTTTAGTTCATCCAAAATTCCTGCTTCGGAAAGGTCTTTAGCCATATTTAATCCAGTTTGACCACCTAATGTTGGCAAAATAGCATCTGGACGCTCTTTACGTAATATACGTTCAATAAAGTCAATTGATAGCGGCTCAATATATACTTTGTCAGCAATTTCAGCATCAGTCATAATCGTTGCCGGATTAGAATTGACTAAAATAACTTGATAGCCTTCTTCCTTTAGAGAAAGTGCAGCTTGTGTACCAGAATAATCAAATTCAGCTGCTTGACCAATAACAATTGGTCCGGAACCAATTACTAATATTTTACTAATGTCTTGACGTTTAGGCATTTGTAGTCTCCTTCTTTGATTCAGCTATCATATCCAAAAATTCATCGAATAAATATTCAGCATCGTGCGGGCCAGGTGCTGCATCTGGGTGGAATTGAACAGAGAAAGCATTGTAACCTTTCAGACGAACACCTTCAACAGTCTGATCATTGATTTCCTCATGTGTCACAACTAGATCTGTTTTCTCTAAGCTGGCTCGTTCTACTGCATAGCCATGATTCTGTGATGTAAAGTCTAGTCTCGTTTTGGAAATTGTACGCACAGCATGATTGAAACCACGATGGCCGAATTTCATTTTGTAAGTTTCTGCGCCATTGGCGATTGCGAACAACTGATGTCCCAAGCAAATCCCCATTAGCGGCAGATGATTTTGCAACTTCTGAATTGTTGGAATTGCATAGCTTGCATCTTTGGGATCTCCAGGTCCATTCGATAGTAAGATACCATCAGGGTTCGCTGCCAAAACTGTTTCTGCATCCACATTAGCAGGAAATACCATCACGTTAACGCCACGCTTGGCAAGCGAACGAAGAATTGAATTTTTCAGACCAAAATCAATGAGTGCGATTGATACACCATCAGTTGGGTTTTGATACTGTGTTTTTGTTGTTGCATCTCCAACCATTGTTTTCGATATTTCAAACGCTCCTAGTCTCGCAACGACGTCATCCGTTATTTCATCAACAAGAGCTGCTTTCATTGCGCCTTGATTACGCAATTCTTTTGTTAAAGCACGTGTATCAACACCTGTTATGCCAGGCATGCCAGTTTTTTCTGCCCATTCAGGTAAACTCATCATTTTACGCCAATTACTTGGACGTCGAGCGATTTCATGCACCACAATTGCAGATGCAGCTGGTCGCAAACTTTCAAAATCATCGCGATTAACCCCATAATTACCGATTAGTGGGTAAGTAAATACAATAATTTCACCTCGGTATGATAAATCTGTAATCGATTCTTGATAACCAGACATACCAGTGTTAAAAACTAACTCTGCCATGATATCAATATCAGCACCAAAAGCTTCACCTTCATATACTGATCCGTTTTCCAATAATAAGTAGCGTTTTTTCATTTTACGTTATCCTTATATACAATTTCACCATCAACCCATGTAGCCAATGTTTTCCCATACACTTGCCATCCAATAAATGGTGAATTTTTTCCCATTGACTCAAAACTTTCAGCATCTATTTTATAACTATTATCGAGATCAAACAAAGCGAGGTCTGCTTGCGCACCTTCTTCAATACTAGTGGGCGCCTGCAACTGGAATTCGCTGACTGGAGCAGTAACCATTCGCTCAAGCAAAGTTTCTAGCGTCATCACACCATTTTTAACCAAATAAGTATAAAGCAGTTGGAAACTTGTTTCGATCCCGGTAATACCAAATGGTGCCTCTAAGAAAGACTGCTGCTTCTCTTCTTTTCCATGTGGTGCATGATCAGTAGCAACCATGTCGATGGTTCCATCAAGTAATCCAGCAATAACTGCTTCACGATCTTTTTGCGTACGTAATGGTGGATTCATTTTGAACATTGCATTATCAGAATTGATAGCTTCTTCTGATAATAATAAGTGATGCGGAGAAACCTCAGCACTCACATGGATACCTTCATGTTTGGCAATTCGGACTAAGTCAACCGATTCCTTAGTTGAAATATGCGCGACATGGTAATGAACACCAGTAGCTTTCGCTAGTACCAAATCTCGAGCAAGTTGTGAACTTTCCGCCAATCCTGTAATTCCTGGTAATGCTAACTTTGTAGATTTTTTCCCCTCATTCATGACACCATCATGAACCAACGTATCGTCTTCCAAATGCGCGGCTAAAGGTTTGTTAACCGATGCAGCGGCGACCATTGCTTGGAGCATGGTATTTGCTGTCTGTACCCCTTTACCATCATTGGTGAATGCTTTGGCTCCAGCTGCTGACATGCCTTTAATATTAGTTACTTGATTTGACGTCAAATTATTTGAGATGGCACCATACTGTTCAATATGAATCACACCATTTTGTTTATTTCGTGCAATTTGATTCGCTATCTTATCTTCATTATCAGGAACTGGATTTAAGTTAGGCATGGCAACCACAGTCGTAAACCCACCGCGTGCAGCCGCTTTAGATCCGCTATTAATCGTTTCCTTATATTCAAAACCCGGTTCACGAAAATGTACGTGTACATCTACTAATCCTGTTGAAAGAAAAGCCCCTTTAGCATCAAAAACAGTAGCTACATTACTTTCGATGTGACTACTAATCTTTTGAATGATGCCTCGATCAATTAAAACATCTCGAGGAACGAGTTGACTATTCCATAAAATTTTAGCATTTTTTATTAGTTGCATTTACTTACTCCGTAACGTATTCTAAAATGGCCATTCGTGCATAAACGCCATTAGTCATCTGGTCAAATATTCGTGATTTCGGTGCTTCAACTAAATCATCAGCAATCTCGACGTCTCGATTAACTGGGGCTGGGTGCATAATAATGCTATTTTCTTTCAAACTCGCGTAGCGTGATTCAGTCAAACCATACATTTCATGATACTTTTTGGCCGAAAAATTTTGATTTTCAGTATGTGTGATACGTTCATGTTGTACTCTAAGAAACATCACAACATCCTGTTCTGACCAACCAACATCAAGATCAACATGTTCGCCAAATGATTCAAAATCGACTGGTTGCCAGTCTTTTGGCCCACTGAATGTTACTGTTGCACCGAGATTATTGAGTATTTCTGCATTTGAACGTGCTACTCGTGAATGTGCTAAATCTCCAACAATTCGAATTTTCAAACCTTCAAAGTGTCCAAACTCTTGATAAATTGTCACTAAATCTAATAAACTCTGTGAAGGATGTTGACCACTGCCGTCCCCTGCGTTTACAAGTTGTGGGATCGCATGTCCTTCACTCCGCAAGACACTTTCATACCATGAATTTTGAGAGTGACGAATTACTGCAACATCCACACCAATCGCCTTAAGTGTTTTTAAAGTATCAACCAAACTCTCTCCTTTTGTCATTGAACTAGTTTGAGGGTCGATTTTTATTTGCTTCCAATCAAGTTGATTCTCTGCCATTTGGAAACTACTATGCGTTCTCGTTGAATTTTCAAAGAATAAATTTACAGCCGTTATCGATTTTGTTTTAGGTTGCTCACCTGATTTTAACGCTAATGCACGTTGTATTAAGTGTAGCACGTCACTTTTATTAATTGCATTTATATTCAAATAGTTTCGCATATTACCCTTCTTTATACAAAAAACCAAGCGATCTGAGCGACCGCTTGGTTCTAGAAAATAAGGGTAAAAGTGTACACTTTACCAAAAGTATCTAAAGCCTTGCAGGTCTCTCTGGACCTGATTAAAGGTTTTATTTTATTGATAGTAATCATAGCATCTTTTAAAAATTAATGCAACTTACTTACTAAAGAAATTTTTGTTTCCTTGATTGATATTTTCTTTGGCTGTTTTGTTACTATTCCAGAATGGCACAATGACTCTACCAACAACGTGCTTTTTGTCTACAAATCCAAAGTATCGTCCATCATTTGAAACTGATCGATGATCACCCATGACAAAGTATTTATCCTTTGGAACTGTAGAATGATTACGATCTTTGCTCTGCCATAAAGTGCCAGAAGAAAGTGTCTTCAGAGACCATGTGCTGCCAAAAGACATCTCTGTTCCCTGTGTACGTTCATTCAAACCAATGAAGTTCTGATTAACTTTCTTGCCGTTGACATACAGATTAGATGCTTTGTATTCAACCGTATCACCTGGAATTGCAATAATACGCTTCACATACTTATCGTCGCCAGATTGGTACCTAGGATCTTCGTCTTTAGCCTTAAATACAATAACGTCTCCACGCCTATAACTTGCCACCTTGTTTAGAAAAACATTCTCTCTATCTTGTAAGTTAGGTTCCATTGATGGTCCGCTAACTTTTACGCGCGTAAATAAAAATGAGCGAATAAGTACTACAATTAGAATTGCAATGGCAATTGGAAAAACCCACTCCTTCAAAAACTTCATAAACATAAATATCTTCCTTTACATAAAATCACCAACAGAATATCTGTCGGTGATAGTGAGCTTAAATTACTTCTGCAACTTAGAATATGCTTCGGCAACAGGTTTTGTAACGATGTCATTTAATTCTGTGAGCAAAGTGTTCAACGCCTGCTCTGCCTCCATCAGTGCATTGATTTTTTCGTCCTTTTGTACTTTTGCAGCAACAGCATCCCATTCCTTTTCTTGTTCAGGTTTTGGTTGTTGTTGGCTTTGCATCATTTGTTGAACTGCCATTTGAATTGCTTGGAATTCGCCAAACAACGCCTTAGAATCAGCGTCATTTTGTATGGCGTTAAATGCATTTTGCCATGCATTATATTGTTGTGTCTCTGTCAAAACATTTGCCATTTCATTGGCATTATCGTAAATATTTACTGTCATGTTGTTTTCCTTTTTTAACGTTATGTTATATTACTAAAATCATATCACAATCAATAACTAATGTGAAACACTATTCAATCTAACCATTAATTGCCAAATAATCCTTTAACATTGTTCCACAATTGACCAGCTCCTTCAACAGCTTTGTCAACGCCACTATTGAAGTCATCTTGAATTGTTCCCCATAAGTCACTACCCTGATTTGTACGACTTGATGGGGTGTTAGGATTTGTTACTGTAAAGGCAGTCTGATCCGTATTTGGTAAAATTTGTTCCAAAGACGTTTTAACCAAAGGTCCCATTGTAGACGTCAATCCTAACGGCAAAGAACCTGTATTATTCCCTTCAAGCCCCATCCAAGTTGCTTGAACAATATCCTTTGTGTATGCCATTCCCCATGAATCTTTTGATGAACTAGCGTTATTGGTACTGTTAGGATTTTCAGTAGTACCGGTTTTACCGGCAATAGTGTAACCTGATGGCGCAGACCCAACACCTGTACCATCTGTATAAGTACCAAGCATCATCCGTGTCATGTTATTTGCAACCTTACTACTGATGACCTGTGTTTGTTTTGCTTTTGGTGAGCTAACAATTACTTTCCCACTTGCATCAACTATTTTAGTAATATAATGTGCCTGACTCATCACACCACCATTGGCAAAAGCAGTGTATGCTTGTGCCATTTGTTGTGGAGATACACCTTTAGTCAATCCGCCTAATGCCAGTGACAGGTTCTTATCTTTTTCACTCAATGGTAGACCAAACTTAATACCACTCTTATAACCAACTTCTACACCCATTTTATTCAGTAAATAGACTGCCGGAATATTGTATGAATGTTCCAAAGCCGAATACATTGGGACATCGGCTGTTTCAACATTCATAGCATTGTTTGGTGTATAATTGTTCGTCCCAAAACTCATCGACTGATTAGGTAATTGCGTGCTAATACTATAACCTCGCTGTAGAGCTGGTGCATAAACGACCATTGGTTTGATTGCTGAACCAGGTTGTAATTGTGATTGATTAGCTCGGTTAAAGCCACGGAAAGTATGTGATGTTTCACGGCCACCGACTACAGCCAATACTCCACCAGTTTTAGCATCTAATACAATAGATGCTGCTTGTGCATCATCAACATAGTTAAATAATGCTGAATTATCAAAATCATTTTGTAAATTCGTTTGATCTTTTTGGTCTAACGTTGTATATATTTTATACCCACGATTCATAACATCGTTTTCTGTTAAACCATAGGTATTGATAGCTTCGTTAATCACTGAATCAAAATACCAAGGATAATTATAATCACCAGAATCATCATAGGTATCATACAGCGCATCCGTCGTTGATTTAGCTGTGTTAGCCTGTGCTGAGGTTATTTTTTTATTATCAACCATAGTTGTCAAAACTAAATCACGTCGAGCTTTGGAAGCTTCTGGATGATCGATTGGATTAAATTTAGCGGGACTAGTTAACATACCCGCTAGTGTAGCGGCCTGTGTTGTCGTTAATTCACTAGCATGAACACCAAAATATTTCTGTGATGCGTCTTCGACACCCCAAACTCCATGACCAAACCAAGCATTATTAAGATACATCGTAAAAATTTCATTTTTAGTGTAATCTTGTTCAACCTGCATGGATAAAAAGATTTCTTTAGCTTTTCTAGTAAATGTCTGTTCTTGCGACAAATAAGCATTTTTAACCAATTGCTGTGTCAACGTAGAGCCGCCACCAGAAATAGTATTCGATCCGGTTATTTTGTTTTTGACCAATAGAACCGCTGCACGTGCAATTCCTTTTACTGAGAAACCATATTCATGATAAAAATTACGGTCTTCAATTGATAAAACAGCATCTCGCATATTCTGTGAAATTTTATTATACGAAACATAGGTGCCTTTTTGTGAATATAATTCACCTGCTTTTTCACCCTCATCATCGTAAACCGTTGCTGTTTGAGAGAGCGTTGCCTCTAAATTTTTAACGTGTGCAGTTTTAGCTAAAATTGATAAGTAGGCACTTGTGACCAAAAATAATGTTAAAAATAAAATAATCAACAAGCGACCAAATTGCCACCGATGCCAGATTGGTCCTAATTTACCCCACACTTTTTGACTTATTGCTTTCAACCACTTCATTCATCAACCTATCAATTCCGCCCAATGATTAGCTAGCTTTGCGGCATCTGTTTCATTTCTACTTGTAACATAAATTGTATTAAATCCCGCTAGGGTCGTGATTACTTCAGGTAAATTTGCGTCATCAATAATGCCTGCAACTGAGTTACCACTACCATCAGTTGTTTTAATAATCGTTAAGAACTCAACATGAGTCACATATGAAGCATACTCTTTGATTGCTTCATCAACAGCGTTAGTTGTTACCAGATTTTGAACATTTTTCGTTGTATCATTGAGTTGCTGGTAACGTAATTGCCCGCTGTCACTCTTTTGACGAATAATATTCATTGCCCGAATATCTCGTGATACGGTTGTTTGTGTTGTCTCAACACCATGCTTAATCAGCTGAGCAAGTAATTCTTCTTGGCTGGCAATAATATTATCTTGAATAATATCTAAAATAAGCTTTTGCCGTTCTTGTTTTGAAATCATTGATTTCTCCTTTGTATCATGATGCACGGTTATCCAAAAAAATATCATGCCGTTTTATGCATCACTTTAACAGTTAGCTTAAATCATACTTGATTTTTTCAAACTAGTTACATTTCTTCAGGTGCCTTGACGCCTAATAATCTCAAGCTTTCTGTCAAAACAATAGATACTGATTTAACCAACACTAAGCGAGCATTTAATTGCGCATCTTCTGTTAATATTTTTGAATTAGCGTAGTACTTGTTAAATGCTCTTGACAAATTCAACGCATATTTAGCAATAATGCTAGCCTCACGTTGTTGCCATGCACGTTGTACTGTCTTGGGGAAATTGTTAAGTGTCGTAATAATATCCCATGTTGCCGGATCAGTCAAATTCAAACCATCACTCGTCAATTGAACCGACGCCTTGCGTAAGATTGATTTTGCTCGCGCATTTGTATACTGTACGTATGGTCCAGTATCTCCTTCAAAACGAACAACTTCTTCCAAATTAAAGTCAAAGTTGTTGGTACGATCATTCATTAAGTCATGAAAGACAACGGCACCGGCGCCCACTTCTTCTGCGACTGTATCTTTATCAGATAAAGCAGGATTTTTCTCTTGAATTTGCTTCAAAGCCAATTCATGTGCATCATCTAATACATCCTTCAGCAAAACAACATCACCCTTACGTGTTGACATTTTTTTACCATTGAACGTAATTAGACCAAAAGAAATATGTTCAATGTCTTCAGCCCACTCAAAGCCCATTAGTGATAAAACAGCCTTCATCTGTACAAAATGTTCACGCTGCTCCCCACCAACAACATATAACGATTTCGCAAAATCATATGTTTCTTTTCTATAAAGTGCGGCTGCTAAATCACGAGTCATATATAAAGTTGCACCATCTGAGCGCTTAATCATAGCTGGCGTTAGATTTGGATTGATATGGCTCAAATCAACAATTTGCGCTCCCTGTGATTCAACTAAAAGATTTTTGTCTTCTAGAAGATCAACGATTTTATCCATTTTATCATTATAAAATGCTTCGCCGTTGAATGAATCAAACGTGATATCCAAGCGATCATAAATATCAGAAAACTCTTTCAATGATTCAGCACGGAACCATTGCCATAAACGATACGCTTCTTCATCGCCATCTTCAAGCTTCTTAAACCAAGCACGACCTTCATCATTTAATGCGTCATTTTCCTTAGCTTTCTCGTGAAACGTTACGTAGTACTTTAACAGAGTAGCGATTGGGTCTGATTTCACTTCTTCTTCAGAACCCCAAGCTTTGTAAGCATATATTAGTTTACCAAATTGCGTACCCCAGTCACCCAAATGATTTATTTTGACTGGTGTGTAACCATTTTTTGCTGTGATATTTGCTAGTGCATTACCGATAACAGTCGAACGTAAATGTCCCATTGACATTGGCTTAGCGATGTTTGGACTGGACATATCAATCGTTACCTTAGCTCCATGTCCATCTGCATTGTCACCATAAGCACCTTCCAAGTCAAATACTGTCTTCAATACTTGATTAGAGGTAGCTACTTTGTCCAAGAAAAAGTTAACATAAGGTCCAGTAGCTACAACCTTTTCAAATCCTTTTTGATTAATTGCTGCAACGATATCTGCAGCAATTAATTGCGGTGCTTTATGTAATTTCTTAGCCAATGTAAATGTTGGAAAGGCAACATCGCCAAGATCAGATGATTTTGGTGCTTCTAGTTTCTCAGAAATCTCTTGCAAAGTAAGGTCTGTGAGCACTGCATTAAGTGCCTCAACAATTTGTATATTATCTACCATTTTTTTTCCTTTTGGTTTTTAATTATGATTTTTAGTAAAAATACATTATAATCAAAAATTCGATATTCTTATTATACCGTATTTTAAGCATTATTCATCTAAAAATAAATAAGCTCGTCTCTTGTTTTCATCAACAAAGAGACGAGCCTAGCCCGCGGTACCACTCTAATAGCTTTCGCCACTCAAATTTATTAACTTCAGACTCCTAGTACGCGCCGTTTTGACTATGGCTTGACTCTCATCAACTCAAGCTCGCTTCATCATAGCTTCCAAACTTCTTTACTTATCTTCGTCTTTTACAGATTTTTCGGGTACAGGGCCATGTTTGATTACTTCAACCTCATCCATACGAACAACAGCGCGGTGGTTCATTTCGTTAACTGCTGGTTGGTCAGCCGCCGCATTTTCCGTAATTTCAACTAATAATGAATTTTCATAAATCTTTTCAACTTGACCTGTAAAAGGTTTTTCTAAGTTACCATAAGCTGGTGCTAATAAAACATCTCCAAGGTTAAATCCAGAGGTATTTTCTTCTACTTCTTCTGCCATGTTTGCCTCCATTTTAACGTTATTTAACAGTTCATTTTAGCATAAAACAAATGTTTATGCGAGTGTTTTAATTACCCTATCTAATATAGTTCGCGCAATATCAATTTTGGGTAACATTTCAATTTTTTCCGGGTCTTTATCACGTGATAGAATTGTTACTTGGTTATTATTAGCGTCAAAGCCGACATTCTCATCACTGACATCATTGGCAACTAAGAAATCTGCATTCTTCTTGGATAACTTTTTTTGTGCAAACGCAAGAACATTTTGCGTTTCAGCAGCAAATCCAACAACAAGTTGTCCGTTTTTCTTCATATGACCAATATCCGATAATATGTCCGGATTTTGAATTAATTCAATTGTTAAATTCTCGTGCCCTACTTTTTTAATTTTGTTTTCAGCCTCTGAAGCAGGCCGATAATCAGATACAGCTGCCGAACTGATAAAAATATCTGCGTCAGTAAATTCTTTCATAGCCGCTGCATGCATGTCACGTGTAGAAGTAACAACTATTTCTCGAACGCCATATAACTCTTCTCGTTTCGTAGTGGTTATAAGCACCACTTTGGCACCTAACTCTGCGCCTGCCTGTGCCAAAGCATAACCCATTTTCCCTGAAGAACGATTTGTTAGGTATCGTACTGGATCAAGTGCTTCACGTGTTCCGCCAGCTGTAACAACAAGTTTTCTTCCTTCTAACTCACCGCCACGCGCCTGTATACGAATAGCTGCCTGATTTATAATGGCCACTGGTTCCGGTAGGCGGCCTTGCGACTCATAACCTTCTGCTAAGAAACCAATTGCTGGGTCAATAATAAACCAACCATCACTTTTTAATAAATTCAAATTACGTACAACCGCAGCATTGTCTAGCATAACATCGTTCATCGCTGGGGCAATGACTTTAGTCGCAGATGATGCCATTATCGTTGCAGTCACAGCATCATCAGCGATACCATTTGCTATTTTTCCAATAATATTGGCAGTAGCCGGGACAACAAATATCATGTCTGCCCACTTAGCCCATTCAATATGAGTAACTGCAGCACTATCATCACGAAAAAGATTAGTTAATACATCGTGCTTAGACAAAACAGCTAATGTTTGCGCGGTGATAAACTTTTGAGCTGCAGCCGTCATGCCCACACGAACACGAGCACCACTTTTAACAAATTCGCGTACTAATGTTGCTGACTTGTAAGCCGAAATACTACCTGTCACCATCACTAATATATTTTTATTTCTATAGAAATTATTCATGTCATACATTATATCATGGAATATTTTAAACACGAAAAAAAGCGATATTCTAAAAATATCGCTTTTTTCTATGAACTCGTAGAACTAGAACTATGGGCTTGTGCCTTAACATAATCAATTGCTACCACTACAGCCACAACAACAGATTCCAAAGACTCGTCTTCAATTGTCATGTCATAGGTACTTGTCATTGCCAACCAACGCTGATCAACAGAACCAATTGCACGTCCATCTTGCATGATAGTAAAATTCATGTCCCAGATATTACCTTCGACACTTAAACCAAGTCCCTCAATTTCGTATCTTGGTTTAAAAAAGGAAAAACGTTTAATAATTTCAACTTCTTCCGGAAATTCATTAATAACTAACTTAAACTTTGGTAAAAAAGCAAACATTTGATGCGTTAAACGCGCAATAGGTATACTGTTTGAATCCAGAATATCAAAGTACTTTGGTATACTAAATGTACTACCAGAAACCGTGTAACATGTATTTTCATTGTCGTCGGTTATATCAAACTTTCCGCCCAAAGAAAACAAATGTTGTTTCATCAGTAAATGTTTCATTTAAGTCCTTTTTCTAGTAATTTACCAGCAACTGGTATTTGGCCCAATTGGTCTACTTCCTGACCATTCACAACTACCAAATTACTAGATGATTCAGCCAAAGTTGAGAAAGCATTGATTGACTGATTTTGGAAGTACTTATCATCAGCACCAGCTAGACCAGCTTGAACAGTGTCAATACGATATTTTTCAGCTTCAGCACGCGTTTTTGTGGCGTCAGCTTCAGCCTTGGCAGTAGCCATCAGGGCATCATTTTTAGCTTTCGTTGTTAATTCAATTGAACGTGCTTCACCTTCAGCCTTAGCAATTGTGGCAACTCGCTCACGATCTGCCGTTAATTGTTTATCCATCGCCTCCTGAATTGAAGCAGAAGGGCGTAATTCATCAATATTGATACGATCAACATTGATACCATACGTATTCGTTAAATCACCAATGGCAGTGGCTAATTGGACGTTAATTTTGGTTGTAGAGCCAAGCGCTTCATTCAACTCCATGCGACCAATAATATCACGTAAGTGTCCACGCACAAGTTGTGCCATAGATTCAACTGAATCTGTGTTTTCATACATGTATTTCACCGCGTCAGTCACATGATAATTTAAAGTAACACTTGCCTTAATATCAGCATTATCGGCAGTAATCACTGAGTAATCAGGCAAACGTAGTGGACGCATAGCCAAACTTACCTTACGAATTTTTTGAAAGAACGGAATATAAAAATGTAATCCAGCCTCTCTTCGAGCACGATATTTTCCCAATGTCTCTACGAGTCCCGCATTATTCTGCGGAACAATCTTAAAAAAAAGCATAACTTCTCCCTCTAATCTTTCATGATTTGCCGTAATGTCAATATATTCCCGTTTGCCTCGAGAATCACGTAATCTTCATTACTTTTAGCAACAGCACTATTATCAATCAAATATCGATAATAGATACCAGAAACATTGACTAAACCGCTCTTAATGTCAATATCTCTACCTGGAATAACCTGACCTACAAATTGACGATCCTCAAAGTCGCTTGGATGATAGTTAGCCATCAGTAATTGCGTGATATAATTATTTAATGACCGCCCTTCCTTACTAGCCTGTTCCGCCAAAAACTCATGTAGTTTTGGATCAATTCTTAATGGTATGTTGCCTGACTTCATGTTTTTTTCTTTAACCATATCTTTATGATATCACAATTAAATCATTTTGCAATTACTAAATTATTTTTAGATAATAAAAACGCCTAACTATTATGAGCTAGGCGTTTTTTACTTGTTAATTACTTTTTATCATTCTTTAAATTGTCAATACTATCTTTGACAGCATCTTTAGCTTCCGTTACAGCATCCTTGGCTTTTCCAAACAAGCCTTGTGCCTTACCTTCTGCTTCACGTTGCTTATCACCGGTAACCTTGCCTTCAACTTCTTTTGCTTTACCAGCAACCTTGTCCTTAGCATTATCAAACTTTTCTTCAACTGACATATAATACGTTCTCCTTGAGGTTTATTTGATGTTACAAATTCATTGTAACATTTCTACAAAAAAATGACAGTAAAAAGAACTATTATGGAAATCTGACCTAACTTGTCGCATTGAAAGTTATAATTGTCAGGGTAATTGATCAATTGAAAGCCACGAGATTATTTCATGTCTACACAGAAAAATCTTCCCATTCAATCAACTACCTTATATTCAAAAAAACCACGTGGCATGAGCGGACACGTGGTTTAAAGATTAGAGTTCTGGTTTCCGTGGCAAATAAAAAATCGAAAACCATACACATATTTTAGTTTTATTTATCGCATAATACAACAACCTTTGCTAGGCAATCTCACTTGGTTTGTTCAAAAATAGTTACAAATAATTTTTATTAATTCTTTATTGACGCAGATATCACTTATTCAGTGCATTCGTTAATCGTTTTAAACAAGAAACCGTTTATTACATATGTACGATGCCCCCGAAGGGAAGAAGCAATACATTTTGGGAGTGTATTTAATAATTTCTAGGGACATCTTACCTAAATGTTAGCACGCTAATGACATTTTCTCTAGTAATAACACTTATAACAGCTAATTAGCCCGTCAATCATCGTGTATCCATATCAATTAAAGTTCCATACAAAATAAATACCGACCAGGATGTTTTCTGGCCGGTATTTTTTGGAATGAGTTTCACTCTTTCTATTTGAGATATTTACTCAAAACAATTTCTTCCCCATGCATAAAGCATATCATGAAACACCAATAGAAAATTCAATTGTCCATTATTAAAATTAACTTATTGAAATGAAATCTAATTATTATTTTAAATATAAAAATATCCAAACTATAGCAAAAAAAGCACCCGAAGATACCTTTTTTAGCAATCCAAATAACGGTGTTATGATTTTGTATATTAATCAAGTTTCAGGAAATTACATAATGCATCTGGATCACTACGAGCTAAATGGTAACATACTAAAACTGTCTTGTCACTAAAACATTTGTACGATTATGAAAACTAGAAATATATTCGTCTTTATAAATCAACTTGTTCATTAAAATACTGTAGCTATTCATTCTAATTGCAAACTGTTAACAACAAAAAAAGCAAGACTTAATTTCTCACTCAAGAAAAAGCCTTGCAAACTCAGTAATTCTCGGCTTACCAAGTTTATCGATAAACATATATAATGAATATCATTTTTGTAAACATCTTGGTAACGCTTACATAATGATTATATACATTTTTAATATGATTGGCAATAATTATTTTGCATAATGTCTCATTGATATTTACCACTGAATTTTAGTTTGGTGATTATAGTTTATCAGAAGTTATTTCCAATCTAACCACCAATAAATAATTTGACATCCACTACAACAATGATAAGCGGATAAGAAACTGTCTGTAAAAACTTCAACTCAATACTGAGATCTTGTTGATCAGTTAACCACTTAAATTTCATGCCATTATTTGAGTACTATCCGTGTTTTGGCACATAACTCCCCCTCAATGTCATTTAGTTTTATGGTCGTGCTTATAAAGGACCTATACTTTATAGAACTCCCTAAAGCAGTGTAGCAAATAACCTTATTCTACTTTAGACTATTATGCATGCTTGCAGTATACTTTCTCAATTGTTATACTGTAGTTTCATATGCAACAATCTACATTATAAATATTTGGGAGAAAATAATGGAAGAAAACGAAAAGAATGTGCCAGAAAATGTTAAAGGTTGGAATTGGGGCGCATTTGCGTATACTATTTTTTGGGGAATTGGAAACAAGACGTACCTGCCTTTATTATGTTTAATTCCCGTTTTTAATTTCGTTTGGGCTTTTGTGTGCGGATTTAAAGGCAATGAATGGGCATGGCAAAAAGGTAATTACAAAGATGTCGAAACATTTAAGGCTGTACAATCCACATGGAACCGTGCGGGATTAGCAAATTTCATCGTTGGCATCGCATTTTTACTGGTTTACCTCATATTTATTGTTGTGCTTATATCATCAGCAACGAACGCAAAAAATTTTTAACAGCCAACTAAAAAATTAATAACGAACAATAAAAAGCCGACTAGTATTAATCTAGTCGGCTTTTTAACGAGTTTCATTTTAATAACTGTCTTTGAAATTCAACTCCCCCATTGCTTCATGGTAACACAACTATGCATATTTAATTATATAGTTTTGGAATATTCATACAAAAATCTTAGCAGAATTCATAACAAATCGAGAAATATCTTGGTGTTTGCCTACCCAATGACGTTAAATTTAATTCTGCTATGTCCCCAATTTATGCAAATTAAAAGCCTAACAGGTTCCACAACTGATAGCCAGAAACACTTAAGGGAGTAAGTCACTCTGTAAAATGGAATGCCTGTCAGACCATACATTCATTATACATGATGATTTGTTAAAAATGTAACAAACTGTCGTGTTTTAAACATCGCTACCAAAACTGTATAATGTTTATTTTTTTAGTCGAAAGCACTAATGTCCATTCGGTGGTTTATTCATTGAAAGAAAAATAATGCCTTTTTGATAGTGAGTTAAAAAATAAAACCAAAAATACCAACCGTAAATTCATCTGATTGAACGTTTTTATTATATTTAAATTTAAAACCACTCATCATCTACTGCTCTTTGTAATGTCATTGGGCCAGTTTGCGATTTAATCACAAAATCATCTGATGTTAATCCCGTCCTCTTTACAAAATTTGTAATGAAAGTGCTGATATCTGTATTGGGATCATCATTTGTGCGTAAGGTTACAAGATAGTGTTTACTTTCGGGATTACTCCAGATGCCTAAATCACTCAGCGCATCCAAGTCTAATCTGCTAATTGAGTTATCAATTGTAATTTTATATTGTCGGCGATGCAAAACATTACTTATTCCCATGATAGTCTCCTATGATTACTTATTCTGATATTAAATACCTAAAAAATATCATGAAAACGCTTTCTTGTCAAACAAACAAATTTTATTCGCTTTTTCTTATTTTATATTTTGCCAAATCTATCAGTAAAACCATCAATAATTAATGTGATTAAATATGTTTCAAACAAAGGTATAGCCACAAAAAATACTTGCATCACGTTAGATAGCATCGAAATTTTATCTTCTAGTCCCCCAATTCCCCAGATAGCAAAAAACAACGCCCAGATCAGACGTTGTTTTTTGTTTGTATAATGCTCTGTAATCCTTGTGAATCTAAAAGTGGGCTTTTATCTTATAAATTGGTTGACCTTTAGCCATAAACTTCTGTTCATACTCGGTCTCAACATTCCCTTGTACCTTATCTTCATCAGCATGCAAATCCAACGTGTAATCTTCCGATGCCCATCGCATGCCAAAGTCCATAAAACTAACCATTGAATACTCAAATAAATGACGATTATCTGTTTTGAACTCAACTTCGCCATGATCTGGCAAAACCGCTTCATAAGATTTCAAGAATGACTTATAAGTTAATCGACGGGATTCATGACGCTTTTTTGGCCAAGGATCAGAAAAGTTCAAGTAAACTTTGCTAACTTCTCCCTTCTCAAAATATGTCTCAACACCATTTCCATTACCATAAATATAACGTAAATTTGGTAATGTACCGACTTGATCAAAGCTCTTACGCGCTGCAATGGCAATTGCCGTTTCTTGAATTTCCATACCAATATAATTAATTTCCGGATGTGCCAAGGCCATGCCAAGAATAAACTGCCCTTTACCAGAACCAATCTCCAGATGTATTGGTTGTTCTTGATCAAATAATGATTGCCATTGTCCAATTTGTGCCGTTGCACGATCTTGACCAATCACTATATCTGAATGCTCAGCTAGCCAATCGCTAGCCCAAGGTTTTGAGCGTAAATGCATAAAATTTCTCCGTTACTTTTTCATTTTTTTAATCATGTATGGAATATAACTTTTTTGTAGCCCAACAGTAACTACAATCAATAATACAAATAATAACAATATCCGTTGTAAAGATCCACTTGTTACGGCTACCGTAACAATCAACAACGTGCAAACAATGTAATTCACTAACCTATGCACCCGAATAAAGGCGCTTTGTTTCTGAGAATTGGTAATTGGCATTAAACGCGTCCAAATTTTCTTCTGCGTATCTGAAAATAGTGGCAATAACTGAAAATTAACAAGATATACGACCAATGCACCAATCACAGCAACTAGCCAATCGGGTGCAGTCTGCAACACACCTACGACAATCATCCCCACAACTATTAATCTAAGCACTAAAGGCAATATTTCCGTGTCTCGCGCCAACCTTGTCCAGTATAACCGCACCATTGCTGGCTTGTCCTTTATCAAACATTGCAAACAAAAATCAAGGTAACGTCGTCTTTTAATCGATTTAGGTTGATTGGGAATTTCAGCAAAAAGTGCAAAAAAATGCAATACTCTTTGCTTTTGCTGTTGTGCTTGTTGTGTTGCGATGACCCAGTTAATTGCAAATGATTTTGCCTTATGATTGCTGATATGAAAATAGTAAGCCGTTACTACCATCAGTATCAACCAAGTACTCATCAAAATACACACTTGCATCTGAGTCAATATAAGAATAAATTCTAAGAAAATGCTAGGCAATAAAACACGAAAGAGAAGTCCTTCAGCTGTTGAATTCGCTTCAAATATTATAATCGTTTGCACACGTTGCTTCAAAAATAGTTTATCTCGTTCAAATAACAAGAGAAGCATCTTATAACTGATTGCAAAAATCAGCAAAGAACTAATCCGTAATAAACCGTTGACATAAATTCGCAATAGAATTGGTACGATGGCACCGACAAAAGTAGCTTGCCATACACTCGCATATACAATACTCAAGGTCACAGAACGCGTCAAATATTTTTTGATAATTTCCGAGTCATTTCCGAGTAAGTAAAGCCGGTCTGCTGGCTTAAAGTACGTAATTAAATCACCTATCTGTAGTCCTATAAGTAACCACGCAATGATGATTACTTGCCACCAATTAGAGCGCCAAAACATCATCGACTGCGGCGTACTGAGCAATTCGCGATAAGCAAGTACAATACCACCCAAAGCAATAACCAAAAAAATTACAAAATGATCATTAAATAATAATCGCAGATACTTAGCACTTGTTCGTTGTTCATCCCGAAAACGCCGCCAAAATAAATCGCTAGCCTTCATTAGCTAACTCCTTTTGCATTAAATCAAACAAATCATCAAGATGATCGACTGTCAACTGATTTTCTTCTGCTAAAGCGGAAGGCGTCCCCACGAAACGTACTTTACCGTCATGCAGCACAACGAATCTGTCCACAAAGGTCGCCGCGGAAGCTAATAAGTGCGTTGTCATTAAAACACTATTCCCAAGTTTTGCTTGTTCCCTCATCAAAGATACGACATCCCGCTGCGCTAATGTATCTAACCCCAAAAAAGGCTCGTCAACAATTAGCAATGGGGCGTTTAACATAAATGCAGACACGAGCATTACTTTTTGTCGCATCCCTTTAGAAAAGTGAATTGGTAACCAATTTAGCTTATCTTCTAGTCTAAACATAGTTAATAATGGTACAACACGTCCCCAAGTATTCTTGTCATCTTTTTCATGTGCCGCTAGCATCAAATGTAAATGTTCACCCAATGTCAATTCGTCATACAATATTGGTTGTTCAGGAATGTATGCAATTTGTGATTTAAAGGCTGTCGGCTCTGATACTATATTTATATCATTAAGAATAATAGAACCCATTTGAGGCTGTAACTCCCCGATGATGTGATTAATTGTCGTTGATTTCCCAGCACCATTTAGACCAATCAGGGCAACGATTTCACCATTAGGCACGTCAAAAGAAATGTTTTTCAATATATTATTTCCTGCGTACCCACCAGATATATTGTTAATTTTTAATCCCATATATTTATTATAGCAAGCATTACGTGACATTTGTATGAAATATGTAAATATGGATAATAACTGTCTCTTTTCAATTCGTTTACTAAAACAACGCTTTATTTTTGTTGAATCCTCTTATTTGTTATAATAGAAAATAACAAATAGAAACGGAGATTATTACATTGGATATTTTTGACAAAATTATTGCAGGTGAAATACCAAGTTATAAAGTTTATGAAGATGAAGACGTTCTCGCATTTTTGGATATCTCACAAGTAACTCCTGGACATACACTCGTTGTACCAAAGAAAAACGTTGATAATATTTTTGACTACGATGATAATACTGCCAAAAAGGTTTTGTTGAAGTTACCTGTCATTGCGCGTGCCATCAAAGCGAGTGACGACAAGATTACAGGCCTCAATGTTCAATCAAATAATGGTCCTTCTGCCGGCCAAACCGTTATTCACTCTCACTGGCACTTAATCCCTCGTTATGATGATGACAATCTAAATAGTGTTCTCGCTCCAACAATTGATAATAGCGCTAATTTTTCTGCGGAACAATATCAAGCAATTGCTGATAGTATTGCTTCACAATTTTAAGACATCCGATGTAACGGTAACGATGTTTGGGAGAAATAATTATGAAATTATTTGATCAATTCAAAAATCTCATCACGAATATAAAAGAAATCACAGCTTTACTCAAACAACTCCAGGTACAACAGCATGAATTAACAGAACAATTAAAAGAAATACAAAGTGTTTCTGAAGATATTCAGTCAGATATTGAAAAAATGAATTTCAAAAATCAACCACATATTTCACGTATTAATGAGGCTACTGAGCATTTAAATACTGAATTATCTAAGTTTAAAGCGCATTAGATTCATTTGTGGTAAAATACTTAGTATTGTATCTAGAAAAGGAAAGTATTATCACATGCGAAAATTTATTTGGGGACTTCTCGTCGTTGTTTTTGTCGGGGGACTGGTCTTTCTTGGTTTCAACTCATCAAAAACATTAATGACTTCAAAGGTTGGTAAAATTACTGAAAAACAGTTTTACGAAGATATCAAAAAATCATCAGCCGGTCAGCAAGAATTTGCTAATATGGTTATTAATAAGGTTCTAGGAGCTGAATATGGTGACCAAGTTTCTGACACAGATGTACAAAACGCTTACGACGCGCAAAAGGCGCAATATGGTTCATCGTTTAAGACTGTTTTGGCATCAAACAACACAACTGAAGCTCAATTCAAAAAGAATATCAAAAATAATCTGATTATCAATGCCGCTATCAAGGCTAATTATAAGGTAACTGATAAGCAACTTAAATCTGCTTATGAAAATTACCACTCAGATACGACGATTTCAATGATTACGGCTAAGGATGAATCTAAGGCTAAAGAAGCCATTGACGCATTGAAGAATGGTGATAACTGGAATACAGTCTATAAAAAGTATTCTACAGATAATACTTATAAATCATCAAATGGTAAAATGCCGGCATTTAATTCAACAAATGCAAGTATCGACTCAGCTGTTCAAACTGCAGCATTCAAACTAGATAAAGTTGGCGACTATTCAACGGAGCCTGTAACTGGTACAAGTGGCAGTTACTACGTTATTAAATTAGATAAGAAAACAGACAAACCTTCAATGAACAGTTTGCGTAGTACCTTATCCACTCAGATAGTGACTGATTTCATTAATGATTCAAAAAATACCAGTGAAATACAAGGTATTGTTGGAAAGATTTTGCGTAAAAACAATGTTAATGTTAAAGACAGCGACTTGAAAACAGCTTTGAACGCCTACCTAACAGCGGGCATTTCTTCATCAAAGTAACTGTTGCATCATTTATCGTCAATGATTGCGCGAAGAAAAACGATCTAATTGCTTAGATCGTTTTTTTACACCAATTTTTATGTAACAGCTGTTGAGTTATCCTGAAAAATTCTGAATCGAATTGTATCCTCTAGTCATATTACACAAGAAAACTAGGACGAATCCCAAACATACTAAATCCATAACAAAATGCTATGGATTTTTACTTATAAACAGATGTTTTTGTTCAATGTCCCAATGTCCAACCACCGTCAATTGGTACCACCGTACCATTAATATAGTCAGCTTGAGGACTTGTCAAAAATAGTGTTAAATCGGCAACTTCTTGTGGCAGAGCCCATCGTTTTGCGGGAGTTTGATTGGCAACTTGTTGGGCCATACTAGCATCACCGGCAAAGTCTTTGGCATTCATTGGTGTATTAATTGCTCCCGGCGCAATAGCATTAATGTGTAGTCCTTTTGATGCATAGTCAAAAGCTAACTGTTTGGTGTATCCAATAATTGCATGTTTGCTGGTTGTATATGCTGCCCCGCCTCCACCAGCAGTAAATCCAGCTATGGAGGCCATGTTAATAATGTGTCCATACCCAGAGGCAATCATTTTGGGTAATACAGCATTTGATAAAATAAACATGGGTGTTAAGTTTATATCCATCACCTGTTGCCAAGTGTCTAAGTCAATGGTTAAAGACGGCCGATAATCATCTAATATGCCTGCTGTATTCAATAGAATGTCAATTGAAACAGCGCTAGTTATTTGTTTCACTAACGTTTCTAGTTTTTTGTGTTGTCTCATGTCAATTTGATATGTATGCAAGTTAACATGTGTGTACACTATTTTCTCTTTGTCTAAAGCATATACAGTTGCACCTTGAGATAAGTAAGTTTTCAACTGCGAAAAACCGATACCTGACGCGGCACCGGTTAATAAAACATTTTTATTTGTATAATTTTGATCAATCATTTATCTAATCTAATCATCTTACTCAGTGCAAAAATCAAAATACCACCAACAAGCAATGACACAACTTCCCCTGGCAAAACACTAATGTAGTACGCGAACCATTGTGAAAAAAGACCGCCTGATACGCCAGAAGGAAACGAACCACTGGCACCAATATTAAAGGCAAATGTAAACTCTGCTGCTAAAATACCCATTCCCAATGTAGAAACTACGAAAGAGCTAATTAAAATTTTTACCACCGTATTTGTTACTTTCCGAGTTAAAAAATAAGTCACAGTGGTCATAATCAAGGTACCTGCGGTACCAAATATCCAATCAATCCAACCTAATGGTGAAATGAGATTAGCGATAAAAACACCCAGCCCCAATGCCAAAATATATCTCTTATTCCACGCAGATAAGTGATTTAAACCCTCAGATAAACGTAATTGAACTGGTCCAAATCCAATCGGTGCTATGACTAATGTGATTGCTGCATATAACGCAGCAACAATTGCTGTTAATGTAATATTCCTTGTGCGGTTGCTTTGCTGCGCACTTATTGTCTTTTGCATAAATAGTATCTCCTAGTTTTTTTAAGCGGGATGGTTGATGAACCGCTATTATTAAGTTTTAGAACAAAATCAATTAATTTGTACTCTCATCCATGAAATCTTTCAGTTGCTTTGAACGACTTGGATGACGTAACTTGCGTAATGCTTTCGCTTCAATCTGACGAATACGTTCACGTGTTACACCAAATACACGACCGACTTCTTCCAATGTACGCGTACGTCCGTCTTCTAATCCGAAACGTAAACGCAAAACATTTTCTTCTCGGTCAGTCAATGTATCCAAAACAGATTCCAATTGTTCTCTGAGCATTTCATACGCTGCAGAGTCAGCTGGAGAAACTGCCTCATTATCTTCGATGAAATCACCCAAATGAGAATCATCCTCTTCACCAATAGGAGTTTCAAGAGATACTGGCTCTTGAGCAATTTTTAAGATTTCACGCACTTTGTCGGCCGTCAAATCCATTTCCGCACCGATTTCTTCTGGAAGAGGTTCACGTCCCAAATCTTGTAACAATTGACGCTGTATACGAATCAGCTTATTAATTGTTTCAACCATGTGGACTGGAATACGAATCGTACGCGCTTGATCAGCTATGGCACGTGTGATGGCCTGACGAATCCACCATGTGGCATACGTTGAGAACTTAAAGCCTTTGGTATAGTCGAATTTATCTACGGCTTTCATTAAGCCCATATTTCCTTCTTGGATTAAGTCCAAGAATTGCATGCCACGCCCAACATAGCGCTTAGCAATTGAGACAACCAATCGTAAATTGGCTTCTGCTAACTCTTGCTTGGCTTCGATATCACCATTTTCAATACGCTTGGCAATATCGATTTCTTCATTTCCCTTCAATAAGTTAACACGGCCAATTTCTTTAAGGTACATGCGAACTGGATCATTAATTTTGATACCAGCTGGCGTTTCCTCGGCTTCTGCTAACTCTTGATCAGTGGGTTTGTTTTGTTTGGCCTTTAATACTTCTGGTGCTGGATCACCATTGTCATCAACAATTGCAATACCGGCATCTTCGACTTTTTCCATCAGACGTTCAATGTTTTCTTCGTCTAGGTTAAAAGGTTCCGCCAAACGCTTCGATAATGCTGCATATGTTATTTGTTTTGCTGCTTTATACTCAGTAATTAAAGCTTTAGTTGCCTTGTCGTACTCAGGATTTTTCAATGGGCCAGACTTTTTAGCTGATTTTGGCTTGGAAGCTTTTCCAGCTGCTGCTGCTTGTTCCGGAGTTTTCCCTTGCGCCAAAGCTAGTAATTCAGCCTTTTTTGCACGACTATTATACGCTATTTTTTGCTCATCGAGATAATCTTTAATATCCGAAATTTTACTTGAACTTGAAATGATTGTCATTTTTACTCCTATATTTTACAGTGAGACTATTTACTTAACATCGATTCGATTAGTGTTGGCGTTTTTTTATGTTTATTAGTTCCGTTGAAAGTTGGACTAATTTGGCATCATCATGCTGCTGCTTAGCGACTTCAATTAGTTGTTTTAACTCCTGAACACGATTTGACACAGGTGCTTCTTCCATAATTATACGCAAATAATCTTGAACTGCATCATTTTCGACCTTTATGTCACCAAAACTATGATCAATGGCCATTATTTTTTGGTTCAAATTTGGTTTTTGAATAAAATCCATAAACTGAGCAATATCAAATGTCCCCAGATGATCTTGTTGATAAATCTCCGCCAGCATCATGAGTAATTGATATTCAGGATGAACAAAAGCAAACCCCGCTGTCGATTTAACACGTTCTAACGTATATGGATCTTTAATCATTGCCATGATTAAAGCACGTTCTGCCAGCTCTACTTTTGAAATTTTTTGATATTGATTAGGCTCAGCTGGAAAGCCAAGCTCATATTCAGGGGACTTTGGGCTAAAGTCATTCGCAGTATGAGATACTTGCGAAACTAATTGATGATTATTTTGTACTCTTACCGACTGCTTAGTTTGCTGTAATTGTGCTTGCAATGCTTGCTTTGATGTGCCAAATTCATTGGCAATCCGAGTCAGTTGAATATCTTGTTCAACTGGTGTAGCTGTATATAAGATCTGCATGACTTCATGCAAGAAAGTTAGATACTGTGCTTGATTGCTCAGATTCTTACCATTTTTGGCTGCATTAACCAAAAATTCAATTGGTGTTAAAATACTTTGATTCAGTGACCTTTTTAAAACTGGTAATCCGCGCTGTATTCGAACTTCGTCAGGATCAAGCAAGTCAGGTAGATGAACAACACCGATTTCTATATCTTTAGCATTATTTTTGAAGAGCTCAATTGAACGCTTCGCAGCATTTTGCCCAGCTTCATCACTATCATAAACAAGCAGTATTCTTTTTGCAATGCGTGCAAGCTGTCGGACATGATCAGGTGTTAGCGCGGTTCCCATGGTTGCCACACCAACTTTTTCATCGGCCATGTGTGCTGAAATAACATCCATAAAGCCTTCAAAAATCATCGCCGTACCCGTTTGTCTAATGATATTTTTGGCTCGATCTAGATTATATAGAATACGCCCTTTAGTAAAAAATGGACTTTCTGGGCTGTTCATATATTTGATTGCATTTTCAGCGTCTAACGCTCGACCAGAAAAACCAACCACTTGACCTCGTTCAGTTTTAATTGGCCAAACGATACGTCCTGAAAAACGATCACGCATATCGCCACTCACACTATTCTCGATAAATAGCTCAGAAGCCATTAATATTTCATGGGATAAGTTTTTCTCTTTCGCATAACTCAATAGCAGGTTATCGTCCGGAACAAAACCAATCCCAAATTCTTTAATAATGTCATCACTTAACTGCCTTTTGTCATGTAGATAGGCCAATGCCTGTTCACCGGAAGTCGTGTTCAGTAATGTATGCTGATACAATCGTTGTGCATCAGTGTGTAATTGATAAATTGCTTGCGTTGTGCCGTCAATTTGATTACCATTATTTGCAGAAATATTTGCATCAATTGGAATATCAACACTTTCCGCTAGTGACAAGATTGCCTCAGGATAGCTATATCCTTCCTTTTCCATAATAAAGGAGAAAACGGATCCGGATCGGCCACAAGAAAAACAATTAAATACTTGCTTGTTCTCTTCAACAAATAAGGAAGGATGCCTGTCATCATGGAAAGGACATGAGCCTGTCCATTGCCGACCTTTTTTAACCAATTGTGTATATTGACCGATAACATCAACGATATTCACTTTTGATCGTACATCATCAATAAAAGATTGTGGAATACGATTTGCCAATAGAACCACCTTTCAAATAATAAAAGTCGCAAACTATGCGGTCTGCGACTGAAATCATTTAACTGTTTTAATTATAATGTTTTCAGCAATATTTGTCAACCCCTATTTCTGAGGTAGAAATGCCTATATACCAGCATTTAAAGCTATTTCTATTTTAAACAAATAGATATTATGTTAACTAAAAACAAATTGGACAATAGTCTCTGTAATTTAACAATATTAAAAATAAGAAAATTTTATAATTTCTAATCAATAAGCTTAGCAATCATTTTCTCATAACTATCAACAACGTCATATTTAATTTCATTATTGGAAATCACTTTAAAACAGTCACGAGCAAACTCAATTTTTGCATTTTCAACCTCTTTAAGTATTAATTGAATGCTGTCAGATTCACCTTTGGTTTCGGCAATAAAATACACATGCTTCTGATCAGGCTCGTTCAGAACGACTGCCCTATCTGGATTGTATTTACCAACTGGTGTGTTGATATAAAATCCGCCAAGAAGTTTAACATGCATTTCCACCTCGTTTCGGACATCTAATTCACTCTATATATTGTGCCATTGACATATTTTATTTAAATGCCATTCTAATAACTATAAAAACATTATTTCAAAGTACTATTTTATAAACTAAAAAGGTTTCTCTGTTAAACAGAGAAACCTTTTTAGTTTATTTGGATTTGATTAGTTTCTCATATCGTTCAACAATCACACTAACATTTTGTTGTCCTCTATAAATGGCATAACCAATGATGAAAACAATTAAAATATTGATTGTACCTAAAACTAAACCTGTACCAAATAACCAAACATTTCGATGGACAAAGAAATAAGTAAGAAGGATACTTAGACCAACAATCATTGAGAAAAAAGATTGCCAATGCTGAAGATTTTTAATCATTTTCTGCTGATAAGAAATTTCACTTTGATATCCCTTATCCAAATTTTGTATACCCTTTGTCATAATAAATACCTTCTTTGTTTCTTAATAACTTAGTCCCGGATTGAAGAATCCAACTAGCACACCGATCAAAGCAATAACCACCAAAATGAGCATCACTCGAATAGGTGAAATATTTTTCTTAGCCATTAACCACCAACAAAGTACAATAAACAAAGCAGTCAATAACCCTGGATAAACCGAATCCAATTTGTCTTGCAAAACTAAGTACGCTTTTCCAGAAGAGTTGGTTAACTTAAAGGATGTTTTTACAGTTACCCAGGTGGCAGCAACACCACCGACAACCATACCACCGACTGTCGCAATTGCTTTACGAATCGCCTTTCCTTGCGCACCAACTAAAATCCCTACTGCCTTATCTCCTAATTCATAACCTTTGAAGTAGGCAAAACGCATACCAAAGTAACCGAGTAAGTTCCAAACAATAATATAGAATATTGCACCCAGTGGTGATCCGCCATCGGACATCCCCAAAGCAATCCCAAGAATAACTGGTATTAATGTACCAACAACCAACGAATCACCAATTCCTGCAATTGGCCCCATTAGACCAGCGCGCAACCCATTAATTGTTGTATCATCAACATTACCATGATTAGCTCTTGCTTCTTCCAAGCTAGCTGTAACACCGACTATAACGGTACCTAGCTGTGGCTCTGTATTGAAAAAAGCCGTGTAGGTTTTCATTGCCTTTTCTTGGTCTTCCTTATTGTCATACAATTCTTCCACAATAGGTAACATTGAAGTCAAATAACCAAATGTTTGCATATGTTCTTGAGAGAACGCTGTAAGATGGCCGTAAAACCAGTAATGAAACGACTTGTTTAAAGTTTTACGAGAGATTTTCTTTTTTTCTAAGTTATCCATCTTAAATATCCTCGTCTTCCTCATCATCGGCTATCATACTCGTATTTGATACCGGAGATGCAACTTGTCGATTGGTGCTGATTGCCATGTCTAACTTGTATGAAATCATGGCAAAAATTAATGAAACAACTGTCACTGAAACCAAGTTCAAACCTAATGAAGCAGCAAACGTAAATCCTACGAAAAACGGAATGAAATCAAGTGGACTATCTACTATTTGCTTCAACAAAATTGCGATACCTACACAGGGGAGTAAAGCACCAACTGTAAACAAGGTTTTCATTGGAATACCATCCATTGGTAATGCTGTTTTCAATGCAGTAACAGCACTAGACCCAAAATGTGTCATGAATAGTGTTGGAATAAATGAGAAGAAAAAGTGTGAAATCCATGGAAGTCCCCAATCCACAAGATATAATTTCTTAAATTGCCCTTTTTCAACAGCTCGCCATCCAATATGTTGCCAAACCAAGTTCATAGTTGCTGTTCCGTAGAACAAAACCGTACCAACAGTTCCAACTAAAGTACCCATTGATTTAGCTAAATCAGCAGCATTCCCTGATGTTGCTGATAATCCTTGCGCATGAATAGCAACCATTGCTAATGGTATACCGATGTAAGAGACTGCCCGAAGATCTGCTGAAACAGTTCCTCCAGGAGTAACCAATGCGATATAGACTAACTGCATCGCAACACCAGCAGCGATACCTGTTTTCAGATCTCCCAAAACCAATCCACAGACTAAGCCACCCACTAACGGACGCCCTAGAGTATAATTTCCAATTGTAGATCCTGCCATACCTGGCATGGAAGACAAACTTGCAAAAATACCTAAAATACTTGCTTGCACCCAACTAATTGTCATATTTCTAACCTCTTTTTATGTTAGACTACAGATCAAATTTCCCTCTAAAGGCATCCCAATAGCCAATCGATACATCCGGTAACAATTGAAATTTAACTCGGTATCCTTTTGCTTGAATATCATCAAATGCTCTAGCTTCCTCAGATGTAATAGACTGATTATTTCCTAGTTTCACTGCGTTTGGCCGATCATTAGCTGGACCAACAATCACTGTTTTTACATCGTCAGGTTTAAAGCCAAAATCAACCAAAATTTTTTTCATATCCTGAGGTGTTTTCGTAATTAGAAAATATTGTCTATCGGAATCCAAAACTTGCTGTGCTTTTGCTTGAAAATGGTCTAGTGTCCAAACAAACGTTTTCTTTTCTGAGGCACTTTTGAATGCATCCTTTAGAATAGGATTTGTGGCTGCCGCATCATTAACCGCTATCAAGCCATCACACGGATATTCTTTAGCCCATCGAGTCACGGTTTGTCCGTGAATAATTCTATCATCAATACGTACAAATGAAATACTCATAATTAGTTTGTCCTTTCAAATCTCATCATCGTCCTCTAAATCATCATTGATCTCAAATTGTTTTAAAGCAGAAGTACCTTCACGCAATACACTGCTAATTAGTTCGTCTTTACTGGAACTATCTTTCAAGATGGCAGCATTGAGTGCCATTGGAAAATTCATCCCACCAAGTACAATTGCTTTTTGTAACCTATTTTCTTGGTTTAACACGTTCACAACTGTAGTCAGTGGACTACCGCCGATCATGTCCCCAAGAATAAGCAATTCTGAATTTTGTTCAAGTGTTGATAATAAAGATTTGAAACGATTTTCAAAATGATCTGTATCTTCACCCGATTGGAGCCCTATTGCTTTCACGGTTTCAATTCCATCACCAACAAACATTCCCAGAGCGTCCTTAAGCCCCTCCGAGAACTGGCCATGGCTAACCAAAATAAGATAGTTCATTCTTTTCTCCCATCTTTCATAAACGGAATGTTGTTTCATTTGTTACTATGAAACTCTTTTTCAGGTATTATGTAAGCGCTTGCATATCCTAAATATTATTCTACTCTTACTATCGATAAAATACAATAATAAATAACAATATTATATGAAGTCTCTCATAACTAAAAAACCATAGCACTTTGCTATGGTTCGTCATGTATTTCCTTTAAAGATGCAGACATCTCGAGTATTTTCTTTCTGATATTTTCCACAAATAAAAGCGTTTCATCATCAATACCATTTTCAAATGTCCAGTTAAGCGTGTCAAAAACAATACTAGCACCAAATTTTGCAATCAATTCGTTATACTTCAAAGATGATTTTTCACTAAGATATTTCAACCAATGCTGATATAATGTATCCTCAAATTTTTGTTTTAAATTAAATTCCGGTTCATTGATTGTAAATAAAGCTTGAATAATCTGTTTGTTGTTGACTAATTCATTGTAGAAATGTGTAATCGTCTCTTCAAATTGCCCAGAAATGAGTCCCTCAACTCTTTTATCGACAATATGTTCAAAGACTGTAAACTGTGTTTCGACAAGCTGATTCAAGAGATCATATTTATCTAAATAGTGCAGATAAAATGTTGATCGACTCGTCATAGCTTGCTTACAAATTTGTTCCACAGTTATTGATTTGAAACTTTGTTCATTCAGTAAGCTAATAAAAGCCATTTCAATGTTTTTTTTCGTTTTTATTTTTCTAATATCCGCCATACAAAGTAATCCTTTTCTGTCCATAACTAGACAGGCCAAATCATAACGTCCATTTCTGGACGTTATTCACATCAACTGATAATTGTTCGACCTTATTTTACTAATTATAATGAGTTTAGTAAATAAAGAAAGAGGTACTACTATGTTTTATGAATATATCAAAAACAACCCACAATGGAATTTGCAAATCAATCGTCAACTTGAAGGAATCAAAGAGAGTCCAAAAGTAAAAGATGATTTAAAAATAATTATACCTAAACTAACAAATGATGTTTCTTGGTACGAAACCTGGTTCTCATTCGGTGAGTTACGTGAAAAGAGAGAAGATTATGCTCTTGCCTGTGCTTATTTTGGTCTTGCGCAGTTTTACTTAAACCAAGATAACGATAATAAGCAAAAAGTTGTTCATCAATATTTAAATAATTTTTACCGTGCACATACTGAAATCGATTATGAAAGCTATCAAGTACCGTATCAAGAATCTTTTTTACCTGCCATAAAAGTCAATATAAATCCTACAGCTACTAAAACTTTGATTATCATCAATGGTTTTGATAGTTTTATGGAAGAAATATTGGTTGCGGTTAATTTCTTTAAGGAAACCGATTATAATGTGATTTTGTTTGACGGACCAGGTCAAGGACGAGCTTTAATTGATAACAACATCAAGTTTACACCATATTTTGAAGATCCTGTCAGTGCAGTTATTGATTATTTTAATTTAGATGAAGTTGATGCAATGGGTGTTTCATGGGGTGGTTATTTCGTCATTCGTGCTGCTGCCTACGAAAAAAGAATCAAGAACGTTGTTTGTTATGATTTCTTTTATGATGGATTGAATACTTTTTTGAAAGATTTTTCAAAGGACACACGAAAGCATATTCGTCAATTATTACAAAATAACGATGTTGAAAAAACAAACCAACTAATCCCTACTTTGATTAATTCTGATGCTAACTTAAACTTTCTTTTTACAAAGGGTTATGAAAACACTGGTACTGATACCCCTTACGCACTGTTAAAAGAGATTGAAAAACATACCGTCAAAGGAATCGGACATTTAGTGGATCAAAACGTATTGTTACTTGCTGGAAAGGATGATCAATATGTTCCTTTTAGTGACCTGGTGTTAGAACAACAAGAATTAATAAACACAAAATCACTTGAAACTAAAATTTTCACTAAAGAAACTGGTGGTGAACAACATTGTCAAGCGGGAAGATATGATTTAGCTTTAGTTGCCATTCAAAAATTTTTAGCCGCACACAGTGAAGATTAAAGTACCTTGATATGAACCTATGGTATAATGAGAACTTCAGAAGGAGTTTAAAAACATGGGACGATATCAAATTGACTTTAAACAGAAACAGGCTAATGCTAAGTATAAGTCTAATCAACAAACGCAAGCTACTAAAGCCGAAAAAGTTGCCGCTATTAAGTCAGCCTTACTTTCACAAGCAAAAAAACAAGATAAGTAATTATCTTGTTTTTTTGTTTGTTCGGAAAAAATAGATTAATCAACCAAAGGTTCGCACACTTTCAATAATTTCCTCGGGATAACTAATTAATTTTGCACCTAATTTTAATAACTCATTTGTTCCCCGAGAATTTTCAGAGAAAATAGGACCAGGTACAGATAGGACTTCTCTGTTATTTTGTAACGCGTAGTTAGCAGTTATTAAACTACCAGATTTTATTTGGGCTTCAATAACTAATGTAGCTGATGATAATCCTGCTATAATACGATTTCTTGCAGGAAAATGAGATTTTTGTGGTCCAACGTCGTGTGTATATTCACTCAAAACAATGCCATATTGTGCAACTTGTTGCTGTAGTAATTTATTCCTTGCTGGATAAGCAACGTTCAACCCCGTACCTATAACTGCTATAGGCACACCTTGATTGGCAAATGTAACTTGGTGAGCCATTACATCGATACCTTTAGCTAGTCCTGAAACAATAGCCGTTCCCCTATTTATTACATTTGGCAATAGTGATCGTAAGCATGACAATCCGTAGGAAGTAGCAGTTCTCGTGCCAACTACCGCTAAGTTAGGTAATTTCAGTGCACTTACATTACCTTCGTAAAAAAGAATTAATGGTGGGTCAAAGATTTCTTTAAGTTGTATCGGATAGCAGTCATCAAAATAAGTAAAATAGCTTTCCTGACTTGCTGCTGCTTGCTGACAAGCTGCTATATATGTATCTTTTATTTTATTAACATGTTGTGGTAAGGGTCTGACTACCGCCAGTACAGTTTCAATATTCCAAGGATAACTCTCCGTTATCAAATGATTATCAATCACTTCAATGATTCTTTTTTCTCCAGCATAACCAATACCTGAAGTTAAATGTAAACCTAATAAAAATTTTTTTAAAATCATATTATTTTCCTCTTGAAATAATACGAATCCCAAAAAGAAAAAGCTTATGATTTATCACAAGCCCTCCACAATTTCACTTAAATATTCCCAGCGATTCATTTTTTCTTCCAAAGTTTCATTTAATGAATCTAACTCTTTTTGTAAATCGCCTAATAAGACATAATTTGTACCATTTTGAGCCATTTCTTCGGGAATTTCAGAAATTCTTTGTTCAACTGAAGCTATATCATCTTCAATGGTTTGCCACTCTTTCTTTTCATTGTATGTTAACTTCTTTTTTTGTGGCTTCTTATTGATAACTATTTTTTCTTCTTTTTGTGCTGGTACTGCTTTCGCTAAGTCACTCGCCAGATAGTCACTGAACAAGCCATCAAAACGTTTAACAACACCATCCCCCTCAAACATGTATAGTTGATTAGCAACTTTATCCAAAAAATAACGGTCATGGGAAACGGTAATCACGGCCCCATCAAAACGAGACAGAAAATCTTCTAGAACAGTTAATGTGCCAATATCAAGATCATTCGTCGGCTCATCAAGTAAAAGCACATTAGGTTGTTGAAGTAGTAGTTTCAATAAGTACAATCGCCTTTTTTCACCACCAGACAACTGTCGAATTAATGTGCCATGCATAAATGGTGGAAATAGAAACTGCTCCAATAAATCTGAAACACTAATTTGATTGCCATCTTTGTCTTTTACAGTAGTTGCAACATCTGACAGATAGCCAATCACACGCTTATCATCAGGAATCTCTTCAGTAACCTGTGTATAATAGGCCATCTTTACAGTTTCACCTAATTCAATGATTCCGCTAGTTAATGGCACTCTTCCAGCTATTGCATTCAAAAAAGTAGACTTTCCTGCACCATTAGCACCTGTGATACCAATACGATCACCTGAAGAAACTCGTAAATTGAAATGATCTAAAATTCTTTTATCGTCGAATTGGATGACGGCATCTTCAATGACAATAACCTTTTTTCCTAAACGTTGCTGTCCCAGATTAACAGATACATCTTCATCAAGCTGTAAAGTACCGATATTAGCTTCTAGCTCAGCAAATGCGTTTTCCCTACCTTTTTGTTTGGTTGTTCGTGCACGAGCGGACTTACGCATCCATGCTAGCTCTTGTTTGTATAGTTGCTGTTGCTTATGTTCAGCAACCTTTCCTTGTTCAATACGCTGAGATTTTCCGCTCATATAATCCTGATAATTACCTTGATATTCATACAAATCACCAAATGATAATTCGAATATCCTTGTTGTAACAGCATCCAAAAAATAACGATCATGAGTAACAACTAAAACTGCCCCCTTATAGGCAGCTAAATATTTTTCTAACCAAGCAATAGAATCAAAATCTAAGTGGTTAGTAGGCTCATCCAATATCAATAAATCTGGTTCTTGAATTAAAACTTGGGCTAATCCGACTCTTTTTCGTTGTCCTCCTGAAAGTTCACTCACTTTTTTATGCAGCTCTGGCATATGTAACTGCGTTAAAATTGTTTTTACCTGAGATTCTGTTGTCCAAGCATCATCTCGGTCCATAGCATTTTGGGCTTTTTCAAAGTTTTGGGCAACTTTTTCATCTGTCGGCTGTTCCCCATATTTTCGCAAAGCATTTTCATACTGCCTTATCGTCTGGAATACTGGTTGATCACCAGAGAAAATTGCATCCATTAATAAGAAGTGATCATCTAAATACGGGTCTTGTGTCAGATATCCAATTGTGTAATCATTTTGTTTCGTGATTGATCCAGCATCAGCTGGTTTTTTTTCAGAAATGGCATTCAGAAGAGAAGTCTTTCCACTACCATTTACACCAATTAAACCAATTCGATCACCTTCCGTAACCAGAAATGAAATATCATTGAAAAGAACCTTTTCGCCGTATGTACTTTTTAAATTGTCTACTCTAAATTGTTTCATAATACTATTATAACCATTATTGGGGGTTTATATATCAATAAGTTTTAGATATAATAAGATAACCATTTTAAGGTAACAGAAAGGATTATTTTCATGAATTTAACTGCTAACATCGCTGGTTTCAACTTCGATCACATTTTACTCAACGCTGCAGGTGTTGTGTGTCAGACTAGCGACGAATTAGATAGTGTTCTAGCATCTGACTATACAGGCGCAGTTGTTACAAAGTCAGCAACGCCAAACCTTCGACCAGGTAACGTCTCACCTCGATATCATGAATTGACCAATAGTCTAGGCACAATTAATTCAATGGGCTTACCCAATGAAGGATTTGACTATTACATGGATTATGTTACCCAAAAACAAACAGACAAGCCAATCTTTTTCTCAGTTGCTGGTTTATCAAAACAAGAGAACTTAGATATGTTACACAAGATAGAAGACTCAGAATTCAATGGGCTTGTTGAATTAAATTTGTCCTGTCCTAACGTGCCCGGCAAACCTCAAACAGCTTATGATTTTGAAACAACTGAAGAAATTTTAACTGAGGTATTTTCATTTTTCACCAAGCCTCTCGGCGTTAAGTTACCACCCTACTTTGATATTGTACATTTTGACAATATTGCAAACATTTTAAATAAGTTTCCATTAGCCTTTGTTAATGCCATCAATTCAATTGGTAATGGCCTTGTTATTGATGAAGAAACTGACACGGTTGTGATTAAACCGAAAGGTGGTTTTGGTGGTGTCGGTGGTCCCATCGTCAAAGCAACAGCATTAGCTAATGTTAGAGCACTACGCCAACGATTAAACCCAAGCATTAAAATGATTGGTACTGGTGGTGTAACTTCTGGACGCGATGTTTATGAACACGTTTTATGTGGTGCGGACTTAGTTGAAGTTGGTTCACAATTAGCAATCGAAGGAATATCTGTTTTTGAGCGTTTGGAAAAAGAGTTATCAGTTATTTTAACAGAAAAAGGCTATCATTCACTTGATGAGATTCGTGGGCAATTGAAAATAATTGAGTAATTAAAAAAAAGTTGGCTTACGCCAACTTTTTTATTTTGTATTTTGTAATGTCACCACATCGCGTGCGATCATTAATTCCTCATTTGTCGGAATCAGTAACCCAGTTACTTTAGAAGCGGATGTTGTAATAATTGTTTCTTTACCACGAACATTGTTTGCTTCTTCATCTAATTCGACGCCCGCAAATGCCAATGATTTCAATACTTTAGCACGTGTTACTGCATCGTTTTCACCAATACCAGCTGTGAAAATAATGGCATCCACACGACCTAGTTCAGCAAAATACTGTCCTGCATAACGAATCACTCGATCATAGAACATGTCCAATGCCAATTGTGCATGAGTATTGGTCTCCTGAACGTTTTCCAAATCACGCATATCACTTGAAATAGTTGAGATACCTAAAAGACCAGACTTTTTGTTTAAGACATTGAGCATTTCTTCATTTGAAAGGCCTTCACGTTCTTGAATATAATAAATTAACGATGGATCTACATCCCCAGAACGAGTCGCCATTGTCAAACCAGCCAGTGGTGTGAATCCCATTGATGTATCGTATGACTTACCGTTTTTAATTGCAGTCACAGATGCTCCTGCACCTAAATGAAATGAAATTGCATTAAATTTATCTAATGGTATGCCTAATTTGTCTGCTGCTCTTTCAGTTACATAGCGGTGTGAAGTTCCATGCGCACCATACTTACGAGCACCGTAACGTGCGTAGTATTCATATGGTAAGCTATACAGATAATTTTTTTCAGGCATTGTTTGATGAAATGATGTATCAAACACTGCCACAGAAGTTGCATGTGGCAATAATTCTTGGAACGCACGAATACCCATTGCATTAGCTGGATTGTGTAGTGGTGCATAATCAGCTAAGCGATCTATCTTAGATAATACGTCATCATTCACAACAACTGAATGATTGAACCACTCACCACCAGCAACAACACGATGGCCAACACCTGTTATTTCTTGAAAATCTTTAATAATGCCTAAATCTGATAACTTTTTTAGCATCAGATCAATTGCTGCATGATGATCTTTAATTGGTAATTCAGCTTCATATTTCTGATCACCACTTTTAGTTAGTGAAATGGTCCCCTCTTCAGTACCAACCAAACGAACAGGTTCAACATCTGCACCATATTTTACTGTGATGATTGCATCGTCCATACCAATTCGTTCGATTATCCCTTGTGTAATAACTGTTTCCTCGGGCATTTCTAACAATTGGAACTTAAGTGAAGAACTTCCGGCGTTTACTGCCATTATTTTTGACATCTGCGTCTACTCTTTTAATCCTTTTCTTTTCTAAGATTATATTATACAGTAAATTCAAAATAATAACGATAATATATTCTAAATTAGGTAAGCGTTTTCAAAAATAGAAATATGGTAAACTACTATTATATATAAAAAAATGTGCGTAAGGATATTATGTTTAAAAAATGGCTTTTAAGTAATTTAATTGGTATCATCATTACTACCAGTATACTAATTACGGTAGTAGGATTACTTATTTCACTCGTTTCAAAAGAAGAAATTATGACCCACCCTGACAATGTTCAATTTCGAAACGGCCCTGGACGACAATACAAATCATTAGATTCACTAAAAAGCGGTACACGCTTAATTGTGATTGACAAGAAACACGGCTGGTGGCAAGTTCGCCGCTCTGACAATGAAAAAGTCGGCTGGGTGGCCAGTTGGGTGGCCAACTCAACCTTACTAAAAACAGCACAGCCAATTAGCGAGGCCACTATTGTTTTAGACCCTGGTCATGGCGGTTCCGATACTGGTGCTCTATCATCAAATGGTAAGTACAAAGAAAAAACATACACTTTGCGTACTGCAAGGCATGTTAGAACAGCCTTAAAACCAACCGGGGCTCGTGTCATTATGACAAGAGATAGTGATAAAATTGTACCACTTTTGAAAATAGCTATTCCTGGTGAAAACAATAAAGCCGATGCACAGATATCTTTTCACTTTGATTCTTCAGCAGAAGGTACCAAAGCAAGCGGTATTTCACAATATTATTATCACAAAAATTCTAAAACGCTAGCAGAAGTAGTTAGCTCCTCATTAAATAATATGCCTTTGAATAACCGAGGGGTTGATACAGCTGCTTACATAGCAATTAAAAATACTAGTCAACCTGCAATTTTACTTGAAAATGGCTTCATCAATAACAACACTGATTTGAAATATATTCGTCAAAGCAGTTATCAAAAGAAAATTGCCAAAAACTTAACTACTGCCCTAACAACTTACTTTAAACAAAACACGGAGATGAAATAATGTCACTATTTAAAAAAGCAAAATCACAAATCGAAGAGAATGTAGCTCATCAAGCCACAGAAACAGTTGAAAATCATTTAGATGGTATGATCGTGCAACCATTTGCCTACAAAAAACTACTCATTATCTATCGTATCGAACAATATCCTAGTACTAGTAATCACATTGAAAATAAAATATTATCATTTGATCGTAAAGAACCATTGTCAGAAGATCGTTATAATGAAATTATTAATCGCTTGAAAAATGATGAAAGTGATCGTATTGCCATTGTTAATATCTTACCTCTAGTTGATTAATGAAAATTAAAAACCTTACCTGTTAAGTGGTAAGGTTTTTATAATACAACCGACGTATGTCATTGTGATGCCAACATAGTTAATCCAATACGGTTTCTTTTTTCATCAACATCAACAACCCAAACCTCAACAATATCGCCAACAGATACAATCTCAGATGGATGTTCAATACGACGTGTACTCATTCTAGAAATATGCACCAGTCCATCATGTTTAACGCCTAAATCCACAAATGCACCAAAATCCACAACATTGCGCACGGTACCTTGTAGTTTCATACCTGCTTTCAAATCTTCAATGTGCATCACATCGGCTTTTAGTAAAGCTCCTACCATGTCTGAACGACCATCTCGTCCTGGCTTTTGTAAACTCATAACCATGTCATGCAACGTCTGCATACCAATATCCAATTGCTTAGCTGTGTGCTCATTGTCTAATTCGTTCAACATCGCATTCGCTTCATCTGTCGCCAAGTTTACTGGGTTTATGTTTGCTAATGATAACAACTTTTTAGCAGCGGCATAACTTTCAGGATGAATATCCGTGTTATCTAATATGTTCTTACCATCTACAATGCGCAAAAATCCGGCAGCTTGTTCATACGCTTTAGGTCCCACGCGCGGTACTTTCTTAATTTGTGTACGTGAAGTGAACTCACCAAATTTGTTTCGATAATTAACGATATTTTGAGCCAAATTTTTATTGAGACCGGCGATGTGAGCTAATAGCGCAGGTGAAGCCGTATTTAAATTAACCCCAACTCGGTTAACTGCTGTTTCGACAACATTGTCTACTTGTTCATCTAGTGCTTTTGCATTTAAATCATGCTGATACTGACCAACACCAACGGACTTTGGATCAATTTTGATTAATTCAGCTAACGGATCCTGAATTCTACGCCCAATTGAAATTGCACTTCGCTCTTCAACGTGTAAATCAGGAAATTCTTCCCGTGCCTGTTCAGAAGCAGAATAAACTGAAGCACCAGCTTCATTGACAATAGTATATTTTACCCCTCCTGGTAAATTTTTCGCGACAAACTCTTCAGATTCACGAGACGCCGTGCCATTCCCGATTGCTACTAGCTCTACTTTGTAATCTGATATCAATTGTTTGAAAATATTAACTGCTTCGGATCGTTTCTGCACATTAGCTGGTTTATGCGGATAAATAACCTGCTTAGCTAAAAACTTGCCATTGCTATCAATAATTGCTAACTTTGATCCTGTACGAAATCCTGGATCAAATCCCATCACAATTTTATTTTTCAGAGGTGCTTGCATCAAAAGATGATAAAGATTGTCACCAAACACCTTAATGGCTTGTTCTTGTGCTTGGGTTGTTAATTCTTGTCTAATCTCTCTTTCCACTGCTGGACGAATAAAGCGTTTATAGGCATCTTCAATAGCATGGTGTAATATTTCATATCCTTGGCCTGCTGGACTTTGCCCATTCAACTCTTTCGTTTGAATAAAGTGCATCATGCGCGCCTCAGAAAAATCAATTTTCACAGATAGTATGCCTTCTTTTTCACCTCTATTTACTGCTAAAATGCGAAATTTATTGTTGAGAAGTGATTTAATTGTTTCAGTGAAATCGTAGTATTGCTCATAAACCTTTTGCTCATCTTTTTCAGCCATACCACGCTTTAAGCTAGAAACCAACACTCCATCTACAGCCATTCTCAAACGTAGCCACTGACGATAATTAGCTTTTTCACCGATTTGTTCAGCCAAAATTTCATGCACTCCTGCACGCACATCGACTATCGTTGGCAAAGTTTCAGTCACATAATTTGAAAACGCCTCATTAATATTACTATTAATATGTGTCATCACCCAATCAGCAAGTGGCTGCAGACCATTTTCTCGTGCAATCATCGCCTTAGTTCGCCGTTTTTGTTTATATGGTAAATATATATCTTCCAAGTCTTGAAGCGTCTGAACATCTTGAATATTTTTTTGCAAAGTTTCAGTTAGTTTGTTTTGTTCAAAAATAGCTTTTAAAACTGTATTTTTTCGTTCTACTAACTCTTTTGACCTCTTTGCAATGGATTGAATATCACGAATCTGTACTTCATCCAATTCACCCGTCATTTCTTTTCGGTATCTGGCAATGAAGGGTACAGTTGATCCTTCATTAAGCAAGGTTAATGTAACATTAATTTGCTTTTTGGTAATATCTGTTACTTTAGCCGCAACACTTTGCACAATAACATCTTGCGTTGGCTCATGTTGTATTAATTCTGTCATTTTTAGTGTGTTTCCTCCACAAAAACTATTATACTAGATTATTGCTGAAATATATTTCAGGATAAGAATCATGGATACACAAAAAAACACTACCAAAGAGTAGTGTTTTTTGTCAAATCTATTGTATTAGCAATACATTAGTTTCCGCATGTTCTGAAACATATCGAGCAGTTGAGCCCATGAATACACGCATAACAGCATTAGTGCCAGTTTTCCCCATTACAATTAAATCAGGATTTAGTTGCTCTGGAACCTGGTCAGCCAAAATAAAACGAGCATCACCTTGTAAGACATGCGTATTAACGACAATGCCAGATTTTTTTACAACATTTGCAGCCTCATCGAGTTTTGCTGAGGCTGTATTAGTCATTCTCTGTACCAAAGAATCATAAAAGGATTGGTCAGAGTCATAATAAGTGATAGTTGGATACTGAATTACATTAACAATATCGATTTTAGCATCAAACTTCTTCGCTAATTCAACGCTAAAATCAACTGCTCTTTGCGCTGCTTCACTTCCGTCTATCGCAACAACAATTTTATTAATCATAAGTGCTTCCTCTCTGATATGATCATTCGTATAACACCACTCAAATAAACTCTTTGTTAGCATAACACCGCTTTGTGTAACAAAAAACAACTTGCCTTTTGATGAAAACCACCCCAAAATTTTACACTGGAGAACATAATCATCTTGCCTAAACTAGTCATTTAACATCATGCACGTGGCAATACTTGTAAATTGATAGCATAAACTACGAACAAGTTGTTTTTGGGGTTAGCTAACCACCTATAAAAGCTCATCTAATCTATAAGTTCAGTATAACTCTTATAAATTCTTTTTGCAAACGCTTACAGAACGATTAAAAAGCTCTTGCTGACATGAATCATTCCTTTTTCTCTTCAGTTTGATTCAATAATTTTTCTTGCAAATTAACTGATTTTTTCAGTAACTCGTTGGTTTCATGCTGTATCTTAATTAGCTTTTTCGTTTCTTCAAGTTGTGCGTTATAGCCCAAAGTCTCTGAAGCCTCTTTGATTAAAAACTTATTGACCAATTTAACAAAGAAAAAGACACATGCGGCAATAGTACATAACGTTAGAAAGTTTTCAAAAACAGTGCGCAATGGATCTAAGACTAGGTTACTCTTGGCCGAATGACTTTTTGAAAACAGTAGTAAGGAGAAATAATAAAACAAGTTAGAAGCAAAACTAATCACACTCTTGATTAAATCAGTCAAACTACCCCCGACGATAACACCAATAGATAATTGAATAATAGATGGAGAAGTTATAAACTTTCTAAATTCATTAACTTGTTCGGTAGCAATATTATCAGCTATTGGTAGCTTTATTTTTTGCATATTTTCATTCCTTTTAATTTGCCATTCGTTCGTATGATGACAAGATAATGTTTAATAATTACTTGTTTATTATTCCATGTTGCACTGAATTTTTCAACTAACTTTTCTAATCAAAAACATGTTATGAAAATGGAAATCTATTATATAACGTTGATGCTCTTCCTTAATATATTTAGATACGCTATCGCGAAAAAATAATTGTGAAATAAAATTTTTTGTACTTCTTTTGAAATAATCATACTACACTAGCAAAACTTAGCTTACTTATTAATTGTCATTTTGTTTGACAAAATATTTTATCTATAGTATATTTAATTCAATTCATAACTAGGAGTTCATTATGGCATTATCTTTCACTACAGTTTATTCAACATGCTGCAGTACAACGCGTTTTCGATGTTGTACTGTTTGTTGAGCATAAATTTTTGGGTATACCATAACTTAAAATTTTTCTACTGACACAGTTAAACTATCAAAACGCGAAAATTCAATTGGATTTTCGCGTTTTTATTTGTTTTTACTAAAAAGATACAAGGATGCATTATGCTAATTAAAAATATCCATCAACTAATTGGTCAAACACCGTTAATTGAACTGCAAATACCTGTTCCAAACCAAAGTCGCATTTTTGCAAAACTAGAGATGTTCAATCCTGGTGGCAGTATTAAAGACCGTTTAGGTCAATTCTTAATATCAGATGCTTGGCAGCGAAACTTGATTAATCAAAACTCAACGATTATTGAACCAACCGCTGGGAATACTGGTATTGGTTTAGCATTAGCTGCCCAACAATATAAATTACCAACTATTCTTGTTGTACCTGAGAAATTCAGCGCTGAAAAACAGCAACTCATGAAAGCATTAGGCGCAAAAATCATCAATACACCTTCTAACGAAGGTATTAAAGGTGCTATTTCCAGAGCAAAATCGATAGCAGCTAAAACTGAAAATAGCTACTTACCTATGCAATTTGCTAACCCTGCTAATCCAGAAACATATTACAAAACGTTAGCACCAGAAATCGTTAAAGATTTGAAGAATGAAAAGATTGACGCTTTTGTTGCTGGTGCTGGCAGTGGTGGCACTTTTGCTGGAATTGCCAAATACCTTAATGAATATGATGCAACAATAAAAAATATTGTTGTAGAGCCCGAAGGATCTATTTTAAATGGCGGCCCAGCACATGCTCACCGCACAGAAGGTATTGGAGTTGAATTTGTGCCACCATTTTTTGAATCAATTCACATTGACAAAACATTAACTATTAGTGATGACGATGCCTTTCAACAAGTTCGATTTGCTGCCAAAAATCTAGGTCTTTTTATCGGTAGTTCAAGCGGTGCAGCTTTAGCTGCTAGCCTACAAATGGCAAAAACTTTACCACCAGAAAGTAATATCGTCACGATATTCCCAGACAGTAGCGAACGTTATATGAGCACAAATATTTATGGAAACTGAGGAAAGAAAAATGAAATTTGATACAAAACTTATTCATGGCGGTATTAGTGTTGACCAGTCAACTGGCGCAGTATCTGTCCCTATTCATATGGCTTCGACCTTTAAGCAAACAAAAATTGGTGAGGCAAAATATGAATACTCAAGATCTGGCAACCCAACTCGTGAAGCCGTAGAAAGCTTAATTGCAGACTTAGAAAACGGTACTGCTGGTTTTGCTTTCGCATCTGGATCAGCAGCGATAAGTACTATTTTTTCACTATTTTCATCTGGAGATCACATTATTGTTGGAAATGATGTTTATGGTGGTACATTTAGATTAATTGATAATGTCCTAAAAAGAATGGGTCTGACATTTACAATTGTCGATACTCGTGATTTATCTGCTATTCAGGAAGCTATTCAAGAAAATACGGTAGCTATTTACCTGGAAACGCCTACCAACCCGCTATTGCGCATCAGTGATATTAAAGCAATTTCTGAACTTGCTCACCATCATAATTTATTAAGTATTGTTGACAATACATTTGCTTCTCCGTATGTACAAAATCCGATTGATTTAGGTGTAGATATTGTTGTTCACAGTGCTTCAAAGTATTTAGGTGGTCATAGCGACCTCATTGCCGGTCTAGTTGTTACTAAAGGTAACGAACTTAGTGAAAAAATTAAATTTTTACAAAATGCAATTGGTGCAATTTTGGCTCCTCAAGAAAGTTGGCTTCTACAACGAGGTATGAAAACACTTGGATTGAGAATGCGCACTCATCAATCAAATGCTCAAATAATATTTGACTACCTTAAAAAACAAAATAAAGTTGGTAAAATATATTTCCCTGGTGATCCTGACAGCCCTGATTACGCTTTAGCCAAACAACAAATGAATGGTTTTGGTGCCATGATTTCCTTTGAACTAAAGGCTGGGCTGGATCCAGAACAGTTCATCAGTAACTTAAAAATTATCACATTAGCAGAAAGTTTAGGTGCACTTGAAAGCCTAATTGAAATCCCAGCTAAAATGACGCACGGCGCCATTCCTCGTCATATCCGACTATCTCATGGTATTCAAGACGAACTAATTCGTCTCTCGGTAGGTGTTGAAGACATTAACGATTTAATTGCGGATCTAGACCACAGTTTTAATCAGTTGAAATAATAGTGGAGAAGAAATGTTTTTTACTGCTAAATCAATTTTGGAGCGGGATCCCGCTGCAAAAAGTCTTATGATGGTAATTTTAACTTATCCTGGTTTACATGCACTGTGGTTTCATCGTATTGCGCATTGGCTTCATATTCATCATCGTTATTTGCTCGCCGCTATTATTGCTCGTTGGTCAGCTAAACGAACTGATATATTCATAGCACCTGGTGCACAAATTGGTTCTGGCGTATTTATTGATCACGGCATCGGTGTTGTTATTGGTGAAACTGCAATTATTGATGACGGTGTAACCATATTACATGGCGTCACTCTGGGAGCTCGTCATACGATGACAGAACGTAGACACCCTCATATCGAAAGCAATAGCTTCATTGGTGCTCATGCGCAAATATTGGGCAATATTACTATTGGTGCAAATAGTAAAGTTGGTGCTAATGCTGTTGTTTTAAACGATGTCCCTCCTTATTCTACTGCTGTTGGTAATCCTGCTCGTCTAGTCTAGTTTTTTCATTTTTAGATAAATATAACGAATACGCGGTAATTGTGTGGCTGAATCCGTATGTTTTGTTTAAACGTTTGTAAAGTGGTATGCTTAAATTACAAACTCATTTAGAGTTAAGTAAAATTTATAAGGGGGTTCATATGGCTTTCAATAAACAAGTTGCCAATATGATAAAGGAAAAAGTTGGAAAAGGCGAAACAGGATTTTGTTTATCACAATTCAATCAAATTGATGTTGTTAATACTGCGAATGCACTCGCAGAAGAATTAAATCTTGTGCACACGGATATTTACCCTGAGGTAAACGCCGTTATCGGTGTTCGATCGCACAAATAACCTTTCACTATCGAATTCACTCTCATTTTTTCAATAAAATGCTAAAAAGTAAAAAGCCGACTAAAAATAATTTAGTCGGCTTTTTACTTTAGGTGTCTAATGGTGCTACTTGTTCAAGATTACTTATCAACTTCGTGATCAGAAACATTTTTCCCTCCGAATCTTGAACACTGTGGGTAAGGTTAAATCAACTAAAACAATAAATTTCATAATCTCGAGTAATCAAGGTTGTAATAAAAATAAATGATTCAAATCTATTCTCAAATTGACTAAACTAAATTCGCATAAAATAATCTAAGAAAGTAAGTGTTCGTCAGCTAAGATTTCATTGTTTATATCATTCAGAAATCTCTCACGACTTACACAACTTTTTAGACATAGATTGTCAAAAAGAGTTGACCCACTTTAATATCAGAATAACGCTCAACGTAGATAGTCACATGATAAAAGAAAAAGAGCAAACTCAAGATGAGCTTGCTCTTAATGTACTAGATAAAAATGTCAGGGAGTATCTTCCCCAAACTTACCCAGAAACACTGTTAAATAGCAGTATATATAAGTATTAATTACTTAACGGCATCCTTCAAAGCTTTACCTGGCTTAAATGCAGGTACCTTTGAAGCAGCAATTTGAATTTCTTCACCAGTTTGTGGGTTACGGCCCTTACGAGCAGCACGATCACGAACTTCAAAGTTACCAAATCCGATCAATTGAACCTTCTCACCGTTCTTCAATGCTTCTTCGATTGATGCAAAAACTGCGTCAACTGATGCAGTTGCATCCTTCTTTGTCAAACCTGTTGCTTTAGCAACTGAATCTACTAATTCTTGCTTGTTAGCCATTTTCTTGTCTCCTAATAAGAGTTATTTTAACGCAAAATGCGCTCCGTGAAATCTGTCGAAACATTATTTCATGTAACTAGAATAACATAAGAATCGCCAAATGTGTAGTGTTATCAAGGGTTTTCAGGATTTCGTAACATTTGTGTTACATTAAAAACATATTTTTGCAACGTTTACTTTCGTGCGCGGACTATGAGTTTAATTGGCGTTCCAGTAAAATCAAATGATTCTCGAATTTTATTTTCTAAGAATCGTTCATATGAGAAGTGCATCAGTTCAACATCATTAACAAATATGACAAATGTTGGTGGTTGCGTTGCAACTTGTGTTGCATAATATACACGTAACCGACGACCATTATCCGAAGGTGTTGGATTTATTGCAATAGCATCCATAATAACATCATTTAATGTTGACGATGTGATACGCTTACGATGATTATCATCAACGTCTTTAACCATTTGTGGCAATCTATCTAACCGTTGCCCTGTTTTAGCAGAAACGAACACAATTGGTGCATAATCTAAGAATTTAAATTCTTCACGAATTAAATTCTCAAAGTCTGACATTGTACGATCATTCTTTTCAATAGCATCCCATTTATTGACAACAATAATCATTGCTCGGCCAGCTTCATGAGCGAACCCGGCTACGTGTTTATCCTGTTCTCTAATTCCCGCTTCTGCATCAATAACCATCAGAATGACATTGCTATCATCAATAGCTTTCATGGCACGCATTACTGAATACTTTTCAGTATTCTCATATATTTTTCCGCGTTTACGCATACCGGCTGTATCAACCATCACAAATTCGTCACCCTCTTCAGTCACAAATCGTGTATCAATAGCATCACGCGTTGTCCCTTCAATATCAGAAACAATCACACGTTTTTCACCAAGCATAGCGTTAACAATTGATGATTTACCCACATTTGGGCGACCAATTATACTAAAACGAATCGCATCGTCTTCTTGTTCCGCAGCTTCATCAGGAAAATGTTTTACAATTTCGTCAAGTAAATCACCTAATCCCAAACCATGCGATCCTGAAACTGGGTACGGATCTCCGAGACCTAATGCATAAAAATCATAGACCTCATGGCGCATTTCAGGATTATCTACCTTATTGACAGCTAAAACGACAGGCTTATTAGATTTATATAGCATACGTGCAACTACTTCATCAGCCTCAGTTAATCCCTCTCGACCGGAGACAACCATCACAATAACATCAGCTTCATTAATTGCTAATTCTACTTGGCCACGTATCTCGGCTAAAAACGGTGCATCACCGATTTCGATTCCACCGGTATCAATCATTCTAAATTCATAATTTAACCATTCAGCTGGTGCATACAAGCGATCTCGTGTAACTCCAGGCATGTCTTCAACGATTGCAATTCTTTCTCCCGCCATACGATTGAAAATAGTTGATTTACCAACGTTTGGTCGACCGACAATTGCTACTATTGGTGCTGACATTTTGGCACCTCCTTTGTATAAATAAATTTACCATAAAAAAAGAACTGGCGAACCAGTTCTTTTCAATAAAATTCTTAGAACTTACCATCAAAGAGGTCGCCCAATGTTGCAGCGGAATCATCTTGTTGCTTATAAGCAGCAATATCTGCACGTGATGCTGAACTATCCTTTGAATTTCCACGATCTTCACGTTCTGGCTTTTCTTCCAATGCCTTCATTGACAATGAAATACGTTCTTCAGCAGGCTTAACATCCAAAACTTGAACTTGAACTTTGTCACCTGACTTCAAAACTTCTGAAGGGTTTTCGATACGCTTGTGTGAAATTTGTGATACGTGAACTAGTCCTTCGATACCAGGGAAAATTTCAACAAATGCGCCGAAGTCTTTTACACGCTTAACAGTTCCTTCAAGAACTGTTCCGGCAGGAGCTTCTTCAGCAACTTTATCCCAAGGTCCAGGTTGTGTAGCCTTGATTGACAATGAGATACGTCCCTTTTCAGCATCTAAGGCTAAAATCTTAACGTTAACTGTTTCACCCTTTGTCAAAACATCAGCAGGGTTCTTAACACGATCATGAGAAATTTCTGAAACGTGTACCAAACCATCGACGCCACCCAAGTCAACGAATGCGCCGAAGTCAGTCAAACGAGCAACTTTACCTTCAACAACTTCACCAACGGACAACTTTTCAAATGCTTCTGCTAGTTGTGCTGCACGTTCTTGTGCTGCAACTGCCTTACGTGACAAAATCAAACGTGCCTTGGCAGCATCAATTTCAATAACTTGTGCTTTGATATCTTTATTCTTAAACTGGTTCAAATCTGATACGAAACGATCAGCAACCATTGATGCAGGCACAAAGCCACGAACACCATTAACATCGACAACTAAGCCACCACGTACAGCATTGATAACCTTGGCATCAACAGTATCACCTTCACCAAATGATAAGTTTTCCCATGCCTTACGTGCTTCTAAGCGCTTCTTTGACAACAAGTAAGATACGCCTTCCTTGTCGCTTGTTACATTAGAGATGACAACAGCTTCAACACTGTCACCAACCTTCAATTCGTCTGCCAGATTAATGTTACGATCGTCTGAGTACTCACGCGCTGGCACAACTCCTTCTTCACCGGTATGCAAACCAATAACTGCTTGGTTATCGTTATCAACGGCTAGTACTTCACCCGTAACGACATCTCCTACCTTAATTTGATCTGCACTCTCGAGAGCTGCTAAAAGCTCGTTGTTTGTTTCACTCATGACGTCAAACGTCCTCCTACAATTTACACTATGAATATAGTGTACCAAATATTTTAGTTCTTGTATAGTAAAAAACACGGTTTAACCGTGTAAATTAGAAACTAATTTTATTTTTGATAATATTGGCTATTTTAGTCACAACATCTTCAATGCTGTGGCCAGTTGTATCCACTAAAATTGCATCATTTGCTTGTGTTAATGGGCTAATTTGACGATGAGAGTCTTTATAATCTCTCGCTTCAATTTCACGCTTCAATGTTTCGAGATTGGTCGTCATTCCTTTAGCAATGTTTTCTTTATAACGTCGTTGGGCACGTTCATCAACACTGGCTACAAGAAATATCTTGACGTCTGCGTCAGGTAAAACTGTTGTACCAATATCACGGCCGTCCATAATCACACTGTTATTATTAGCTATTTCACGTTGACGATTGACTAAATTAGAGCGTACGTCCGCAAAGGAAGCCACCACAGATACATTGTTTGTTACTTCAGCAGAACGTATTTCATCCGTGACATCAATATCATTTAAAAATACACGTTGAACTGGTGTACTAGGTTCAAAGCGTATTTCCGTTTCTGATAATAAGTTTTTTATTTTTTCTTCATCATTGTAAGAAATGCCATTCTTTTTGGCAGCTAAAGTTATTGTTCTGTACATTGCACCTGTATCAACATACACACAATTTAGTTTTGTTGCTAAAATTTTGGCGATAGTAGACTTGCCAGCAGAAGCTGGGCCATCAATGGCAACTTGAAAATTCGTCATAATAATAAAAAGTCCTCTTACTGAATGTTTAATGCAGTACCAGCATACCGTGTATAATTATCCACCGTTAACCCTGGGTTTAACGCCATAACTTGGCTAGTTGTCATTCCGTGTGTAACTGCAAAGTTATACAATGTTTGACTACTACCCAAAACAGCAGTGGTAGTTGTAGAACTACTTGATGCTGAACTTGATTCAGTCACCTCAGTAGAAGATGAGCTAGCAGGTTCCTCATTGGAAGTATCTTCACTACTGCTTACTGGTTCTTCTTCAGAAGAACTTGATACGCTTGTTTCAGAAGATGTTGATTCAGAAGATGTTGATTCAGAAGATGTTGATTTAGTAGTTGATGATCGCTTCGTACTTGATGAAACGGCTGTTTGTGGTTTTGATGATTTTTGATTAGTAATCATCCCGTACACAGGTACAAAAGATATAATTGCAAGCGCCAATACAACAAGCAGAACACGAAACCCTTTATTCGAGGATTGTGAATCTGACTTTCGAGAAAATTTTGGTTCAAGCTTATCTTTTTTTGGCCGCTTTGATCGGCTCATGTTGTTTGGGTCAAAATCGTTCATAGAAACGACCTCCATTTTATTGGTTCACATAAAATTTTACCACACCAACAGCGACTTTGCTCATAATGTTTTGTTAAGAATGAAACCTTTTCTGAAGCGGTTGCACTGCTCTTAATATGACCATACTTATGATAAACCATATAATACCCTCAAGAAGATTAAACGGCAGCACCATACCAATAAAATAGTTTTTTAAACCAATGAATTTAGCAATATCGAAATTAGCAAATTTCGCATACAGAGGGATAGCTACAAACCAATTGATGATAATCGCAACAATTGTCATGACGATTGTGCTGCTCGTTAACGGTATAATTCTTTTTTTCCAGCTACCGTACTCCTCAAGGTTAGGCATGGTTACTTTTAAAATTGTGATAAAGGCTAATACGACCAATAAATTAACTGGTAGTCCTAAATAGGTATTAACACCCTCATTTGCCAAAATTAACTTTAATAAGGTACGAATTAATACAATCCATAGTGAAGCAGAATAATTTAACCAATATAAACCAATGACAACTGGTACGATTGAAAAATCTAGCTTTAAAAAATCAGCGCCGGGAACAATCGGCACTTGGGGAAACAGCATCAAGCCAAATGAAATAGTACTTAGTATTGCAATTAATGCAGTACGTTGCACTCGCGTTACTGGAACAATTAACATATTTCTTTCCTCTTGTTTGCTCACCTAATTGGTGGACACAAACAAAAAAACTACAGATTTTGTCAGGGTACAACAAAAAAATGTAGCTTTCACTTTCTTTTTTTAGACTTCTTTATACCCGACTTTACGGTCGGCTCTGGATTTTGACCAGATCAGCTGCCAAAGCAGGTCGCGGGCTTACCATGAAGTTCATGTCTCACCGCCGGTTGGGATTTACACCCGACCCTGAAGTTACTATTCAATTTGAAACTATTGTATCATGATGTTACTTACGACGCAACAATTTATAGTCTTGTGCTTTTAAGCGTTTGATCTCTACACTTGTTAATTTACGGTATTCGCCTGGCTGTAAACCAGTGACATCAAAAAAAGCATACTGCTCGCGCTTGAGCTTTTGTACCGGTAAACCAACCTTTGCGAGCATATTTTTAACCTGATGGTTACGCCCTTCATGGATAGTTAGACGGACCATACTTGTTCTTTTAGTCGGCTCAACTCTTTCAATAGAAACACGAGCCGGCGCGGTTTTACGACCTTTTAAAACCACGCCACGTTTTAGAGGAGCTAATTTTTCTTCAGTTGCAATACCTTCAACCTTTGCAACATAAGTCTTGTTGACTTTAGTTTTAGGATGCATTAATTGATTAGCCACCACACCATCATTTGTCAATAACAAAACGCCAGTTGTATCATAATCTAGACGGCCAACTGGATAAACACGTTGATCGACATCCTCTAAAATATCCAACACCGTACGACGCCCTTTTTCATCATCATTGGTGGTCACAACCCCACGAGGCTTATTTAACAGGTAATAAACTAACTTCTCACGCCCTTCAATTGGCGCACCATCGACCTGTACTTTATCATTTGTGGTAACTTTTGTACCTAATTCAGTAACCGTTACCCCATTAACTTGGACACGCCCGTTGATAATTAATTCTTCAGCGCCCCTTCGTGACGCTAGACCAGCTTGGGCAATAATTTTTTGCAGTCTCTGTGCTTCTTCAGACATTTTCTTTTTCACTTTCTGATTGATGTACATCAAATGCACTCGTAAATAAATCTTCATCAATATCATCACCTAAGTCTAACTTATTAAAATCAGGTAACGGAGGTAGTTCTTCAATCTTTTTCAACCCAAAATAATCCAAAAATTCATCGGTGGTACCGAACATGATAGGGCGTCCTGGTTCATCCTTTCTGCCAACTTCGTGGATTAACTGTCTTAACGCCAGTTTCTGTAATGTTCCTGAGGATTGCACCCCACGAATTGAATCAATTTCAACACGTGTAATTGGCTGTCGATAAGCGACAATAACTAATGTTTCGAGTTGTGCTTGCGATAATGTTGCATTTACAGGTGAATCAAAATACTTTTTTACTGTGCCACCGAGTTCCGGTTTAGTCACTAGACGATACACATCGTCATTTTCACGAATTTGTAATGCACTGCTTAGGTCAGTATCATACTTTAACACAAGTTCTTCAAGTAAGCCTTGTATTGCTGAACGATCAAATCCAGTGATCATGCTCATATTTTTCATGGAAATGCCTTCATCACCAGATACGAACAGTAGTGCTTCTATTTGACTTAAATTATTCATCTTCGTCAAATGCCTCAATTTCTACATAAATTTCTTGTTGTTGGTACTCTTGATGTAACTTTAACTTTTTATCTTTGGCCATTTCTAATAACGCTAAAAAAGTGACTACTAAATGCTCTCGCTCATAAATATCATCAAAAAAAGAAACAAATGGAATCATATCACCCGCTTGATACTGTAAGACATGTTTATTGATGTTGTTAACTGCTTCCTCTAGAGAATATGTTTCTGCAGTAACGTGCCTTCTGGTAGGGGTTTCCTGTTTTTTTCGCCGTAATAGTTGAGCAAATGCTGTTTGTAAATCTCCTAAGGATAAACCAGGAGTTAAAGCTATTGGGTGTTCCAAATGGTCAGGTGCCTTCATTTGAGCACGTGAAAAAGATTGTTGTTTTAATTGTTCCCGTTCACGCAAAGATTCACTTGCTACTTGAAATTGTTTGTAGGTCAATAATTGTAACATCAGCTCTTCACGTGGATCAGCATACTCTTCATCTACAGCATAATCTTCTGGTTCTTCTTCTGGTAACAAATCAGCTGATTTTATCTTAACTAAAGTAGCAGCCATCACCAAATATTCACTTGCTACATCAAGTTGCATTGCCTGCTGTGCATGAATAAAATCTAAATATTGAGATGTAATATCAGCAATTTGCAAATCAAAAATATTCATCTCGGATTTCTTAATTAAGTGTAATAGCAGATCAATTGGTCCTTCAAAATCACTTAATTTAATTGTTAGACCGTTTTTCGCGATGTTGATTTTCTCCATTTGTTAATTAACTTTTGATTATCCAAGGTACCCATTAGGAAAGCTTCAAGATGCTGCTCTTGATAATCAGAAAGCATATCAAAATAGTTTCTGACACTACGTGACTCTGGTGTTAGGGCAACATGGCGGATTATGGCGATGTTATTACTATAATCTTCAACACCTAAAACACCAAGGACTTGTCCTTGGGACTCTTTTTGCCAAATATATAACGATCTCGCTTTATTATCATGATACCATGCTATTTCCGCATTTAAATGAGATATTTCACGTAGCCCTGGCAGCAACGATAAAATACCCATAACGGTTTTTTCATCTGATTGTCTTGATTGTGTCAACATAATTTTCACGCTCTGGGGTGGTATTCATCATACACTTCACTAAGTCTTTTTTTCGAAATATGGGTATAGATTTGTGTTGTTGAGATATCCGCATGCCCCAATAATTCCTGAACTATACGCAAGTCAGCACCGTTCTCTAAGATATGAGTAGCGAAAGAATGCCGAAGCGTATGAGGAGAAACATCTTTAGTTATTCCAGCAGTTATGACTAACTTTTTTATAATCTTCCATATTCCCTGTCGTGAGATTTGATTTCCACGATCATTTAAAAAAACATACGGGGATTCATTGCCTTTAAGTAAAACAATGCGACTTTCATTAAAATATCGGGTCAGCCAATCGATTGCAATTTCACCAATTGGAATAATACGTTCTTTATCACCCTTTCCGAGCGTTTGAATCAATCCCAATTGTAAATGGAGGTCACTCATTTTTAGATTAACCAATTCACTGACACGCAATCCAGTGGCGTACATCACTTCTAACAATGTTCTATTTCGAAGACCAAGTGGTGTATCTTCTATCGGCGCTTGTAATAAACGATCAATTTCCTCTATACTCAAGACTGCGGGTAAGTGCTCTGCTTTTTTTGGTGGGCGAACATCATTCATCGGATTATGAGCAATAATTTTTTCTCGCACTAAATAACCAAAAAAGTTACGCAATGTCGTAACCATTCTAATCACTGAACTATTGGATTTGCCTAAATTTCTGAGTCGATTTAACCAGGACAAAATAATAATATGATCGACCTGCTTAAGTGTCAGTTTCTCGCTTTTTAGATATTCACCAAACTGTACCAAATCTTGGTGATAACTCTTAATCGTATTTTCAGATAAACCACGTTCAATTCGAATGTAGTGTAGATAATCCACTACCGCATTGTCAATTTCTTGCATTATTTCTCAACTAATTTTATACCATCGTCAATTTGTTCAATGAGTCTATCCTTGTATAAATGGCCTAAGGCTCGTTTGAACTGACTTTTACTAAAGCCGAATTGACGCTTAATAGCTTCTGGATTACTTTTATCATTAAATGGTAGAAAATGATCCGCCCGTCTTTGCAATTGCAATAATAAGAACTGTGCATCCTCATCCATTGTCTTATAAGCCAAAGGTTTCAGTGAAAGATTTAATGTACCATCATCACGGACACCAATAACACGCGCATCAACAACTTGTCCTAAACGCGGTTCATCATCACGTTGCGAAGGATGAATAAATCCGAGATAATATTCGTCAGTAATAACCAAAGTACCTGCCATTTTGTTACGATAAACTGTGGCTTTAACCGTAGTCGACTTCATACTTTCGGGCGCACGACGCGACACAGCACTAATAATATGCTGTTGTGCTATTTCACCCCACAAACGGCCCTTATGATCCTCTTTAATAGCAATCATTAACTTGTCACCTTTTTGTGGCCAAAGTGTTGAAATTGTTGGTAGGTCGTCAAGAGAAACAACAATATCTTTATTGGGTAAACCAATTGAAACGAAGACGCCCAAATCATGTCGATTAGCTACAACCGTTCCCCAGCCGTATACTGATTTCTGTGCAGCAGGTGTTTTCTTGGTAATTTGTAATTTGTGTCCTTCATTTTCATATGCAAAACCAGTCACAAATCCACCGACTTTGAGTGGCTTCTCAAGTTCTACCTTATCAATTTCATACGTAAAGCCATCAACTTGTGCAAAGAAATATTTGTCATTTTCATCAGTAACGTTTGCTTTAATTATTGTGCCAACTTTTGGATTCATATTGTTTTCCTTAACGTACGCAACATCACGCACTTTTTATAATACTTATAGTCTACCATGTGTAGTTTACATAATCTATAACGAGCACTTAAGCTTTCAACAGATTTTTCACTTGATTAGCAACAAATTTGCCATCTGCTTTTCCCTTGACTTGAGGTGTGATAATCCCCATCACTTTACCCATATCTTTGGGAGATGTAGCACCCGTCTTTTCGATTGCGTCCTTCACGAGTTCAATGATTTCTTCGTCACTCAATGGCTCTGGTAAATACTTTGCTAAAACAGCTAGCTCTGCGTGAATACCAGCAGCTAAATCTTCTCGATTCCCTTTCTCGAATTCAGCCAACGAATCTTGACGCTGTTTAACTTCACGTGAAAGTACTGTTAATTCTTCTTCCTCTGTTAAATCATGGCCTAAATTAATCTGTTCGTTCATAACCGTTGATTTAACCATACGAATCACCGATAAAACATCCTTATTCTTGTCTTTCATAGCCTGCTTCATATCAATATTTAACTCTTCTAATAAACTCATGTGTATCAACCTTTCAAAATTCAATCTACTGTTATTCTACCATAAAAGAAAAACGCCACCTAAGTGACGTTTTAGAATCGAATTAACGACCCTTCTTCTTGTTACGCTTTTGAGCTGCTTCAGACTTCAATTTACGAGCAACTGAAGGCTTAACATAGTATTCGCGCTTACGGTATTCTTGGAGAGTACCGTCTTTTGAAACACCACGCTTGAAGCGACGCAATGCATCATCCAAAGATTCGTTCTTACGTACGATGACCTTTGCCATGTGATAACCCTCCTTTCTCGCATTTTATTTCGTTAAACGACATGCAGTAAATACTTATCTATTATGACAGACTTCCGCGTAATCGTCAATACTATAAACACTTTACTCATGCATTTTATAGCAATAATTAGTAATCAAGCTTGGATGTATGCTTTGTATCCGTCATACGATAATAAACTAGCAAACTAATAAGTACAACTACTGTGACATAGACGAAAAAAAGATTTTCGTGATTTATTTTTTTCAAGTACAAGGCAACATATTCGACTGTGCCACCAAAAATGGCAACCGTCAAACCGTAAGGTAACCCAACACCTAAAGCCCGAATTTCAGTTGGAAACATTTCAGCTTTAACAATCGCATTAATTGAGGTATAACCTGTAACGATGATTAATCCAGCCAACATGAGAAAGAAAGCCCCAATCCCCGTTTTCACATGTTGTAAAGTGAGAAATATTGGAATTGTAAATATCGTCCCCATAACTCCGAACCAAAACAATAAGGGTTTGCGACCTATTTTATCTGATAATGCACCAGCAATAGGTTGTAAAACCATAAAAATAAATAATGCTGCAAAGTTAATCAACGTAACTTCTTGTGTTGGTAACCCAACAGAATTAATCATAAACTTTTGCAAATACGTCGTATAAGTGTAGAAAGCGATTGTCCCACCGAGTGTTAATCCAACTACCGTCATGACGGATTTTGGATACTTTAACAAAAGTCGTAGACTACCATTATTGTTTTTCTTTTGTAACTTAAATTGGTCAGATTCTTCCATGCTCAAACGGAGGAACAATACTACAATAGCTCCCAGAGAACCAATAACAAATGGAATACGCCAACCCCAGTCAATCAACATATCTTCTGATAGCATCGACTGTAAAATTATTTGAACACCTAGGGCAATGAGCTGACCACTAATTAATGTCACATATTGAAATGAGGCATAAAAGCCACGGTGCCCACGGCTGGCCATTTCGGAAAGGTAGGTTGCTGAAGTACCATATTCTCCACCCAACGATAATCCTTGTAATAGCCTTGCTAGCACCAAAATGATTGGCGCAGCAATGCCTATTACATGGTAGCCAGGTGTTATCGCAATGACAAGCGATCCTGCAGCCATAATCAATACTGATAAGGTTAATGCTGCTCGGCGACCATGTTGATCTGCATATTTACCTAACACTAGACTTCCCAGAGGTCTCATCAAAAATCCGATTGCGAAAATTCCTGCCGTACTTAATAGTGCAGCCGTTTTGTCATGGCTAGGAAAAAATGATGGGGCAAAATAGATAGAGAACGATGCGTAAACATACCAATCAAACCACTCAATTAAATTACCTAAGGATCCTTTTAAAATATTGCTAACAATCTTCTTTTCTGTACGTTGCATACACTCACCTCATAATGTTTCCTTTACTGTAACGAACCCCCAAAAAATAATCATCGTCATATTGCACAACTTTTTAATTTTTATTTGTACATAATAATTAAAAATGGCATAATAGTAACAAAATAATTGGAGATTAATTATGAATGTTAAAGAGTTGTTATCTAATTCAGTACTAGCAGACTACCCAATTTTAGCAGGTGCCGAAGGACTCAATCGTGAGATCAACCAAGTGGGTATGATTGATGCACCAGATTTTGATGAATATATTGCTCCAGGTCAATTATTACTCACTACCGGATTCTTGTTCAAGGAAGATTGGACATTACTACGAGACTTAATTATCGCACTAGATTATCATAATGCGGCTGGCTTGGGAATCAAAATGAATCGTCATCTATCACAATTACCTCGTGATATTATCATATTAGCTAACAAACGTCGCGTACCAATTCTCATGACCCCAACTGATGAATTGATGCCACAAACAATTCAAAATATTACTGATATCATTCTGAACACACATACAGGTGAATTGCATCAAATTGTTAATATTAATCATCAGTTGTCAACGATGCAAACTAATAATACTTACCAGCATCTATTAAATCTTAGCGCGGAAATTTTAGGAGCACCATTAACCTTACTGGACTCACATTTTCGCGCCCTATATGCTAGCACTGATTTACTGCCACAACGTGATTTTTTCACCAAATTTTTACGAGAAGAATCTGAGATTGATTATTTAAATTTAACTCAAAAAGTTCACGTTACTTTCAATAATACAATTTTTGAGATTTCTCCAATTTTTTCTGCTCTAAACGAAAACAAAGCCTTTGTAGCAATTATGAGTCCAAATAAGACATTATCAGATTTTGAAATTTTAAAACGCGAACAAGTAATCACTGCATTAGGATTCTCGAATTCGAGAACTGATTTGTTAAATGAAACTGAGTTTCGGAACCATTCAGGATTCTTTTTGAACATTATGCAACACGGACTAAGCGATGATGCAATTGACAATTATCTAAAAAACGCAAATATTGACTCTAAAAATCCCTATCGCGTAGCGGTTATTGATTTTACAGTTAAAAAAGCAGTCATTGAAACGCATCAATTTGAAATATTACAAGCACTGACACGCTGGTTCGTTAACGAATCAAATTGGTCTGTACTCCTTTTTTCTTACAAACAACAACTGATTTTGTTAGTTGATAATAAAATTGACACACGCACATTTCTCGAAGAATTATACGATTTTCTAACATCGCAATCCAAATTAGCACATAATTTTACTATTGGCTTTTCCCGAGTTGCTGAACCTATCCGTGCATTAGCAGAGCTTCATGAACAGGCAAACCACGCACTTCAATTAACATCAGTAGCACATCCGATTATGCAGTTTAGACCTAAAAGTGCACAAGAAATGTTAAATTTGTTACCCAAGCAAGAGAGTGATGCTTTCGTGGATAGGATACTGGGCCCAATTTCAGATAACCCTATTCTCCTCAAAACTTTGAAAACCTATATGTTTTTACACCAAAATGTGACAGCCGTGGCCTCTGATTTGTTTGTGCACAGAAACACCATTAATTATCGCTTAAAAAAGATATCTGAATTATTAGATGTTAACCTCGACATGCCCGATGTTTTAGTTGATATTCAATTAGCTTTTTTGTTACTTGATTAAGCACAATGCACAATAAATCATATTATCTTTGTTCACTTGTTAATGAGTAATTGATGATAAAGATGTTAGAATTGTTATCAATCGAGGAGGCATGATATTTATGAATCAACAAAAAAACACAACAATGAATGCCGATGGCACCATACGTGGTTTGAAAAAAAAGCATGTGCAAATGATTGCCATTGGAGGTACAATTGGTACCGGACTTTTCTTGGGAGCTGGAAACTCTATTGCTAAAACCGGGCCATCAATTTTGATTGTATACGCGGTGCTTGGTGCATTTTTCTTTATGATGATGCGAGGAATTGGCGAAATGCTTTATGCAGATCCTTCCCAACATACATTTGTTTCTTTTATTAGTAAGTATGTTGGTGCTGGAGCAGGATATTTCGCTGGATGGTCCTATTGGATTGGACTACTTTTCGTAGCTATGGCAGAATTAACAGCCGTATCAACTTACGTTAAGTTTTGGTTCCCAAGTTGGAAGACGTGGATAATTCAAATTTTATTTTTGTTAGTTTTAACTATGATTAACTTAATTGCCGTCAGAGTATTTGGGGAAACAGAATACTGGTTTGCCATGATTAAGATCATTGCTATTGTGGCAATGATTGTAACAGGTCTAGTATTAATTTTCACAGGATTCAAGGCGCCCGCAAGTGGAGGTCATACTGTCGCGTCATTTGGTAATGTATTCTCAAACTTTTCACTATTTCCAAATGGCGCTTCGATGTTCTTCGCAGCTTTTCCAATGGTATTTTTCGCTTTTCAAGGTATGGAATTTATTGGTATCACAACAGCTGAAACGGAAAACCCACGTGAGGTTCTGCCAAAAGCCATTAATACAATTATTATCCGTATTTTGATTTTCTACTTAGGTGCTATGATTATTATTATGTCAATCATTAATTGGCATGTCATCGCTAAAACGCCTGAATCAAGTCCCTTCGTCATGGTATTCCAGTTGGCTGGATTCAAAGCGGCTGCTACGATAATTAACTTTGTCGTATTAACATCTGCTGCTTCAGCATTAAATTCCGCCATCTATTCCGCCGGTCGACATTTCTACCAATTAGCCGAGGAATCAAATTCACAATTTATGATTAATTTTCGTGAAATTTCATCAAATGGTGTTCCAGCTAAGGCAATTATATTCACAGCCATTTTAGTGTTACTATCACCTGTAATTAATTCAATACCACAAATTACTAGTGCATTCGGTTTAATCACGTCAATTTCTTCAAACATGTACATTATCGTTTATGCAATGACAATGTATGCTCATCGTAAATTCCGTGAATCAACTAATTTCGTACCAGATGGTTTCCTGATGCCAGGATACAAGTGGACTAGTCCACTAACATTACTGTTCTTCGTCAGTATTTACGCCAGTTTGTTCTTTCAAGCTGACTCTCGAGTGGCTGCCATCGGGGCAATCCTTTTCACAATAGTATTCGGTTACTTTTCTCACCGAAAGTTTTCCACTAAAAATGCAGTAACCGTATAAAAATAAAAGATGAGACAACACGATGTTGTCTCATCTTTTTACTATAACTCTGGCTCGTAGAAACGTCCCACAGTATGTTCAATTTTCCAAGTGGAAGAGAAAGCTTGTTCATCAACCTCTTTGATTGCTTCTCGTAACTCAAATCTTTCCTGCTGCGTGATGACGGTTAGTAACACCGAACGCTCTCTTCCAGTGTAACCACCACGCGCTTCATCGATAATAGTTACACCCCGCCTAAGCTTATTTTGAATACTATCCACCATTTCATCTGGTTTAGTAGTAATAATCATCACTTGCATTTGCTGCTGGCGTGTGTAGAAAACATCAATCATTCGTGAACTAATAATGACACCTACAATTGAATACAAAGCATACTTCCAACCATATGTTAGACCGGCACCAATCATAATCAAAGCATTGAAAGATAAATTGATCGGTCCCATTTTAAAACCATAATGCTTCTTAACTAAGAGTCCGATGACATCTAAACCACCTGTTCCGACACCATAACGTAGTGCAGTACCAACTGCCATACCATTAAGCGCACCACCAAACATAGCATTTATTAACGGATCAGTCGTTAAAACACGCGTGGTATCAAAAACGGGTATCAACGCTGAACTAAGCAAAACTGCTAACGTTGTAAAGATGGCAAATCGCCATGACAGCTTCCACCATGCAATGGCTAACATTGGTAAGTTAACCAAAGCTAGCGCCAAAGCAACGGGAACCCTATCGCCTGTTAGAGTTGAAACGAGCTGTGCAAATCCTGTGAATCCCGAGGAGTAAATATGTCCTGGATGCCAGAAATAATTCATGGCAAAAGCAACAATTGCACCGTAAAATACCGCACCACCAATACGACTAGCATATTGGTTTTTCATAAAATTGTGAACTATTTTTTGCATAATCAATATGCATGTTACACGAAAAAATCCAGTGTGTAACAGACATTTATCTCCAAGTTTTATCTAAACTAATAATAACACGAATTTGTATGATGACAATCACTCTTCGTCTGGAACAAATAATCCTAATTCGTTTAGTTGCTTGTCTTCAACGCGAGTTGGTGCCTCAGTCATTGGTTCAGTAGCTCGTGAATTCTTTGGGAAAGCAATCACTTCACGAATATTTTCTTGGCCAGCTAGTAGCATTGCTAAACGATCTAGCCCTAGTGCAATACCACCCATTGGTGGGAAACCATATTCCATACCTTCAAGCAAGAATCCGAAAGCTTCATGTGCTTTTTCAGGAGTAAATCCAAGTGCTTTTAACATTTTCTCTTGAACATCCATACGATGAATACGAATTGATCCTGACCCTAGTTCGTAACCATTTAGTACTAAATCGTAGCTTTGCGCATGGGCCTTATGAGGGTCTTCACCATCATTCAAATAGTGTAAGTCTTCTTCATTTGGCATCGTGAATGGATGATGGGCAGCAATCCAGCGATCAAAGTCTTCAGAGTATTCAAACAGTGGCCAATCAACAATCCAGGCAAATGCCCAAGGGTTTGTTTCATCAATCAAATCTAATACTTTAGCTGTTTCACGACGCAAATAATCTAGCGTTGCTGAGACGATATCAGCACGTCCAGCACCAAATAACAATAAATCTCCGACTTGAGCATCTGTCGAAGTAATCAGATCTGCCTGTGCTTCATCATCAAAGAATTTAGCAATAGGACCGGTCAAACCTTCTTCCGATACTTTCATCCAAGCCAACCCTTTCGCGCCAAAACGCTCAATGTATTTTGTTAACTTGTCAATGTCTTTACGTGAATAACGGTCAGCTCCACCGGGAACGGCCAATGCCTTAACAACACCGCCACTTTTAATAGCATTTGCAAAAACACCAAATTCACTATTTTGTACCGTTTCAGACAAATCTTTGATTTCGTAGGCTATACGTAAATCTGGCTTATCAGTACCAAAACGATCCATAGATTCTTGCCATGTCAAAGTTGGAATTTTAGATGTATCAAGATCAAAATTTACAACATCATGCATCATCGACTTAACCCATTCATTGACCAACTCACGGATTTCATCGGCTGTCATAAATGACGTTTCTACGTCCATTTGTGTGAATTCTGGTTGACGATCACCACGCAAATCTTCATCACGGAAGGCACGGGCAATTTGGAAATAACGATCGAACCCTGCCCCCATCAACAATTGTTTGAATAACTGTGGTGATTGTGGCAAAGCGTAAAATGATCCTGGGAAAACACGAGATGGCACTAAATAGTCACGAGCCCCTTCCGGTGTTGACTTTGCCAATACTGGAGTTTCAATGTTGATAAAATCATGAGTATCCATAAAATGCATAGCACTACTCATAATTTTTGAACGAATACGTAAGTTTTTTTGCATCTCAGGGCGGCGCAAATCTAAGTAACGATACTGTAGCTTCAATTCTTCATTGGCATTCACATCATCTTCTATATAAAATGGTGGTGTTTTTGACGTTGACAAAATTTCTGCCTCTGTCACATCGACTTCGATTGTGCCAGACTTTATTTTTGTGTTAATTTGATTTTCAGCACGTTCAATAACATGACCAGTAATCTTTAGAACATATTCACTACGAACTTTTTCCGCCACTGCTAATGCATCTGCATTTGTTGCGTTAAAAGTTAATTGAACGATACCTTCTCGATCACGTAAATCAACGAATATTAAGTCTCCAAAATCACGTCTTTTTTGTACCCACCCGGTCAATGTGACTGTTTGACCTAAATAAGTTTCATCAATTAATCCTGCGTAATTAGTACGTTTCATTCCTTATTCCCTTCTGCATCCATGATAACTGGTAAATTAGTATATAGTTCTGACAATTGGACAGATTTTTGTTCGCCATTTGTCATATTCTTGATGTTAACAATTTGTGCTTCAAGTTCTTGCTCACCAATTGTTATGACATATTTGGCATGATGACGATCAGCTGCTTTGAATTGTGCTTTCGCTGATTTTGACAAATAATCCCGTTCTGCAATATAACCAAATGAACGAACTGCTTGAACAATTTTTGTGGCGATAACATCCGTAGTCTCTCCAATGTTAACTACGTAAAAATCTAAATGGGGTTCGCTAGTTGGGGCAACATTTTGTGCTTGCAATAAATCTAGCAAACGTTCTACACCAATACCGAAACCAACCCCTGGTGTTTCCGGTCCACCAAATTCCTCGACTAAACCAGAGTAACGACCGCCACCAGCAATTGTTGCAGCGCCTTTTAAGCTTTCATCTGTAGTCATAATTTCAAAAATTGTGTCGTTATAATAATCCAACCCTCGAACCATCGTTGGGTCAATATCAAAGTCTAAATTCAATGCGGTTAAAATATCTTGTAACTTTTCCCAGTGTTCGGTCGATTTTTCAGACAAAAGGTCTAATATTGATGGTGCATCTGCAACAAAAGCCTGATCACGGGGATCTTTAGAGTCCAATACACGTAGTGGATTTTTTTCTAAACGAGCTTGTGAATCTGCGGATAGTTCATCAAAATGTGGCTTCAGATAATCAATTAATGCTTGTCGGTAAGCATCTCGGGACTCTTTGTCCCCCAATGTGTTAATCGCAACTTTCAAATTTTTTAACCCAAGTGTTTGGAAAAAGTCAATAATCATTGCTATTACTTCAGCATCTAATGCGGGCGAATCAGATCCAAATACCTCTGCACCTATTTGATGGAATTGTCGGAAACGACCAGCTTGTGGTCGTTCATAACGAAACATCGGTCCCATATAAAATGCCTTATAAGGTTTGTCAAATTCCGGCCCATATAATTTATTTTCCACATATGCCCGGACAACACCTGCGGTACCTTCTGGACGTAAAGCAATATGACGATCGCCCTTATCATGAAAATCATACATTTCTTTTGTCACAACATCAGATGTGTCGCCAGCTGATCGTGAAAAAACTTCGAAATTTTCAAATAATGGTGTACGCATTTCTTTGAAATTATAGTCACCAAACAAAACACGAGCAACTGCTTCTACATGTTGCCACTGTGCTGTCTTCTGCGGCAGTAAATCTGCTGTTCCTTTGGGACGTTGAAATATTGGTTTTGCCATAACTGCTATCGTTTTTAGTGTTTCTTATCAGAATTTCGAAGTATACAATATATCCATCGTTATTCAAAAATACTCAACAACTAAAAACGTATTTCCTCCATTATTTTTCATCTTACTATTTAATTAAAACCCGAAAAAAACGCCCTCAACGATTTCTCGTTAAGGGCGCAAATGCACGGTACCACCTTAGATTTTAACATTTTCATGTTACTTTAATTGCTTAACGCGCAACCACGAGCTATCTTGATCAATAGCAACCTCCAAGGTGTCCAAAATTACGTCTTTGTTTTGCTCGCATCTTCCGCAAAATTTCTTTATGTCCAGACGATAATTTTTCCAATTCATCGGTTCTAATATAAATAATCATAGCTGTAAGGCTGAATAATGTCAAGTAGAATATTTAATCTGTTATCTTACAAGTCAGCGTATGTGCTTTCATTTGATTAATTGGTAGCGCAATTTCTTCCTATCTCTGGCAATTCATGGATTTCGGCAATGGCTTGAATACAACAGCAACTAAAACTATAATGAAGGAATTAGGTATGTTGTCTTAATTTTATTGATTCGTTGGAGGAAATAATGGACAAAAATAGTAATCCACACGTATTAAAAAAAATACCTTTATCTTTACACCACCATATGACGATTCCTTGGGCTAGTTTGATCAAAAGCGAAAATATTCCAGCTAAAAGCGCTAGTCTTCAGGAACGCGCATCAATTGTTGGTCGGATTGGTATTCTCATGCTATCTTGCGGCACTGGCGCATGGCGTGTACGAGATGCAATGAATAAAGTGGCTAGAAAACTAAATCTCACATGCTCTGCCGATATCGGACTAATTTCATTGGAGTATACTTGTTTTAGCAATAATCAGAGCTATACTCAAGTATTATCCCTACCAAATACAGGCGTAAATACCGACAAGCTAAATATTTTAGAGCATTTTGTTAATAATATTCAAGATGATTTTTCATCTTTAACTATCGGTCAAATTCATCATACGATTGACGACATTCAAAATCGCCCCAAACAATATACACCACTCATCTCCGGCCTTGCTGCTGCTCTGGCATGTAGCGCATTCATTTTTTTACTTGGCGGCGGTATTCCAGAAATGATCTGTTCATTTATTGGTGCGGGAATTGGAAACTATGTCCGTTCAATTTTAGGTAAGCATGCGATAACGACTATTGTAGGTATCTCTATCAGTGTTGCCACAGCATGTGTCACCTATATGATTGCATTTAGAACATTCGAATTCTATTTTCATATTTTAGCTCAGCATGAAGCCGGATATATTGGTGCCATGCTCTTCGTTATCCCTGGCTTTCCTTTTATCACTAGTATGTTAGATATCTCGAAGTTAGACATGAGATCCGGTTTAGAAAGACTATCTTATGCCATAATGATCACGTTAATTGCTACATTAGTGGGCTGGTTAGTCGCATCGCTAGTCCATTTTCGCCCAGAAAATTTTTCGCCACTTGGCTTGTCATCAATCACACTAATGCTACTTCGTATTCCTGCTAGTTTTTGTGGTGTATTTGGTTTTTCGATCATGTTTAACAGCTCAAAAAAAATGGCTGCTGTGGCTGGATGCATTGGTGCAATTGCCAATACTTTACGACTAGAATTAGTCGATTTAACTACTATTCCTCCTGCAGCAGCAGCATTTATTGCCGCTCTGATTGCAGGATTAATCGCATCAATGGTCAATCGTTACAATGGTTACCCAAGAATTTCCTTAACTGTTCCTTCAATCGTCATTATGGTGCCAGGTTTGTATATCTATCGTGCTGTATATAATATCGGCAACAATCAAATTGGCACTGGCGCGCTATGGATGACCAAAGCTGCTTTGATTATAATGTTCTTGCCACTTGGGTTGTTTGTAGCACGCGCTCTATTAGATAAGGACTGGCGGCATTTTGACTAATATAAACAAAGAAGCAGTGACACGTTAAATTAGCGTATCACTGCTTTTTGTAACAAATTCAATAGCCTTTGTCTAGATTAACGACATTTTGGATAAATGTACCGTCAGCCATAAATGAAGGAACATTTTTTTCAAACAAACGAAATAATCCACCGACACGGCCAGCACTTTCGTGTTCCCCCCAACTTGTATGTTGTGTCAATAAAATTTGTGGTCGCTCAAATAATGGATGATCCATTGGTAAAGGTTCAGGTGTTGTAACATCTAATGCAGCATATTTAACACGAGAATCATCAATTGCTGAAAGTAAATCGTCCTGATTCAAAGTTGTGCCTCGCCCAATATTGATAAACAAAAATAATTGATTAAATTGTTGGAAAAAATGATCATCAAAAAAATTTTCAGTTTCTTTTGTACCGGGTAACCCGTCAACAATAACTTGCGCTTTAGCTAGCGCTTCTTGATAGTCAGAAATTGGATAAATTGCATCAAAACCTTCAACTGGACGACCTGTGGTATTCACACCAAAAACTACACCGCCCAATGATTTTACAGCACGAGCAATTTGTTGTCCAATTCGACCCGTACCAAACACCAAAACTGGCAGTTCACTCATCAAATACTGATCTGTAAATGGCTCCCAATGTTTTCGTGTAGCGTAAACATTTAAACCACGAGCAAAATGAAGAATATAGCCCAAAACAGTTTGAGCTATAGGGACAGCTTTCAATCCACTTGCATTTGTCACGATAATCTGTCGCTCTTTTAGTGTCTTCAAAGGTAAGTAGTCAACACCAGCAGATTGCGCTTGAATCCATTTTAACTTAGATTCTGGATTAGCAAGGATTTTACGCCCAATTTCTGTGTCCCACGCATAACTTATCAATACTTCAGGTATTTGCTCATCCGTAATCGTGTCCGGTGTCACAACGCTAATATCATATTGGGCAAGAAATTTTCTGTTTTCTTGCGTTATTGCTTTCACTGCTAATAATAATGCCATTTTAATTCATCTCCAATAATAATTGATTTATCATTGATATGACAAATCAATTTAGTGATGTTGTGCAATGAGCCGATTCATAGGCTTCATCCCCATCTTTAATTATACGAGATTTCTAAATAATTAACATTAAAAAGATTTATGGTTAGCTATTGCACAATTCTCTTCTAAGGGTTATAGTAGTTTTATCATATTTTTCTAAGAAAGAAGGACGTATTATGTCAGAACAGCGAAAGGCTAAACCTGAGGATTTTGATTGGAATAACTTGGGATTCGAATATCACGATCTTCCTTATCGTTTTCGTGCCTACTATAAAGATGGCGAATGGAGCGCAGGCGGTCTTGAAACAGATTCAACCATTCCAGTCAATGAGGCAGCAACCGGACTTCATTATGGTCAAACTATTTTCGAAGGGTTGAAGGTTTATCGCCGTAAGGATGGCGGTGCAAACATTTTCCGTCCTGACCGTAATGCAAAGCGTCTACAAAATTCAGCCGCTCGCTTGATGATGGCTCCCGTCCCCGAAGAACTTTTTGAGCGTGCTTTAAAAGAAGTTACGAAAGCAAACAAAGATTTCATCCCTCCTTATGGGACTGGTGCAACACTTTATCTACGTCCTTTTGAATTTGGTGGTGGCCCAGTTGTCGGCGTGCAGCCAGCAGATAACTATGTCTTTGAAGTATACGCAACCCCTGTTGGTGCTTACTACAAGGGCGGATTAACACCAACAGCTTATGTTACTAACCATTATGATCGTGCTGCTCACGGCGGTACTGGTGCAGCCAAGGCTGGTGGTAACTATGGTGCTTCAATGCTTGCTGGCCATGAAGCTCATGCTGCTGGTTATTCTGATGTTGTTTATTTAGATCCTCGTTTGCACGAGAATATTGAAGAATTGGGATCAGCCAACTTTTTCGGTATCACCAAGGATGGTCGCTTCTTAACACCAAAATCGCCCTCAATTTTACCCTCTGTAACCAAGTATTCATTGCTTCAAGTAGCCGAAGAACTTGGCCTAAAAGCTGAAGAAACAACTATTTCCATCAATGACCTAGATCAATTTGCCGAAGCTGGTGCGATGGGAACTGCTGCAGTCATTTCTCCTGTAGGTTCAATCACACATAACGGTAATAAGCACGTATTCTATTCTGAAACAGAAGTTGGTCCTTGGACACAAAAGCTTTATGATCGTTTGACGGCCATCCAATATGGTGATCAAGAAGGTCCTGAAGGCTGGGCAATCAACGTACCGCTTGATTAATATACTAAAAAACATCTTAGTGATGTTTTTTTATTTTTGTACGTAAGAAGTATTGACAGTACTGTGAATTCTTGATATTATAATATAGTTGTTTGATTCAAGCAAATAACAATTGATCATGGCTCGTTGGTCAAGTGGTTAAGACGCCGCCCTTTCACGGCAGAATCGAGAGTTCGATTCTCTCACGAGCTACTAATTAAGTTACAACTTTGGTTGTAGCTTTTTTGTTTCTATAAATTAAAAAATAAGAGCCTAGCGTAGGCTCTTATTTTTGCTTAATCACAAATGATTTTTTGTTTTTTTGTTTAGCTGCAGTCACTTTTGCCCTTGATTCTTTTTTATGAGTTGCAGGCCGATGATGCTTACTTTTATTTTTATTTTTGGGCCGTTCACTTATCTCAGGAACGCGCGGATTAATATTTTCTAGAACGAAGTACGGTGCACCAAAATTCACATATTCATACAGATAATCCTGTAAATGTTGAATTGTATCATGATTGTTCACTGCTCTATCATTGTTATAGAAGCCCTTCAAGCGTAATTGCTCAGCGGAAATATCCCCCACAATATAATCATACTGCGCCAATAGCGGTGTGTATCTTATAGCCAATTTATCTTCATCAAAGGCATCTTTAAAATCTTCAACTATTTCTAGCGTTAAACGGTCAATTTCAACCTCGTTACCCAGCTTTTTAACTTTATAACTCCCTTTACGTTCCTCTTGTTGTTTTCGTGTACGTTCTTTTAATGTGTCGTGATCCATTATTTATCCTTATATTTATTCGCATAATATTTTGCCATCAGTTCACGCAAAAGTAGATTTAATTCTATTTTTGCCGGCGCTTGTGCTACATCTGGGAAAAAAGAAATCCACTTGTAATGATCGAGTGTTGCTATCTTATACAAATTGTCTTTATCGATTGTCTCTCCATTATACAAAACTTTACCATTCTTTTGTCGTTCAATGCCATCAAAGCGCATATAACCGAAAACTTTGCCTCGAAATCCACTACCTTTCATATGATATTGTGCTAGGTTTGTCATCTGTTCGTCAATACTATGCAACAAGGAGAGTAATTTGTCTCCAGATAAGGTAATTAACATTGGGTTAATTGAGTGCGGCATACTTTCTAATAGTTCATATCGACTTAGTTGTCCCTTTGGTAACTCCTCACTAAACATTCCTGTAGAAATCATCGATACTGGTACATTATAGTACTGTTTCAACGCACGTAGACCATCATAAACTTGTTCATCTGGCGTTATTTCACGAGGCAATGTGCACACGTACTGTTGTTCAAGTAATTCTCGCCCTTTAACAATCCAACTCCGTATTGTTTTATAATCATCATCATTTTCTGCTAATTCATAAGTAGGCGTTGTTATCGCTGACTTATGAATAATTCGATGATTCTTAATGGTTATTGCGATATCACCAACATTTTCGCCATAACGTCCTGCCGCTGCTAATAGAGTACCATTAACCATTTTACCTTGCGGTAACAAATGATGCGTATGGGCACCCATAATAACATCTACATCATATTTCTGAGCAATATGTTCATCTGTTGGCAAACCCAAATGAGAGAGTAACAAAATAATATCTACTTGCTTACGCAAAACTGGTAGGTACTTGTCTAACGTCAAATCAACAGCAACAGGATTCCAGCCAAGTGCCGGATAAGTTAGTTGGTATGGTGCCGTTAATCCGATGACACCTATTTTCGTGTTATTTTTAGTGGTTAAAATTTTATAATTTTTAGCCCATTTAGGTTGTGTATCATGAGGCATTTCTTTTAAATTAGCCAATAATACATCAAAATTAGCATTATCGTACAAGTGATTCATGGTGTCATGTGAGAAAACAAGTCCCTCGTTGTTCCCAATAGTCACACCGTCATAATGTACGTCGTTCATTAACGAAACATTGCTCCATCCCTGGGTTGCTTCAGTCAATGGATGCAACCTATCGATTGCATCACCAATATCAAACGTAAAAGTTTCATCATACTTAGCCTGGCTTGCTAATAGATAACGTGATACACGAGGCCAATTTTCGAAATGCGAATGCATGTCATTTGTATGTAATAAGTGAATTGTCCCCATTGGTTTCCTCTTTAGATGATCACAAAATGATTTATATTTTAATTTTACACCTATCTACGCAAAAAGACGTCAACTGACGTCTTTTTATTGTCCAAAACGATACAAAAAATGACTAAAATCGTCCAAATTTGCAGGAAAAGCATTTAACCCCCAAATGAATTGCTCTTTTTCTCCTGGTACTTTGAAACGAACACCCCACTCATCATTTTTACTAGGATCATCATAAGATGGACCACGGTACTCAGTCATCCAAGTCGCAATATAAGCCATTGCCTCTTCTGAAAAATGGTCCCAAACCTTTGTCATATCAACCCAATCCTCACGATAGCGCCAGTTAAAAGGCTCCCCTTTGTCATTTAAATGCGGATTATAAAACATAAAGTCCTTATCTAAGATATCCTTTGCTTCCTGCGCTTTAATATCACTTTGCCAAAAAGCATGCCCTTCTTGACGTTTTACGTATATGTAATCAAAGCCCGTAACCAAATTACCCCGATAAAATACTAAAAAGTCTAATCGTTCTTGTACCATTCTATTCCTCAATAACTACTAAGTCCTTAGACAACGCCGCTGTCAAATTTTCAAAACCGTCAGCTGTCACAACAACGTCATCCTCAATACGAACGCCCCCCTGATTAGCTAGATAAATCCCAGGTTCAATTGTTAACAAATGTCCAACTTGCATTTCATCACTAGAACGGGGGCTAATTGCTGGACCTTCATGAATATCCAAGCCAACGCCATGACCACCACCGTGATTAAACTGCTGTCCATAGCCATGTTCTGTAATATAATCACGTGCCACTTTATCAATTTCGCTACCCGATATTCCTGGTTTAACAACATCAATAGCATTTTGATTAGCCTGTTTAACAATTTCATAGATATTCTTCAGCTCATCACTGACATTTCCCACAGCAATCGTTCGCGTTACATCTGAAGTATAGCCATCAACATAGTATCCAAAATCGATGGTTACTAACTCGCCATTTTCAATTACTTTGTCAGTCGCTTCACCGTGTGGTAACGCTGATCGGTATCCAGAAGCAACAATTGTATCAAAGGATGCTTTTTGTGCACCGTATTTTTTTTGTAGTCTGTCTAATTCATTAGCAACTTCACGTTCTGTCTTGCCCGGCTTTATAAAGGATAGCAAGTCTTTAAATGCTTTCACTGACGCATTGGCTGCCTTACGTAAAGCTTCTAATTCTTGTACATCTTTGACCTCACGTAACACCTCAATAGCTTTTGGCAATGCATCAAAATCAATATCCGCTGGCAATAACTCATCCAAATAATCATAAATATCATAAGGTAAACTTGCTTCGAAAGCTAACTTTTTGATACCAAATTCTTGCGCTGTTTTTACGGCGACACCATAATAATCACGTGTGACTTTAAAATCAACACCTTCAGGTAACCTATTCTTGTAATCCTCTTCATAACGGGCATCTGTAATTAAGCGAGCATTCTTCTTGCCGACAACGACAATGCCATCACCAGTGCCACCTTCAAATCCAGTTAAATATTTTGTGTTAAAACCTTGATAAACAATCATACCGTCCAAGTTAAGTTTGGCCAGTAGCTTCTGCAATTTAGCAATACGCGCTTCATAGTACTTCGACATAAAAATCCTCTTTCCTATAACTGATTTAATTATACCATCTGTAATCTTAATCATAAGTAAATAAAAAGGCTAACATATTATCTGCATAATACGCTAGCCTTTTCAATAATTATTACTTACTTTGCAGCAGCAACAATTTCGTTATATTGTTCACGTGTGTAAACAGATACTTGACGCTTTTCGCGACCTTTACGTTCAAACTTAACAACACCATCTGTCAAAGCAAATAATGTGTCATCGCCACCCTTTTTAACGTTTACGCCTGGATAAATATGCGTACCACGTTGGCGGTAAATGATTGAACCAGCAGTTAAGTCTTGTCCGTCAGCAACCTTAGTTCCTAAACGACGACCAGCTGAGTCACGACCGTTGGCTGAAGATCCGCCACCTTTGTGGTGCGCGAACATTTGTAAGTTTTCTTGATTCATCAACATAAGTCTATTCTCCTTTACAAGTAATGATTACGCGATTGAATCAATCTTCACGCGTGTATATGGTTGGCGGTGGCCTTGCTTAGTATGTGAATGCTTCTTGGCACGATACTTGAAAGTAACAACTTTCTTTTGCTTGCCTTGCTTTTCCACAGTACCTTCGACCTTTGCACCTTCAACAAAAGGTGTACCAATCTTTGAATCAGTTAATACAACTTGGTCAAAAGTAACCTTTTCACCTGCTTCTGCATCTAACTTCTCGACGAAGATTGTGTCGCCTTCAGCGACTTTGTATTGTTTGCCGCCAGTTACAATAATTGCGTATGCCATTATTGGTTTCTCCTTATACTTAGACTCACCATCACAGGCGGTTGGGCCCTAGTCCCAAGCATGCTTTGACCTGTTCTGAGTGGTTGTAGCTATGCTAACAACCGTTTAATTATACCAAAAATAGATTATCCAGTCAATAATTTCCAAAAAAAATTTCCAGGTATCCATAAGAACCCAGTAACCATCATATCAATTCATCGCCATTACTAAAGTCGAATAAGTTTAATCCATTACTGGCAACCGTATTGGTATTGATTCGCCATAACTCTGTAAATTCTCTGAACAAGTCAGATTGCGAAATGTTCATATTGTCTGCCAACCATTTAGCCATGATAGCCCAAAAGCCAGCATTGATAACTTCCCATTGATATTGTTGCGCCCTTCGTTCTTCATCATTTAACGTACTAGTGCGGGTTGCCATTTGGGTACGTAGTCTAGTATATAAAGCATCACTGAATGGTTTGTCAATATCATGGTTCAAAACAGCATTATAAAAAGCCGCTTGTTTACTCACAGTGTTGATCATATCGGTTATTTTGAAAGTTTGTTGTGTATGCTCTAGTAAGTCATTAATCAAAGAATCATTAATCTCAGATATAAGATGTTCTTTGTTACGATAATATTTATAAAATGTTCCTCGCGTAATATTCGCACGATCCAATAGGGTTGTGATAGAAAAGTCTGGCTGCGTTGAAAGTAATATAATTGTTTCAGCTTGGATAATGTGTTTCGTACGTAAAACACGTGCATCAGTTTTATTTGACATAAGTTTACTCCTGACTAAAATATTATGGCTATCCCCCACTTCATTTGATATATTCTTTAATCATTAACTTCAGTTAATAATTATTAGCCAATCAGATAATCTAATGGTTCACTCTTAGTAAATCATAACATATTGAAATCAAATGAATTGTTACTTTTTAAGTCAAAGGCATCGATTGGATACTCAATAACCTTTGCCAATAAAAAAGCGCCTTGATCCGGCACTTGTTACATAGTTTACTATTATGTAATAAACCACTGTATTAACAGACATAATTATCCCCGTCTATGTATGGTGATCCCCCAATAATGAAATGAATAAGGATCTTATGAAATAAAATAGAATATAGAAAAGATCACCCTATGCTTATGATAGCACTATTTTTTAAAAAGGTACAAATTAATTTGACGAGTATTCTAAAATTTCAATTATTTAGGTAAAAATCGTGAGACTTATTTTAAATATTTTTAACTAATATGATAAAAGTTGTGATTTTATTCACTTCGTTGTATTATTAAAGCGTACAATAATAAAAAGGGAGAAGAGTATCATGCAAGAAACAAATTTCATCAAGTATTTAAGCTGGATTGCGACCATCATGGCTGTATTAATGTATGTTTCGTATATCCCTCAAATAGCAGATAATTTAGCTGGATCTAAGGCAAACCCCTTACAACCGCTGGTAGCAGCTATCAATTGTACCTTGTGGGTTATATACGCACTAAAAAAGAAACACCGCGATATACCTGTTGCTTTAGCTAATTTTCCAGGTATAATATTTGGCTTAATCACCTTCGTAACCGCCATTTAATTTTTGAACAACTTATATTGTGAATTTTTAAACATTTACAACGTTTGTGTTCATTAAAATCAGGGGAATTTTTTTATAATGTTTCCCTGATTTTGTATTGTTTTGTTTGTGAGATTTTTTATAAATAACATGATAACTAATAAATGTCGTAATTATAAAAACTTGCATCAAAAATTCAAACCTTGATAGATCAATAAGTATGACAAGAATGCGACTACCAACCACTTTAAAAACTATTATTCTGACTAATTCATAAAAAATAACTTTAGTACTAAAGTGTGTAAAAGTAAAGCATTAAAAATATCGTAATAAAAAGGCCGGCTAGATTAATTTCTAACCGGTTTTACTATATCATTGTACAAATAAATGTTCGTTACCATTAAGCATAATTTATTGTTTTTGTATCTCTTCAATGGTATCTTAAAGGGTATATGTTTATTATTATGTGGGAGAATAAGCTATTATTTACTATTTGTCATTGTTTTTCAAACAAAGTCAATTAAGATTAACATCAGTAAGCTCTTTAACATGCTGAAATTCATTTTTGTAGTAAATAAAGTGCTTAATGGAGATGACGATGTTTCATACACTAAAAAAGTGCATAACAACCAACAATATATTTAATGTAATTATTATAATTTTATCGGCATGTTTACTATTTGGTATTTCAATTTGTCAGTCTACATTGACGTGGAGAACTGATACTTACTTTCATTTGAGCCGTATATACGATGTGACAACTTATATCAAATCTTTCCATCAGCCACTAATGGTTGATATTCACGCCTTTGCTAATACTGGCCAAGCCATAAATGGTATGTATCCAGGTTTTAGTTTATTGCCATTTATTATTTTGACAGCTTTCCTAAAACCAATTGCTCAATACGAAACAATTATTTTTCTTTTTATTTTATTAGGTAGTATCCTAAACTACTTTGTATTCCAAAAGCTGCATGCATCCAAAATTCAATCACTTACTAGTGTATTGGCAACGTTCACTTTCATTAATATTTTTTATTCGTCATCTCTGAGTCTTTTTGGTGCATGGAGCGTTTACTTTTTGTTACCTTTATCAGTATTATCATTAAAAAAATTAGCTGAAAACAGCAGTTTGATATACGTAACCAGCTTAGCATTTGCAGTGTCCTTTGTATTAAACACCCACCTTGTTAGTGCAATTATATTAGTTTGCATCCTTTTTATTTATTTTGTTTTCTTAATGGTAAAAAGTAATAGTAAATCAATTTTTTTATTTCAAATAATTAGCGCAGCATTATTCAGCATCGTGCTATCTCTGCACACTTTGACGAGCATCCTCTCTTTTTCTAAAACACACCTGTCAACTGTCCAAGAAATGCCTTTAACATCTGGTACGTTAAATATTGAATCCATGATTCATTCTTTAACCAATCCTACAATATTTGGCTCCGCAACACCGCCCATATTTGGTATTTTATTGATTGCTGACATATTACTGTTGTCAAATCTTAAACAGTTCAATAAAAATGCCAAGATTATCATATTCTTTATTTTTGTTGCTCAATTGCTAATTTCACCATATTTCCCATGGGCATTGCTTCAAAATACACCAGTGTCAATCATTCAATTTCCGACCAGATTAGTACCATTTATATTAGCTATCATGACACTTGTTTTATTCACAGCAAAGAAACTGGACAAAGTAGGATTTCTAGTTCCTATTATCTTTTTTAGCCTCAGTATAACATTCAGCTATCAGACGAGTAATTACGTCGCAAAAAAAGCCTTCCCTAACTTTAAAGACGTTAAAACGTTAAAAGAAAATCATCTCGATTCAATTCCTAAATACCGAGAAAATACAAAAGTTGATAATGAAACGCTGTCTGACCCAGTATTTTACAGCTTATATTCGTACCCTGAGTATATACCTCAGACAAAAGCTAAAAATGATCCTGAATTTTATTCGCGCATGAATTCTGTTAATAATCACGAAGTGTTCGTTAATAACAAAAAAATTTCCAATGTTGAAACGGCATTTGAAGCCAACAAAATCAAATTCACTTTTGATAAAACAGAAAAGGGCATAATTAATTTACCCGTTTGGTATTATCCCAATATGAATTATGTTATTGTAACTGATACTGGTAAAACCTCTGTCAAAACAAATCATAGACATACTTTAGAAATCAGAAATATTGCGACCAAACACGTGACAGTTATAATTAATAACCCTAAATTCATAAAATACTCTTATATCATTTCAATTGTAGGATGGTCTGCTGGCCTCTTTAGTTTAATAATTGGTTTGTTTAAAACATATGGGAAATCAAAAAACACAATATTCAGCCATAAACATTAAAGTTTTTTTACACTTGTAAAAAACTTTAACAAATAATAAAAAACCGCCCACTCGAATTATCAGTTGGCGGTTTTTTATTATTTACTTTTCTTATCTTCTGACTTACCAAATCTATCAATAATCAGTATGATTGATTTAGTTCATGTTTAAATAAAACGATAGCTTGAACTGTTGCTTCGACTTAAAAATACGATTCTTATAACTCTTGCAACACTAGCATTATTGCTAGTTAGCGTTCAATTAATAGTTAAAATACCTAAAAATTTATTCTGACAAAGTAACTACTTTCAAAATTCAGAACCAAATAAAATGTCACTGTACTCATCAATTTGTAGTAAAAAATACGATTTCCGACAATTTTAAACGATTTAGAAAGAATTACAAAACGTCTCACAAACGCCTACATAGCAATACTTAAGCAAACAAAAACCGTCTTATCAACATACGTGATAAGACGGTGTAAATGCGCTGAGGGGGATTCGAACCCTCGACCTGCCGGGTAGAAACCGGCTGCTCTATCCAGCTGAGCTACCAGCGCGTACTATAATATAATAACATTTTATTACGTTATATGAAAGTGTTTTTTTTAATCTTAAATTGATTTATACTAACAGTAGATAACATTGGGAGAATACTACATGAGAAAAGCATTTATTGCCTTGGGTGTCGTGATTGCAGCGCTGCTCATCGCCTTTATAACTTTTAATCAACAGCCAAAGTACGCAGATGTTTCCATGCCAAGATCTGACTATACTCATTTACAAGAATCACGTAAAAATATAAAAAGGTTGATTAATGATTTAAGCAAATTTAATTACAAAAAAGACAGCACAATGGCAGCAATTGAAAAAGATGCTAAAACCATTGCTAACGAAAACAGCAAAGATTTAAGTAGCTCTGATGCACAGACACTTCGTGATGCCTTGTATGGCCAAAATGGTATTGTCACGATTGTTAAAGCTGCACAAACTGGTAAATACAACATTGACGCTAGTGTCGCATCCCGTTTCCATACTGGATTTGATTCGATTATAACCATGTCTGTCAATGCAATCAATAAGAGTTCTGCTCAGCGTGCAAATATTGTTACTCAAATGAAAAAAGACTTAAATATCGAAGAAGCCATATACCAAATTGGTGCTAAGCATGAAGAATAAAAAGTGATTTTAATCAATCACTTTTTTTATTTTTGCTTTTTTATAATAAACGAATCTTATTTGAAAATAACCCCTACTTCCTTGAACAGATTGACTACATTTAACTATTTATTATCCTGATATCTCATGTTAAAATGATTACCTATTATTTTTTATCCCAAAACTAGGAGTGATAATATGATGAATGTCCGCACGGTGAAGTTAGCAGACGCACCGACACTATTAAGTATCTACAAACCTTACGTCGAAAAGACAACCTCTACTTTCGAGTACAATGTTCCTACTATCCAAGATTTTAAAGACCGAATCACTAATACGGTTGAGAAATACCCTTATATCGTTATAGAAGAAGACGACACAATTTTAGGTTATGCATATGCTCATGAGTTCAATAGCCGTGGTGCGTACAAATGGACCGTTGAAATTAGCGTATACGTCGCCCAAGAGGCTCGTAATCGCGGAATAGGTAAAATGCTATATTCCGAAATTGAAAATATATTAAAAAAGCAAAATGTTGTTCATATTGTTGCTTGCATTACTGAAGAAAATGAAACAAGCAAAAAGTTCCATGAGAGAATGGGTTATGAAAATGTTGGTTTATTTAAAAAAATAGGTTTTAAATCTGGAAAATGGTTAGATAACTTTTGGATGCAAAAAACACTCTGTCCTTCTGATCAACCGAAAGAGTTTGTGCCTTTTAGCGCATTATAATTTATCCACAGCAATTTAATACCTAACATAAACTTGGTCAATGGTTTGCCACAAGTAGTATTATAATAGTTATATTTAATTTGGGAGTATAGCTATGGAAAATAAACATCTAGGTATCATTTCTGGCCTGTCTGCATACCTTCTATGGGGCATGCTGGGTGTGTTCTGGGAACTATTAAGTGTTGTTCCAGCAATGGATACACTAGCTTATCGAATTGTTTGGTCACTTGTGACCATTAGTGTGGTGTTGACTTTTCAAAAAAGCTGGAAAGAGGTTTGGCACGTCATTATCCAATTAATCGAAAATCATAAGATAGGTTGGATTATATTGAGTGCCTTCCTAATCTCAATTAACTGGTTTTTATATATTGATATGGTAACTCATGAGCAAGCTACTGAAGCAAGTCTTTCTTACTACATCATGCCATTAATGAATGTGGTTGTCGCGGTTATTTTCTTACATGAAAAACTATCAAGGTCCAAAATGGTCGCCTTAATACTTGTTATTATTGGCGTTGTCATCCTAACTATTCAAACGGGATCACTACCTTTAAATACGCTACTAATGGCGGCTACATTTTGTTTCTATGGCTTAATCAAAAAACAAGTACCCTTACCAGCTACAATTTCATTAACACTGGAAACCCTCTTCGTTGCACCTATTGCTTTAGTTTATCTGTTCTTATCTCCACATGTGATGATACAAAATGAGCCTAAGATTACAATTCTATTGATTATGAGTGGTATCTTAACGGTTATCCCCTTACTCTTATTCGCTGTTGCCAATAAAAATACTGACTTTATCACGTTGAGTTTTATTCAATATCTTAATCCAACTATTCAATTGCTTATGGCCATTTTTGTTTTGCATGAAGCCTTTAACTGGCATAAGGTCATTGTGTTTGCTTTTATTTGGACTGGCATACTCGTATTTATTATTGGTAGTTTGAATAGCTATCATAAATTGAAAAAAACAATTTCATAATAAAAAAAGCATCCATCATATCAGTTGGATGTTTTTTACATGTCGCTGCATTGATATTTACTTGTCACAACTCAAAGCCAATTTTATATGCTATTCTCCTGCTGTCATCTTTATTCCAATAATTGCAATAATTAGCAGAACAACAAAGAACCATGTCGCACTTGAAAATTTATCGTGAAAAAGGATAACCCCTACAAGGACTGAACCAACAGCGCCAATCCCTGTCCAGATTGGGTAAGCGAGACTAAATGATAAGTGTTTAACAGCTTGCAGCAGACAAAGCATGCTAGTAATTAGACCTACTACAGTAATAATAGCCCAACCCACTTTAGAAAAACCATCACTTAACTTCATAGCGGTTGACCATAATATTTCCGAAATACCGGCAAATAACAAAAAGATCCAAGACATGGGTTATTCTCCAAAATTAAAATAGTTAAATAATCTAATGCGTTCGATGGCTTTTAAACAATGTTAACCGTTTAATCAATATTTTGTTTTTTAAAATAATTAAAGTTAGCAATGTAAAGGTACTGATCAAAAATGAAATTATTTGAACCGGCGTCCTCACATATTTCACATCAATTTTACTAATACCTTTTTCTATAGGAACAACGATGGCATTGTTTTTATTATATTTTTCAGGCATTTTTTCCCCATTCACGTATACTGTGAATCCAGGGTAAAAAATATTTGGCAAAACAACATTAGTATACTTTTGTACTGAATCAATGCGATAATGTATACTACCATATTCTGTTTTCCAACTTGTTTGTTGTATATCTTTCTTTGGATTCATCAAAGGAATAGAATGTTGTTCTAACTTATCCTTGATTTTGAATGCATTATGTGGCAAATAATCATATACATAATTATTTAGTGTAGCATTTTGAAAATCATCCCAAGAAACTATATTAACAGCATTGCCATTCGGGTTCCGCTTAATACTAAAATTAAGACTAGTTACTGAGAGCAATCCAATAAAACAAAATAGTGTTATCAGAACATAGCGACTTTTTCTATTTTCAACAATGTTAACGATGGCAATTGCGCCAAGAAAAGCTGAAATAAAAGTTGCAGTATAAAGAAATCTACCAACGAACTGTATGAACCCTAAATATTTATCAAAAATTGGCCAAGGAAAAATATTAGTAACAAGTATTAAATTAATCAGTAAAACAACTGATAAGTATTTCAAAGCAGGGTGGAACTTGCTCCAACCATTAATAATAAAGAATACAATAATTAACCCTGATAAACCTAAGCTGTACGAAGCCAACTTATCTGTCAAAAATACACTCATTGTAGGTAAAACGGTATTTGACAGCAGCAGTTTATTGACAGAAATATTTTTAACAAACAACAAATTTTGTAGAAGTGGCGCTAAGAAAAACGCTGAAAGTAACGCTGAAAGTATTCCTGCATAAAATAACTTTAATATACGCGTTAATTTGATCTTCTTGGCTTCTTTAACAGTAAATGTCATTGAGAATGAAAAGACCATCATCAGGACAACAACTACCGCATCAGGTAGATCACATAAAATGAGTCCAGCAACCCCTAAAGACAGTATCCACCATTTTTTATGGTCTTTTAATGCAATCTGATACATTCCATAAAAAGCAATTGGCATAAAAATAAAAATAAAAGATCCACCAAAGCTACGGTAAAACAATGTTATAGAAATCGTAAAATGACTAAATCCATATAGCGCGCTACTTAATAACGCAATGAACCGACTTTTTGTTATTTTTAATGTACAAATATACATTGACATAAATGTTGAAAAAAAGATTAAAGCAATAAATGCTAAATAACCGGCGTACGCATTTCCAAAGATTATGTGCAAGAACACCTCTGGCAGCATAGTTATTACTGGGTAAAAAAGATTTTGTGGATATCCAAATGATCCAAAAGTTTTAGTCATCACACTGGGAATTGCTTGATCCAAATGACCATGACTTATATTTAAATAACTTTCTGCGACACGAGCCATATGGAAACGCCCATCCCACCCCTCTTGATGAACATAGGCCGGTCCATGCAAATAAGGTAAAATAATCAAAAGACTGAATAATGAAAAAAGTAAGCACACACTTATGTTTAAATGCTTACTGACTATATACTTAACTTTATTTATCATACTATTCTACTTTCCCCAAAAAGAGCGAAATAACTTTCATTAACATTTTCCAAATAACAAATAAACTCATCTGTATCATAACAGAAGTAATAGTATTTTTAAAGAAAAAGTTACTGTAGTATTTTCTGAAGTAATTTAAATTTAATTTTTAATATTGAAAAAATAAATTCCATATAGAGTACCCCATATACCATTTTTATGATATCCTTTATTTATTGGTACCAAAATGATACTGACTTTAAAAAGGAGACAATTTCATGGATTGGAAAAATTATTCTTTGCAAACTCAAAATGCTGACTGGGCTTTTTTGGACGAAATGTTAAGACGATCAAAAAGTCAAAAATTCGAGTTATCAAATTTTTTTGAAAATTATCAACACAAAAGATATGTCCTTGAAAATTGGAGTCGCAACCATTTACACAAGCATGTACTCTTTTCAAATTTTGATGAAACTATTCAGATTGAATGATTTTAAGAATAACCTTTTCACAATCTTTTTTTGTAATATGAGTGAGGAAGACCGTTTTTGTCTTCTACCGTGCTACTTTCTAACCTTGTATTAAAGTTATTCAAAATAAAAAAGCGTTAATATAACAACGCTTTTTTATTTTGAATACTGGTAAGAAAGGAGCTAGCGGGATTTGAACCCGCACACCGCGAAATGCGGCTCGACGGATTTCGAGTCCGTTGCAGTACCAGATTGTGCCATAGCTCCATAACGAAGCATCTGATTAGATGCTTACTAATTTAAAATAAATGTTAATTTGCTGATGCCTTACGACGCTTTGCAGCCTTTTCACGTTCAGCTGTGTTCAAGATAGCTTTACGGATACGTACATTTTCAGGAGTTACTTCAACATATTCATCATCATTCAAGAATTCCAAAGAAGCTTCCAAATTCATGATACGTGGTGTCTTAATTGAAGCAGTTTGGTCCTTGTTTGATGAACGAACGTTTGACTGTGGCTTCAACTTTGTAACGTTGACAGAGATATCATTGTCACGCGCATTCATTCCAACAATCATTCCTTCATAAACTTCAACACCAGCACCAACAAACATTTGTCCACGATCTTCGACACCCATGATGGCATAGTTTGAAGTTGTTCCTTGGTTAATAGAAACCAAAGCACCATTACGACGTCCTGGTTCCCAGTTACGAACAACTGGACGATATTCAGCATACGTATGGTTAAAGATACCATATCCACGCGTAGCTGACATAAATTCAGTTGAGTAACCAATTAAGCCACGTGAAGGTGCCATATAAGTCAAACGTGTTTGTCCATTACCAACAGACTCCATATTGACCATTTCACCCTTACGTTGGTTTAATGAATCAATAACTGTTGATGAATACTCATCAGGTGTATCAATTTGAACTGATTCATAAGGTTCTGATTGAACCCCATCAATTTCACGGTAAATAACCTGTGGACGAGAAGCTTGCAATTCAAAGCCTTCACGACGCATTGTTTCAATCAAAATTGACAAATGTAACTCACCACGACCAGACACTGACCAAGCCCCAGCTTGCCCAATATCTTCAACTCGCAATGACACATCAGTATGCAGTTCACGACGCAAACGGTCTTCGATTTGACGTGCAGTAACAAACTTACCTTCTTTACCTGCAAACGGACTATCATTTTGACGGAATGTCATTTGCAAAGTAGGCTCGTCGATACGTAAAATTGGTAGTGCATCTGGATGTGCAGGATCTGCAACAGTTTCACCAACAGAGATATCTTCCATACCAGAGACAGCAATCAAATCACCAGCTTTAGCTTCTTGAATATCTACTTGATCTAATCCAATGAAGCCAGCAAGCTTAGTTACACGGAAACTTTGTGCTGAACCATCTAACTTCAAAACTTCAACGTTGTCACCAATTTTAATTGTTCCACGCTTAACACGACCAATGCCGATACGACCAACGAAGTCATTATAATCCAGCATCGCAACTTGGAATTGTAGTGGTTCATCTGAATTATCAACTGGTGAAGGAATTGTATTAAAGACAGCATCAAAAATTGGCTTCATTGTATGTTCTTGATCATCAACATTTGGTGACAAAGAAGACGTACCGTTCATTGCTGAAGCAAAGATAACTGGGAAGTCCAAATCTTCTTCATCAGCACCTAATTCAATAAACAAATCCAATACTTCGTCAACGACTTCTTCAGGCCGTGCACCAGGACGGTCGACCTTGTTAACGATAACGATTGGTGTTAAATGTTGTTCGAAAGCTTTTTTCAACACAAAACGAGTTTGTGGCATTGTACCTTCAAAAGCATCAACGACCAATAAAACACCATCAACCATACCCATGATACGTTCAACTTCACCACCGAAGTCCGCGTGTCCAGGTGTATCCAAAATGTTAATTTGCTTGTCCCCAACCTTCACGGCTGTGTTTTTTGACAAGATAGTGATACCACGTTCTTTTTCAATATCGTTAGTATCCATTGCACGATCACCCAATTCCTTGCGTGAATCCAATGTGTCTGATTGCTTCAAAAGTTCGTTAACCAGCGTCGTCTTCCCGTGATCGACGTGGGCAATGATAGCGATGTTACGAATGTCTTCGCGATTTGCCAATTTTCTAGTACTCCTTTAATTTAAATGCTGCCACATACAAAAGCTAGGGACACTTCGTTCCCTAGCTTCTATGCAACGCCAAAATATCGCGATGCGCTCGATTCGTAGCAACTAATACTATGTTAGATGATAACATATCTAACTGCTTTCCGTCAATGTCTGAAACGATTAATCCTAAAGTTTTTGCTAAAACCTGGCCAGCAGCAAAATCCCATGACATCATTTTTGAAGAATAGCCTACAGCCTGGCCTCTTAAGACACGGATAAAAGACGGGCCAGCAGCACCAATAACACGGTATCCCAAAGCATTTTTAGCAATTTCGTCATATCCAAACATACCATAGAGCAAGCGCGCACCACTCAATAACACAATTCCTTGGTTGAGTGCATCATTTTCTGGCGGATCTAAACGCAATTGATTAGCGAAAACACCGATTTGAGGACCACCATGATAAACAATATTATTTACCACATCCATAATCCATCCCAAAATAGGCTGATTATCAACATAAAGTGCTATCATAATCGCAAAGTCATCGTGCTGCTTATAAAAATTCATAGTACCATCAATTGGATCGACAAACCATACATGACCAACCATACTAATTGGTCTATCACCAAATCCTTCTTCGCTCACAATTTGTGCATCCGGATCGAAATTTCGAATATACGTGTTGATTACTTGCTCATTGCTTTTATCAACATTCGTTACTAAATCACGTGCATCGTTTTTAGTAGCTACGTCTAAATGCTGATTCATCGCTGCCATTGTAGACTTTTGTAATTCATCAAGCCACGTTAACACAGTTTGGTCGATTTCTTGAATTTCGAATGAGCTTATTGTTTTCATAAACGTACTCTGTCTTTCGTCGAATTTTGAACAAATTTTATAGTTTTGTATATACTATGTCCAGTTTGGCGTTCAAAATCTTTATCAAATTTTTTCTGCTCACTTTTGGCAGGCATTATTTTTCTATATGCATCGTAATTTTTTAATACCTCTGCACGAGAAGTTCCTTTTTCATAAATATCTAATACACTATTTATAAAATTTGTTACAATAATAATATCTTGGGTTGTCCAATCACCATCGATTGGTAATACATAATTTTCATTCATAATGTTATTTTAACATGTTATAACGTTTGATATACTAGATTATGAGGTAAAAAAAATGACAATCAGATTTACTATGGATAAAATCACACGGGACGGAGATCCCGTCCTGCGAAAGACGGCTGCGTCCGTTCCTTTCCCTTTGAATGAAGAACATGCACAACTTGCTAAAGATATGATGGCATATTTAGTTGTATCTCAAGATGAAAAACAAAATGAGAAATACGGTCTACGTCCAGGTGTTGGATTAGCTGCTCCACAAGTAGGCTACTCTTTGAGCATGTCATCAATTTTAATACCTGCACTCGACCCAGAAGACACAACCGGCGAACCTTATTTTAAAGGTACAATTTTCAATCCGGTAATTATTTCAGAATCCGTCAAACGCGGTGCCTTAAATGTTGGTGAAGGTTGCCTGTCAGTTGATGAAGATGTACCAGGCTTTGTTCCTCGTGCTTATCGAATAACGGTTCGCTATCAAGATGAAAACGGTAATAAACAAACAATTAAATTGCGCGATTATCCTGCTATTGTTTTTCAACATGAAATTGACCACTTACACGGGCACTTATATTATGATCACATCAATATGCAATCGCCTTGGGAAGTCGATGAAGATACAAAATATATTGACTAATTTGGCCAATCAAAAAGCTCTGCAGTAATTCTCTGCAGAGCTTTTTGATTACAACTTATCGAAGAAACTTTTTTTCTTAGTTGTACCGTCAGTCGCTTCTTTGAAAGCCTCCAACGCTTTTTTCTGATCTTTATTAAGTCGTGTCGGTACTTCGACAGTTACAATAACAAATTGATCTCCGTGTCCATTTCCACGCAAACGTGGAGCACCCTTACCACTCAACCGGAAACGTTTGCCTGTTTGAGTACCTGCTGGGATTCTCAATTTCACTTCACCGTGAACGGTCTTGACTTGAATTTCATCACCCAATGCTGCTGTCACAAAGCTTATCTTTTGTTCTAAGTAAACATCTGCACCATCACGTTCAAACCCATCTCTTGATGGTGATACTTGGAAGACAACGAACAGGTCTCCTTGTGGTCCACCATTAACACCACTTTCACCTTGTCCACTCAAACGCATTTGCTGACCGGTTTCAACACCAGCTGGTACAGTAACCTTAATTTCGTGTTGCTTACCATCTCCACGATTAAACTTAATAGTCGTTTCTTTACCAAAAATGGCTTCCTCAAAAGTCAAATTCATGCGATATTGCAAGTCTTGTCCTTTGCGTGGTCGATTAGGATCAAAGCCGCCACCGAACATTTGACTGAAAATATCACCCAAATCTGAAAAATCATTGAATCCGCCTTGACCACCAAAACCACCTTGACCGCCGAAGCCACCTTGCCCACCATTTGGGCCAAACTGATCATACTGAGCTCGTTTTTGTTCGTCACCGAGTGTCTCAAAAGCTTCTTGAACTTCTTTATACTTTTCTTCAGCACCAGACTCATGGTTCAAATCCGGATGGTATTTTTTGGATAGCTTACGATAAGCCTTTTTTATTTCATCTTGACTAGCGTCTTTACTAACGCCGAGACGGTTATAATATTCAGTGTTATTCACGCGCCCGCTCCTTCTAATTTATGTACACAAACCGCACTCAATGAATGCGGTTTGTTTTAAAATATATTACTTCTTGTCATCCTTGTTTGGATCAACTTCTTCAAAATCGCCATCAACTGTGTTATCGTCGGCAGAATTTGCATCTCCTTCAGCACCGTCCTTTGGTGCTGCTTGTTGATACAATTTCATTGCCAATTCTCCGGCTACCTTAGTCAATTCTTCTGACTTAGCCTTCAAATCTGTCAAATCAGCATCATCAGCTGCGGCATCTTCTTTAGCTTTCTTCAAAGCTTCCAAAGCGTCTTGCGTTGGCTTCTTTTCATCATCACCCAACTTGTCACCAACTTCTTCCAAAGTCTTTTCAGTTTGGAAAATCAATTGATCGGCTTCGTTACGTGTATCGACAGCTTCTTTCTTCTTAGCATCAGCTTCTTCGTTCGCCTTGGCGTCATTCATCATCTTTTCAATTTCTTCGTCTGACAAACCACCAGCAGCTTGGATTGTAATCTTTTGTTCCTTCTGCGTTCCTAAGTCCTTAGCAGAAACATTAACAATACCATTACGGTCAATGTCAAATGTCACTTCAATTTGAGGCACACCACGTGGTGCGGCTGGAATATCTGCTAATTGGAAACGACCCAATGTCTTGTTGTCGGCAGCCATTGAGCGTTCACCTTGCAACACATGGATATCAACGGCTGGTTGATTGTCAGCTGCTGTTGAGAAGACTTGTGACTTTGAAGTTGGAATTGTTGTGTTACGTTCAATTAACTTAGTGAACACACCACCCATTGTCTCAATACCCAATGACAATGGTGTAACATCAAGCAAAACAACATCCTTAACATCACCAGTAATGACTCCACCTTGAACAGCAGCACCCAAAGCAACAGCTTCATCAGGGTTAATTGAGTGGTTAGGTTCCTTACCTGTCATCTTCTTAACAGATTCTTGTACGGCTGGAATACGAGTTGAACCACCGTTCAAGATGACCTCATCGATGTCAGAGAATGATAATCCAGCATCTTTCAAAGCACTCAAAACAGGTTGTTCAGCCTTCTTAATCAAATCGGCTGTTAATTCGTTAAACTTTGCACGTGTCAAAGATGTTTGCAAGTGCAAAGGACCGTTATCACTTGAAGCAATGAATGGCAAATCAATTTGAGCTTCGTTTGCAGATGACAAAGTCTTCTTAGCAGATTCTGCGGCATCTTTCAAACGTTGCAATGCTAATTTATCATCCGTTAAATCAACACCATTTTCTGACTTAAATTGTTCTGCCAAATAGTCAATAACCTTGTTATCAAAGTCATCACCACCAAGATGCGTATCACCATTGGTTGACAAAACTTCAAACACGCCATCTCCTAATTCGAGAATTGAAACATCAAATGTTCCACCACCCAAGTCATAGACGAGAATCTTTTCATCCTTATCCAACTTGTCCAAACCATATGCCAACGCAGCAGCTGTAGGCTCGTTAATGATACGTTCTACTTCCAAACCAGCAATCTTACCAGCATCTTTAGTAGCTTGACGTTGTGCATCGTTGAAGTACGCTGGGACGGTGATAACGGCTTTTTCGACCTTTTCACCTAAGTAATCTTCAGCATAACCCTTGATATATTGCAAAATCATCGCTGAAATTTCTTGTGGTGTATAGTCCTTACCATTGGCATTAACTTTATACCCGGCTTCACCCATGTGAGACTTGATTGAGATAATCGTATCAGGGTTTGTAATTGCTTGACGCTTTGCCACATCGCCGACTTGGTTTTCACCATTTTTAAATGAAACAACTGAAGGTGTTGTACGACCACCATCTGGGTTTGTAATAATCTTGGGTTTGCCACCTTCGAGGACGGCAACAGCTGAATTTGTTGTTCCTAAATCAATACCAATAATTTTTGACATATGTATATTCTTCCTTTACTTTTAAAATCGTTTTTAACTTTTTAAGGTGTAGTATCTCATCGATTGAATCACCATGCAAAATAGTACTTATTTTGCCACTGCAACCATTGCTGGTCGAATTACGCGATCTTGTAGTACATAACCTTTTTGCAAAACTTGTGCAATCTGATCAGATTCAACTTCATCTGACTCAACACTTTGAATTGCTTGATGTTTGGTTGGATCAAAAGGCGCACCAACTTTACCTGTTGACGTAATACCATTGTCAGTTAAAGCTTGATTCAGCGTCTTAAGTGTCATCTCCACACCTGCTTTAATTTGCTTCGACACTTCATCGTTAGCGTCAACTTGAAGCGCTCTTTCCAAATTATCAACAGCTGGCAATACTGCACTGGCTAATTTTTGTCCATCATACTTGCGTACACTTTGTAGTTCACGTGCATTACGTTGTTGTATATTTTGAATCTCTGCTTGTGAACGTAATAACTTTTCTTCAAGGTTGGTAACTTGTTCTGTTAGCTTATCAATTTCCGCTTGTTGTGGATCAGGTTCCACCTGTAAATCATCAGCTTCAGATTCAATTTCCTCAGTTAACTTTTCATCAGTTTGATTGGAAATGTTCTTATCTTCTACAATTTCTTCGTTTTTTTCTGTCACAGGTGTGACCTCCTAGCTATGTATATTCAATCATTTTGCGACTTAACGCTTCACCAAACGCGTCTGTAATCAACGTATTGGTACTATATGGCATCGGAATCGGACCAAGTAAAGCAATAATACCACTTCCTTGATTAGGTACCAAAAATCCACGCGTAATCAAACTGAATTCTGAAAGTAATGGTTCACCAATCTCACGTCCAATTTTGACTTGAACATCTCTCGTTGGCGAAGCAATTTGTCTAACATCCTCAGCATTGTTCAAAAATTCCAACAGAGGTTTCACATCAGTGATATCTGTTTCTTTACTAAAGTCTAAAACATTTAAACGTCCGCCTATATGAACGTTATCACCATTCGATCGTGCCAATACGTCGCCAAAGAGTTGCAAAAAAGCAGCGGGTGTTTTAATCACGCGACTCATTTGCGTAGGTAACTCATCAGACTGCATCATACGCAGTACATCATTGATTGGTCGACCGACCATCTGGTCATTGATGTATGAGACCATACTTTCTAACGATTCAATCGCCATTTCATTTGGCAATTTAAATGTCTGGCTAGTTACTTTACCATCATTAGTGACCAATACTGCAATCAACTGGTGCCCCTCCAAGGGGACCAATCGAAAACCTGAAACCTTGATATCAATTCGCCTTGGCTTTAAAATCAAGGCAGTATAGCCAGTTAAATTTGATAATGTGCTAGCTGCTTCGTCTAGTAAATCATCTATCTCATGGAAGTTCCCACGGAATGATTGAATGACAGCTTGCACATCGCGATTAGTGGCTTTGCGTGTCATCATCAGGTGATCTAAATAATAACGATACCCTTCATATGATGGCACCCGACCAGCAGAGGTATGCATTTTTTTTATAAGATCATCGGATTCTAATGCCGCCATTTCATTACGAATTGTAGCGGAACTGATTTTAATGTCTAGATGTTCTTGCAAACTCTTTGAACCAACCGCATGCTCACGCTGTGTATACTCATAAATAATGGCGGTTAAGATTAACTTTTGTCGTTCTGTTAGCGCCATATTATCGACTCCTTTTAGCACTCACTATATCTAACTGCTAACACTTATTATAATACACTATTTAAGAAAAAATGCAAGTACTATTAGCACTCTTTTTATAAGAGTGCCAATAACCTGCACTTTTACACTTTTGTATTAAAATAATGCCTTGTTTGTCTTGCATCTTCATTCAGTTGATTTATCAGTAATTGAGTATTTTCAAATTTTTCTTCACCGCGCAAATAGTGACACCATTGTATTTGAACAAATTCACCATATATTTCTTCTTGATAATCTAGAATGTTAATTTCAACTGTAATTGGACGAGCATCACCAAACGTGACATTACGTCCGATGCTAGCCATTCCTATATACCAAGTATCATATATTTTTATTTTTACGGCATAAATACCAATGCCGGGCAACCATTCTTTTTCCGGCGTTTTTATATTAGCAGTTGGGAAGCCTAATTCACGACCTCTAGCCTCGCCATGAACAACTATACCTGTTGTCGAATGAAAGCGACCAAGTTGCTGTGCGGCGCCATCTACATTCCCCTGATCTAGCATAGATCGAATTGTTGAAGAGGAAACCTTTTGATTGCAGTCATCAAATTCTGACACAACAACAACGTCAAAACGATTAGTTGCATATGTCGCTAAATGTGTCATATCACTATATGTCCCAGCGGCACCATATGAATGATCAAACCCTGCTACCACCGTAACAGGGTTCAGTTGCATAATTACCTCATCTACAAACTGTTGACCATCTAATTTGGCAAGTTTAGAAGTAAACTGCATGACGTAAACACGATCAACACCAAGCTGACTCATAATGGACTTCTTTTCAGCTAGCGGTGTTAAATAACGCAATGGTTGCTTCAACGTCTGAAAAGCTACGATTGGATGTGGATCATAGGTCAGCACGGCTAAAGGCACTCTCTGTTTTTTAGCTTCTGCTTTCGCACGAGCTAAAACAGCTTGATGCCCGCGATGAACACCGTCAAAAAAGCCCATTACAACGACCTGTTGAACCGGCTTTTTAATATCTAAGTTTGGATAATGTAAACGAATTAATTCTGTCATAGTCATTGGTTATCAAATACATAACGAGAACGCCATAATTGCTCAGTCTCATCATAGTGATATACTGCTTTCAGTTTGTTTTGATAGTATAGTTGTAAATAACTGTTGTTTTCGGGCCAACTAGAAATTTTCTGACCATTTTTTACAGCAAACCATTCACTTTCACTCAAATTTTTAGTTGGCCACTTCAATACTTCTTTAATAGGTATTACATGTTTTAATACTTCTTCGTACGCTAATGTGGACAAAAAATCAAGGTCGTGGGCTTTAGAAATGTTAAAGCCGCTTCCCATCGTTCGAGTTAATGCTGTCATTGTTGCCGGGACAGCAATTGTTTTACCTGTGTCTACAGCTAAAGTACGAATATACGTACCTTTGGAAACAGTGGCTTCAAAATTGAATATCTGCTTACCATCGATAAATTTAATACTAGACGTCCGTTTAAAGTCATGGATTACTGCTTTACGAACTGGACGTTCAACAGTCTCACCATTTCGGGCATACTCATAGAGACGCTTACCATTAACTTTTACAGCAGAGTACATAGGTGGTTTTTGTGTGATTTCACCATTTAATTGCTGTATCGCTTGATCAATTTTTTGGTTTGAGAAAGGAGTTACGATATCCTGTTGATTAACAATCCTACCATCAAGGTCTTCTGTTTCTGTTGAAAAACCTAAGGTAATTTCACCAATATAACTTTTGGGCCGTGTTTGCAGTTCATCAATCAATTTCGTTGCTTTCCCTAAAGCAACTACTAGGACACCATCAACATTGGGATCTAAAGTCCCCGCATGACCAACCTTTTTTTGCCCAATAATACGGCGTACTTGACTGACAACATCAAAAGATGTCATACCACGGGGCTTATTGATAACTAACAAACCATCAACTATCTGATTCTCTGTCATTTTGCAATTCCCCTACTTGCCAAACATTTTGACCTGCGTACACGGAACCATACCGAATATTTGGTAGAGCTTGGTTAGCCCAAACAACATAAATACGCAGTGCATCATGATCAGCAGATAATACCTTCTGATTCGTCGTTCCAATAACATCACCTGCATGTAGTTGTTGTCCCACACCATATTGAGCCAACCGTACAACATTTGATGTGCCCACGACAGTTACAATTACCGTTTGTTCTGAAATATCAGTTAACGTCAAATAATCATTAGTGGATTCACTAACAATTCCCGAAACTGGTGCCATTAAATTACCACCGTGTGGCACTAACATAACGCCGGTTTTAGTTTTGAATTGTTCATCGTGACTATCAGTAATTTTTTGCAAATCCCCAGTCACTGGTGCCACTAAAACAGGTACATCATTGTTGCGCACTAATCTATTTGCATTGATTTGACCTGTGCTCTTCAATTGTGATAACTTTTTTTCTGAACCAAAAAGTCGTTTCCAGAAGTTCATCTTTAGCTGCGTACCTTTTCAATATATTTTGTCATTCGTTTCATTCCTTCTGCCAAGTCTTCATCGGATGCAGCGTATGAAATACGAATGTAAGCTTGTGCTGTATCGCTGAAGGCCGAACCAGGAATAACCGCCACTTTACCTTCTTTTGCTAACCGTAAAGCAAACGCATCACCGTCAGTACCTAAATCAGCAGGTAATTTAGCAAATAAATAAAACGCACCTTCTGGCTCAACCACATCAAATCCTAATGCCTGCAACTGTGCTAACACCTTATCTCGACGTTGACGATAAATATCACGCATTTTTATTGGTGTATCAGTGACATCACGTAAAGCGACCAAAGCTGCATCTTGAACAAATGTAGGTACAGCAAAAACCAACGCTCCATGTGTCTTTTGCAATTGTGCAATTGTTTCAGCTTGACCTAAAATAAATCCTACACGGTAGCCTGTCATTGCATGAGATTTTGATAAACCATTAATATAAATTGTACGTTCAGGAATATACTCAGCAAAAGATACATGTTCTTGATCGTAGGTCAGGACGGAATAAATTTCGTCCGAAATAACCCACAAATTATGCTTTGTAAATGTTTCAGCTAATGCAACAATCTCATCACGTGAATAAGTTACTCCTGTAGGATTCGTTGGATAATTCATTAAAATCGCTTTAACAGGTACTGTCGCATTTTGGATGGCTTCTTCAACCATGTCAGGTGTTAGTTTGAAATCGTTTACTGTCGTATCAATGGACAAACGCACACCATGTGCCAAATCAAGAGAAGAAAAATAAGGTCCGTAGGCTGGTTCTGGTACCAATAATCCATCGTTATCATTCAAGAGAGTTTGAAATGTAACGTTTATGGCTTCACTCACACCTTGTGTAATGATAATATTTTCTGGACCATCATAATTTAAATGATACTCACGATTAAAATACGCAACAGCAGCCATTCTCAGATCTGTTTCACCTTGGCTTTCAGCGTAGTGGGAGCGATCGTTTGTAATCGCATCAGTAGTCGCTTGCTTGATACGTTCATCAACAGCAAAACCAGGCTCACCAAAGGTTAACCGTAAAATATCTGGAATATCACGAACTTTTAATTGAAAATCCAATAGTTTGTCAGGCGCCATATCCAATACTATAGAATTGAAGGGTTGAGTTGGATTAGTCATATTAAGTCTCATTTTCTTTCAAAATTAATTGTATAGAACTATTTTAACACAAAAAGCGCTCATCCTAATGGAGAGCGCCCAATATTTCATAATTTATTAATTTTCAGTATGCAGCTTGCGAATCAAGTCCTCAATATGATTGCCATATTGAACAGACGTATCACGCACAAACTTCAATTCCGGTGTTTTGTAAACTGTCAATCGTGAACCTAATTCTTTACGAATTAATCCACTGGCAGCTTCCAAGCCGGCTTGAGTTTTCTTAGCATCACTGGCCAAATCAGATAAAATGGAATAATAAATTGTTGCTATCTGCAAGTCACCAGACAATTCAACGCTTGTTACTGTAACCTCTTTTACTCGCGGATCATTAATACGCTTAAGTAATAAATCGGTAACATCACGTTGTACTTCTTGAGCGAGACGACCTGCACGTTGTGGATTTGCCATAACTATTTTGCCTTCTCTTTCTTTTTATTAACAGACACAACTGACCAAAATATTCAACGTAGTTGTTCTCTTACTTAGGTTTAACTTCTTCCATTACGTAGGCTTCAACAACGTCCCCTGCGTGAACATCATTAAATTTGGCCACTGTAAATCCGAATTCAAATCCCATCTTTACTTCGTTAACTGCATCTTTACCACGCTGCAATGAACCAACTTCACCGTCAAACACAACTACATTATCACGTATAACACGTACCTTAGAGTCCTTAGTAATTTTACCTTCTTCAACCATGGCACCGGCAATTGTTCCGACCTTAGAGAATTTGAACAATTCTTTAACTTCGACTTTTCCAATAACCTTTTCTTCGTATACAGGTTCAAGTTGGCCCTTCATAGCTGCTTCAACATCGTCAATTGCGTTATAGATAACATTGTAGAAACGAATATCAACTTTTTCAGAATCAGATTGTGATTTTGCCAAAGGTGTAGGACGAACATTAAATCCAATAATAATTGCGCCAGATGCTTCAGCCAAAGTAACATCGGATTCATTAATCGCACCAACAGCAGTATGGATAATATCAACACGGACACCGTCAACTTCAATCTTTTTCAGTGATCCAGAAAGTGCTTCGACTGATCCTTGAACATCAGCTTTAACAATAACTGGAACCGTCTTCATCGCTTTTTCAGCCATTGTATTGAACAATGTATCCAAAGTAACAACTGATCCTGAATTGCGGACTGCTTCTTGTGCTCGTTTTGCACGTTCTTCACCTGCTGCACGAGCTGTCTTTTCATCAGCCATAACGATGAAACGATCACCAGCCTGTGGCACGCCATTCAAACCAGTAATTTGGACAGGCGTCGCAGGCAAAGCTTCTGACAGCTCAACACCACGCTCGTTTGTCATTGTACGTACGCGACCATACGTATTACCAACAACAATCGGATCACCAACATGCATTGTTCCTTGTTGTACAAGAACAGTAGAAACTGGTCCACGTCCCTTATCCAAGCGAGCTTCAATTACTGAACCACGCGCTGGCATATCAGGATTTGCTTTCAATTCCAAAACTTCAGCTTGCAACAAAATCATTTCAAGTAGTTCGTCAACATTTTGACCAAACTTAGCCGAAATTTTAACGAAAATTGTGTCACCACCATACTCTTCAGGCACTAAGTCATAAGCCATTAACTGATTCATGACATCGTCAGGATTTGCTCCAGGCTTATCAATTTTGTTAACAGCAACAATGATTGGTGTTCCCGCTGCTTTAGCATGATTAATGGCTTCAATTGTCTGTGGCATAACACCATCATCAGCAGCAACAACAAGAATTGTCAAATCGGTTACATTAGCACCACGTGCACGCATTTCTGTAAAGGCAGCGTGTCCTGGTGTGTCCAAGAATGTAATTAATTTATCACTAATACGTGTTTGGTATGCACCAATATGTTGTGTGATACCGCCCGCTTCACCTTCAGTAACATGGGAATTACGTAGATAATCCAACAATGTTGTCTTACCATGATCAACGTGTCCCATGATCGTCACAACTGGCGGACGAGAAACTAACTTGCTCTCATCAATATTTTCATCATCAAAGAATCGGTCAATATCGGCAACATCTTCTTCTTCTTTTACTTGTGCTTCGATACCATAGTCAGCTGCCAAAATTTCGATTGTGTCTTCATCTAAACTCTGGTTTTGATTTGTAACAATGCCTAGTAAGAATAACTTTTTGATAATTTCTGCTGTATCGCGATGCAACAACTTTGACAAATCTTGTACGTTCATACCAACACGATATTCCAAAACTGCTGGTAACGGTTGTTCTTTACGTACTGTTGCTGGAGTTGTTGGCTGGTGTTTGGCAGCAATACGACGTGACTTTTTAGAACCACGTGGACGATCATTACGGCGTGGTGTTTGTTGACCAGTACCATTAGTATTACGCTTACGTGAGTTATTACGCGCAGAATTGTTGCCAGAAGCAAGCGCACCACCAAACTTTCCAGTACCAGTGGTTGCTGATGCAGTAGCTGGTTTAGCTGCACTAGTTTCCTTTTTTACGACTGGTTTAGTTGCTGTAGCTGGTTTTTTAGGCTGTTTAGCAGCTGCAGAAGCTTGACGCTTTTTTTCATTTTCATTCACATATTGCTTCAAGCTGTTATCCGGCTTAGCAGAATAATCGACTTGCCCTTCACGTGGCTTTGTTGACCAATTTTTCTTCTCTCGAATCATTGGACGACCTTCAGCAGGCGCAACACGTGATCCTGGACGATTATTACGATTTCCACCATTATTTGGACGGTTTTGGCCACCAGTAGATGTATTCGCACGGCCCTGGTTATTACGATTTTGGTTTTGGCCACCAGTATTTGGACGATTATGATTGCTATTGTTAGGACGTGCAGGACGACTTGGACGTGAGCCTCCTTGGGCTGGCGTCGTACCATCTGCTAACTTTGCCGCATGACGACGTTGTGATGCGGGCAATTCCTTACGTTCTGGGACTGCCTGTTTTCGTGCAGGACGGTTTGAACCTGAGAATTTCTTTTCTTCTGTCATTTAGTTCCGCTCCTTTTCTGAAATTAATTGTTTGATTTTGCGACTAAAACCTTGATCAGCAATGGCGAAAACGCCTCGGTTAACACCAATAGCATCTGTTAATTGCTTTTTAGTATAGTCTTGTACTAGTTTGATATTATAGAAGTTTGATTTGTCGGTGAATTTTTTTGCTTGGCTTTTGCCACCATCACTAGGAAAGAAAACTAGAAAAACCTTTTGTCCACGAATAGCTGATAGCGTAGGTTCTGTTCCAAGTACCAGTTTACCAGCACGCATTGCTAAACCAACTAAATTCAATATTTGGTCATCTTTATTTATCACCAAACAACTCCCGACGTGCTTGTTGATGGTCAACGTAAGCAATGAGTTCATCGTAGAATTCATCTGCGACTTTCACACCAAATGCGCTATCAAAGATACGCTTTTCCTTAGCCATTTTTGCATTTTTCACATCTAGGCTAACATAAGCGCCGCGACCATTGGCTTTACCAGTTGGATCTAAAGTCACGTCACCTTCTTTACTACGTACAACTCGAACGAGTTCTTTTTTAGGAAACATTTCACCCGTTACAATGTCTTTTCTCATTGGTATTTTACGAGGTTTCATATGTACCAGTATGATCATAAATCAAGGAATTTATAATCATATTTCCTTTCAAATTATTCTTCGTTTTCGTCAACAGTTGTAGCAGCTGGTGTTGGATCTAAGCTAGTTGCTGCTTCACTTTCAGATTTAATGTCAATCTTGAATCCGGTTAAACGTGCTGCTAAACGAGCATTTTGACCTTTTTTACCGATTGCTAGAGACAGTTGATTATCTGGAACAATAACCGTTACCGCACGGTCGTTAGCTGGATCAAAAATGACATCGGTTACTTCTGATGGATTCAAAGCGTTCGCAATGTATTGTGCTTCGTCTTCAACCCACTCCACAATATCCATATTTTCACCAGCTAGTTCGTTAACAACGCTTTGTACGCGTGTGCCACGTTGACCAACCATGGCTCCAACTGGATCTAAGTCAGCATCATGCGTATAGACGGCAATTTTTGAACGGTCACCAGCTTCACGCGCAATTGACATAATTTGAACGGTACCATCATAAACTTCAGGCACCTCTTGTTCAAACAATCGCTTAACCAAATCAGCCGCTGTCCGCGATACAAAAACTTGCGGTCCTTTAGCATTGTTTTCGACTTTGTTAACCAATACCTTAATACGATCTCCCATATGATAACGCTCATTGGGCATTTGATCGTTCGGTGCCATTACGGCTTCTTGATTACCAGGCAAATTCACATATAGGAATCGTGCATCTTGTCGGTCCACTTCACCCGTTATAATTTCATCTTCGTAATCAGAAAACTTATTATAAATTGCTTGTCGACCAGCTTCACGCATTTTTTGTACAATCACTTGCTTTGCGGCTTGTGCCGCCATACGACCAAAGTCTTTTGGTGTAACATCAAAGCGAATCTCATCTCCCGCTTCATATGCTCGATTAATTGTCAATGCATCGGATAATGAAATTTCTATTTCTTCATCTTCAAAATCATCATCTAAAACAACGTGTTTTACTTGTTTAATACTAATGTTGCCCTTTTTATCGTCAAATGTTGCTTCGACATTATCAGCAGTATTGTATTGCTTCTTGTATGCAGCTTTCAGTGCATCCTCAAGTGCTTCGACAACAACTAAACGATCAATTCCTCGTTCTGATTCAAGAGCATTAAGTGCTTCCACTAATTCTTTACTCATTTGATTTTCTCCATTTTTAACGATTTAAAACTGGACATCCAGTATTGCTTTAGCTATTTCGTCAAAGGTTAATGGCAAACGCCCATTGGTTGTCGTCAGCGTCAAGCCGTCTTTGTTTAAATCAGCAATTTTTCCTTGCCACTTTTTTTGACCTTCTTTGGCAACAAACAAGGATACTAAAATATTTTCATTGGCCTCTTTAGCCCACTCAAAATGCCATAATTCCTTCAATGGCCGATCAGCGCCTGGTGATGAAATATCTAAAACATAGGCTTCGGGAATTGGATCTGGATCTACAGCATCTAACAAGTCATTAACTTCTTGCGTGAATAGTGTCAGATCATTCATCGTAATAAACTGATGATCAGGTTTATCCAGCAAAATTCGTAGAACTCTCTGTCCACCTTCTTTGGTAAACGTTAAATCCCACAGTAAATCATTATTTGCCTCAATGATTGGCGAAATCAAGTCAGTAACTGTCTGTTCGGTTTTGTTTGCCATTTATTTTCCCCTTTCGATGAATAGTTTTGTCAATTACGTTTACTAATATAGCGTTAACACTATCTTATATTGACAATAAGCGTGCTAATCCCATAAAAAATGAGCCGGCCACTTTTTCAAGTGACCCGCCCATTTACAATTGCTATGTAAATTAACTATATTTAGTATACCCTATTTATTAAAATAGTGCAAATTACAGCGAATTTACTTCAATAACGTAAAAAAGCCCGCAAGCTGGGGCTTTTTACTAGACCTTCAGATAAAGGAACTAAAGATAGACTACTAGTTCTTTTTACCAAGAAGCCTTACGAACACCAGGAATTTGACCCTTGTGTGCTAATTGACGGAAGTTCAAACGTGACATTCCAAATTCACGCATGTAAGCGTGTGGACGACCATCAATCCAATCACGGTTATGAACACGTACTGGAGATGAGTCCTTTGGCAAAGCTGCCAATCCAATATAATCACCTGCAGCCTTCAATGCTGCACGCTTGTCAGCATACTTTGCAACCAAAGCTTCACGCTTTTGTGCCTTAGCAATTTTTGACTTCTTTGCCATTACTTAATCTCCTTAAATGTTACTACTTTGCGAAGTTTTGGTGAGTACTTCTTTAACTCAAGGCGGTCAGGCGTATTACGACGGTTTTTAGACGTCAAGTAGATACGCTCACCAGTTTCATCATTTCCTAGAACGACGTGGATACGCATAATCCTTACTCCTTAGTGTTTTTCTTAAAATTTTTATTTGCTTGTCAATACAAATAACTATTATACATGAACCGATTACCAGTGTAAAGGTCTATGAATAAATTTATTAACATTTTATCCACAAAAAATTCACAATTTGAATGGATCGTATTTATTACTTATTTTTTAGAATTGGTTTTCCAATGGTGGAACTACTTGCTTTTTTCTAGAAACAACACCAGGTAGATCAATTACATTATTGTCAAGCTTTTGATCAAACGCTGCTTCGATTGATTGAGCAGCATCCCCAATGTACAAGCCTTTAGAGTTTGAATTCAAGATATCAGTAATCACAAACAAAAAGTCTTCATAACCTTCCTCTGCAATTGCTGCTTCAATTCCTGCCTGACGAGATAATACTTCATCAATATCAACAGTATTGACTTGACCAATTCGGAACTGGTGCCCACCCATTTCAAATGATTTGGCATCACCATCAATTAATTCTTTGTCAGTGCGTGACGATAAATCTGTTCCAGCTTTCAATAAATCTAAACCATAGGCAACATAATCTTCAAGACCGGCAATCTTAGCTAATTCTTCCAAAGCAGGTTGGTCGTATGATGTTGTGGTTGGACTCTTGAGTAATAACGTGTCAGATATAATTGCTGAAGCTAATAGACCGGCAATTTCTGCAGGGATAACAATATTTGCTTGTTTGAACTCATAGTACAAAATAGTTGCTACAGAGCCCCATGGCTTAGCAGTGATATACAGGGGTGTAGAATTTGTGAACGAAAACTTGTGATGATCGTAAATGTTTTCCACGGTAACGTCAGCTAAATTATCAATTGACTGTGCAGCTTCATTATGGTCAACTAAAACAACTGTCTCTGTATCAGCCTCAGAAATCACACGAAGTGGCTTAACTTTAAAATAATCTAACGCGAATTGCGTTTCAGCGTTGGGTTCACCTTGTGCGACTGCTTCTGTATCCTGCCCTTGTTGGTTCAATAAATAACTTGCAGCGATTGCTGATGCGATTGTATCTGTATCTGGGTTCTTGTGCCCAAAAACTAAAGTCTTAGCCATTAGTTTATCTCCTAGCATTTTATATTCTTATTTTAACAAAAACTAATCATTTTGTCTCAGAAATTGTTAGCGGTTTTATAATCCACGGTTCACCATTTTTATCAGTGTCAATAACGTACTGTCCATTGCCAATACGTTGTGACTCATGATAATCGCTTAATTGTAATTCTTGAACTTGATAACGCTTTGTCAAAATAGACAGTGCTTTCACATCGCTATCAAATATTGTCGCCGTGGCAACTTTATAAGCCACAGTTTTCTTCTGTGTGAAAATGAGAACGCCTTTATTACCACGCTTTGAATGATTAATTAACGATACTGGCATATACTTAAATGCGCCATTTTCAGCAACAATAGCAACACTTTGTTCATTATCAGTAATAAACAGTGCAGCTTTGATTGTGTCATCAGCACGTAAATCCATTGCTTTGACACCAGAGGTACGGGAACCGATTTCTGGCACCTCTTTTATCGCATACCGTAAACCGACACCATTATGTGACAACAATAGTACATTTTGGTTTTGAACATTTTGGAAGTATGTAACATTAACAACGTAGCTCACATCTTTTTTAAGCTTAATGGCCATCGAAGACTTCTTTTTATAGGCTTTTGGCACTATATCTGCTAAAGTTGTTTGTTTAATAAATCCATCATTTGAAACTATTGTAAATGCGCCACCCTGTTCGATACTGTCTACAGCAATTGCTTTAATCACAACTTCGTCTTTATCCCAATTCGAAAGTTGCTGTGAAAAATGTTCGCCAGTATCTTTCCACTTTGTATCAGGCAATTCATGTACCGGTCGATAAATAACATTTCCCTTGTTAGTGAACATAAACAAATGATTTGTGGTGTTTAGAGTCCCTTGGAAAACAACTAAATCATCTTCTGCTAAACCATTTTCATTATCCGAAGCTTTGAAGGAACGCAAAGATGAACGTTTGTAGTAACCATTGCGTGATACCAGCACTTGAACATCTTCTTCAGCAATCGTTACTGCTGTATCAATTACTAAATTCTCAACTTCTGCTTCAATGACACTGCGTCGTGGTGAAGAATAGGCCGCAGTAATTGCTTTAATTTCTTCACGAATAACATCTTTCAACGCTGACTCTTCGTGAATAATTTGGTTCAAACGATTAATTTTATCATTCAACTGAGAAAACTCTTCTTCTAATTGCGTCACATCTGTGTTAGTCAATCGATACAATTGTAACGTAACAATGGCTTCAGCTTGTGCTTGTGTAAACTCAAAACGATTAATTAAGTTTTGTGTAGCATCTTTACGATTTTTAGAGGCTCGAATGGTAGCAACAACTTCATCTAATATAGAAAGCATGCGGATTAAGCCTTCAACAATATGTTGCCGTGCTTGAGCCTTGGCTAATTCATACGCTGAACGCTTTAGTACAACCTCTTTTCGGAACGAAAGGAAAGCTTCTAAGCCAGCCTTCAAACCAACGTGTACGGGTCGTTGGTTATGAATAGCAACCATATTGAAGTTATAAGATATCTGTAAATCAGTTTTTTTGAACAAATAAGTCAAAATACCGTTGGCATTTGCTTCCTTGGATAGCTCAATAACAATAGACATTCCTTCACGATCGGATTCATCGCGGACTTCTGCAATACCAGTTACTTCCTTATTCAATCGGATAGCATCAATTTTTGATACCAAATTTGACTTAACAACCTCATAAGGCAATTCAGTAATTTCAATTTTCTTCTTGCCAGCGCGCAGATCAGATATTTCTGTCTTAGCACGAACAACAATTTTACCACGTCCTGTTTTGTAAGCTTTTTTTATACCATCTAGTCCCTGAATAATCCCGCCAGTTGGAAAATCAGGACCTTTTACATAGCGCATTAATTGCGATAAAGTAGCGGTTGGGTGGTCAAGTAAGTAGATTAATGCGGCATTGATTTCTTTCAAGTTATGTGGCGGAATTTCTGTTGCATATCCCGCTGAAATACCAGTTGCACCGTTAATAAAAAGACTAGGAATACGGGAAGGTAACACCGTTGGCTCATAAGTTGTGTCATCAAAGTTCAAAACCATATCTACAGTTTCTTGCCCTAAATCCGCCATCATTTCACCAGCAATTTTTGACAATCGTGCTTCTGTATACCGCATTGCCGCAGCCGGATCATTGTCCACTGAACCATTATTACCGTTCATGTCTATCAGCGGTTCACGAACTTTCCAATCCTGAGATAAACGTACCATGGCTTCATAAATTGATGAGTCACCGTGCGGATGGAAATTACCCATTACGTTACCCACAGATTTTGCTGATTTGCGATATGGATGATCATAGGTGTTTCCATCCTGATCCATTGCAAACAAAATACGCCGTTGCACTGGCTTCAATCCATCTCGAATGTCTGGCAAAGCACGTTCTTGAATTATATATTTTGAATAGCGCCCAAAGCGCTCCCCCATCACTGCTTCAAGTGAGAGTTCGGTTATACGATCTGCCATCTAAGTGCGGTTCTCCTTGATTAAAACATCTATAAAATAATTAATTACAAAAAAATGTAATAGCAAATTTTATCTAAAATATTAAGTAATACCTAATCATCTTTAAATAGTCAGCCATTCTTATCTAGTGACGATTGAAATCAATTGTCACCATTCTGCCAAGTCTTAATGACTGGCACACTTTTTTGTTCTTTAAATTTTGTGCCAGATTCATGATTGCGCGCTTTTTCAAAAACATCACTAGATTTTGTATCATCTCCATCAACAGTGTCTAGAATCGACCCAGCTTCATCCAATGTAAAATGAACATTGGCTTCAATCCATTCACGTCGCGGATCGACTTTATCACCCATCAACGTAGTGACACGTTTTTCAGCTGATACAGCATCATCAATTTTAACACGTATTAATGTTCTTGATTCGGGATTCATGGTCGTTTCCCATAATAATGGCGCATTCATCTCACCAAGTCCCTTGAAACGTGTTAATTCATAACGCGCGTCATTTTGATTCGTGATTGATTCTAACTCATCATTAGTCCAGGCAAATTGATCTGCCAGTTTCTTGGAAGAGTACTTGACGCGGTATAATGGTGGCAAGGCTATGTAGACACGTCCTGCTTCAATTAATGGCCGCATATACTTATAAAAGAATGTTAATAGCAAGGTTTGAATGTGCGCCCCATCATCATCGGCATCTGTCATAATGATAATTTTGTTAAATGAAGCATCTTCAACTTTAAAATCATTTCCAACACCACCACCAATTGCATAAATCAATGTTGATATTTCTTCATTTTTTAGAATATCTGCTAACTTAGCTTTTTCAGTGTTTAGTACTTTTCCACGTAGTGGCAAAATAGCTTGAAATTTACGGTCACGTCCTTGCTTTGCAGAGCCTCCGGCTGAATCACCCTCGACTAGAAAAAGCTCATTTTTATCAGCATTTTTAGACTGAGCAGGTGCTAACTTACCAGAAAGCAGACGATCTTTCGCCCCTTTAGTTTTACCTGTGCGACTTTCATCGCGAGCACGGCGAGCTGCTTCTCGAGCTTCGCGCGCACGAAGTGCCTTACGGATTAAGTTTTGTCCGAAGTCACCATTTTCCATTAAGAAGCGTCCAAGAATTTCATTAACAACAGAGTCAACGATACCACGTGCTTCCGGTGTTCCTAACTTATCTTTAGTCTGCCCCTCGAACTGCAAAAATTGTTCTGGAACACGCAGTGAAATAACAGCCGATAAACCTTCTCGGACATCCGTTCCTTCTAAGTTTTTATCTTTATCTTTCAGTAAGTTGACTTTACGCGCATACTCGTTAAATGCTTTTGTCCATGCAGTTCTGAAACCTACTTCATGGGTACCACCATCTTGCGTGCGAACATTATTAACAAATGATAGAAGCGTTTCTGAGTAGCCATCATTATATTGCGCAGCTACATCGACAACAATTCCTTCCTGCTGACCTTCAAAAGTCATAACGGGTCCGATAGTCTCTTTGTCTTCATTCAAAAAGCCCACAAAAGCTTCGAGACCTTTTTCATAATGATATTCTTCAGCACGGATTGGGTCAACGCGCTCATCCGTTAGTATAAACTTAACACCACTCATCAAAAATGATGATTCACGCAAACGTTCTGCTAAAATATCAAATTTATAAACTGTCGCACTAAAAATCTTCGCATCTGGCTTAAAAGTAACTGTCGTCCCTGTTGGTTCCTTAGTTTTACCCAAATCTCGTAAGGTGCCAACTGGCTTACCACCATCGACGAAATCTTCTTGCCATTTATGGCCTTCGCGAACAATAGTTACCGTTAAACTTTCTGATAATGCATTAACAACAGAAGAACCAACACCGTGTAACCCACCTGAAGTCGCATAGCCGCCTTGACCAAACTTTCCACCAGCATGTAAAACTGTTAAAATAACTTCTGGTGTGGGTTTTCCAGACTCGTGCATACCAATTGGCATGCCACGACCAAAGTCCTGTACTGTGATAGCATTATTCTTATGTATCGTAACACGAATTTCATTTCCATAGCCACCAAGCGCTTCATCAACAGCATTGTCTACAATTTCATAAACTAGGTGGTGCAAGCCACGACCATCCGTTGAACCGATATACATTCCTGGACGCTTACGAACGGCCTCAAGTCCTTCTAAAATTTTTATTGAATCTGAATCATAATGATTTTTTTCTGGCATATTAATCTATCCTTCGATACACGAACCAGTGTTCGTGCGCTAATGTCAATCTACTTTATCATAGATGAAAATTTTGTTTCTGACAAGTGTCAATATTTTATTTTTAACTAAGTTATGCCATATACTACTTAAATATATGGTAAACTTGTACTTGCTTTTATATTAAAGGGGTTTTTTATGTTTACTACTATATTAATGTTTATACTCTCTTACTTGGTAGGATCTCTTGTTCCAGGATTTTGGGTAGGTAAGATTTTTTACCATAAAGATATTCGTGATGAGGGGTCTGGTAACATTGGTACTACCAATTCATTTCGTGTTTTGGGTGTCCGAGCCGGTATAACTGTATTGGCACTTGATATGCTTAAAGGTACTGCAGCTGGCTTGCTGCCTTTATTATTCCATAGTAGCATTAATCCAATGTTAGTGGGTATTGGCGCTATACTGGGACATACGTTCTCCATCTGGATTGGCTTTAAAGGCGGTAAAGCAGTTGCTACTTCAGCTGGTGTATTACTAGCCTATAACCCCATATTCTTCATCATCATTATCGGTATTTTCGTTATTTTATTATCAATCAGTTCAATGGTATCCCTGAGCTCTATGATTAGTTTCTCATGCGCTGTCATCATATCACTATACTATCATGATTGGATACTGACGATGGTTGCAATCATATTGACCATTTTTGTTTTTTACCGTCACCGTACAAATATTTCACGAATCAAAAATGGTACAGAAAGTACTATACCATTTGGTTGGTACTATAACCACAAGAAAAGCGCTCATTGAGCGCTTTTTGTATCGAATAGAATTGTTACCGGTCCATCATTTGTTAAACTAACTTGCATATCCGCTCCAAATTCTCCAGTTTCAACCTGTAAACCACTTTTCCTTAATGTCATATTGAATCGGTCATACATAACAGTCGCAAATTCTGGCGCCCCTGCCTTAGTAAAACTTGGACGATTTCCTTTTTTAGTATCAGCAAATAACGTAAACTGTGAGATAGATAAAATAGTACCAGAAATATCTTCTATACTGCGATTCATACGGCCGTTTTCATCTTCAAAAATTCGTAAATTATGTATTTTTCGAACTAAATAATCTATATCTGCTTGTTCGTCACCGTCAGCAACCCCAACTAACAATAGATACCCTTTGTTAATTGCTCCTTTTACTTGATCGTCAACTTTAACACTAGCTTTATTTACACGTTGCAATACAACTTTCATATTATCTCCATTCTCAAACTACATTTCCTTTTTAACATAATACGTGAAAAAGGATACCCTATCAAGGCCATTTAAACGACTTCCGATTTTCATCAAAAAAGCCTCAAAATTTTCCACTTGAGGCTTACTAATATATTTTAATGAAATGTGCGTTCCACATCGTATACTGCTGGTAGGTTGTTTAAAGAATCCATAATTGCTGTCAGCTGTTCCGAATTTTTGACACCAATTGACAGAGAAACTTGCGCCATACCGTTTTTGGTTACATGACCGTTAACAGAATTCACATAGCGTGTTCGCCCATTAACACTGCGAAGTACATCGTTTAGCAAACCACCGCGGTTTTCACCATGCACAGTCAAATCAGCATCATAGTTAGGTTTTGACCCATTTTCATCTTCCCACTGTACGTCCACAAGACGCTGTCCTTGAAGTTGAGCGGCTCGAATATTGGGGCACCCTACGCGATGAACGGAAATACCACGTCCCTTCGTGATATAACCTTTAACATCGTCTCCTGGAACTGGCGTACAACATCGACCTAAACGTACTAATAAATTATCCACCCCTGCAATAACAATATCATCAGCAGTTGACTTTTGTCGTTTGGTAAAAGCTGTTTCCTCACGAGTAATCTCGTGTCCTTCCTCCAACATTTCACGTTGTAATTCTGCTGTAGCAGCCTCCTCATTGGCCTCACGTATTTTTTCGGTTAATTTATTCACCACACCAGGTACGGCAATATCACCAAAACCTATTGCTGCCAACATATCATCTGGTGTATGATAGTGCATCTTATCTGCGGCTTCTTGAATATTTTCTGACGTCAGAATATCAGACGGATTGAAATCATTATCTCTCAAATTTTTTGACAATAATTCACGCGCTGCTGCAATGTTGTCTTCTCGGTCCAGTTGCTTAAAATATTGCTTAATTTTGTTTCGTGCTCGGCGCGTCGAAACAATTTCTAGCCAATCACGACTTGGTTTGGCATTAGCAGAAGTGATAATCTCTATAATATCACCAGTCTTTATTTTATAATCCAGCGGTACGATTCGACCATTTATTTTTGCACCAGTTGTCTTAATTCCAATATTTGTATGGATTGAAAACGCCATATCCAATGGCCCAGCACCTTTAGCTAGTTCGAAGACATCACCACGAGGTGTAAACGCGTAAACACGATCAGAAAACAAATCACCCGTTACACCATCCATAAAGTCTTCGGCATTTTTGGCATTTTCTTGCAGTTCCAATATGCCTTGAATGACATTTAAAGCTTGCTGGCTGTTATCATCGACATTTGTTTCTTTACTTGATCCACCATTTTTTTTATAGGCCCAATGTGCAGCCACTCCATATTCAGCAACTTCATGCATATGATGCGTACGAATTTGGACTTCTAATGGACGTCCATGAGGACCGATAACTGTGGTATGTAAACTTTGATATCCGTTCGCTTTTGGCAAAGCAATATAATCTTTAAAACGACCAGGAATTGGTGTCCATTTTGAGTGTATTGCGCCTAATACAGCATAAGTATCTGGAATCGAATCCGTTAATACGCGAACAGCCAACAAGTCATAAATTTCTTCAAAAGCCTTATGTTTATCTACCATTTTTCGATAAATTGAGTAAATATGCTTTGGACGACCATACACATCAACATGAATTAATTCGAGATCTTTTATCGCACCATTAATCTGGTCTACTGCTTTTTGTACATAGCTAATTCGTTCTTCGCGCTTCATATTCATCAGAGAAGCAATATGATAATATTGCTCGGGATCAATATAACTTAGGGATAAGTCTTCAAGTTCCCACTTAATCGTACTAATACCAAGGCGATCAGCCAGTGGCGCGTAGATTTCCAATGTCTCTTTTGCAATGCGCTTTTGCTTTTCTTCACGCAAAGCACCTAAAGTGCGCATATTGTGCAAACGGTCAGCTAACTTAACAATAATGACACGTATGTCTTTTGACATAGCCAAAAGCAACTTACGGTGGTTTTCTGCAAGCTGTTCTTGTGAACTTTGATATTGAATTTTACTAATTTTCGTTACACCGTCAATAATTTGGGCAATTGTTTCTCCAAAATTATCTCGAACATCCTGTAACGTAGCCGTCGTATCCTCAACAACATCATGTAGATAGCCTGAAATAACCGTTGCCGTATCCATCTTTAGTTCTGCTAAAATACCAGCAACTTGAATTGGATGAATAATATAGGGTTCCCCAGACTTACGCTTTTGTTCTTTGTGCAATTCTGACGCCCATTCGTAGGCTTTCTTAACATTGATTGTATCTGATTCGGACATATATTGTCCGACCATCTCAAGGACTTCCGGTCCTGTATAATGTTTTGTCTTTGCCATATTTTAGCGTATAATGTGTGCCCGTTTATCAATGTTTCAATGTTGGATACACTACTGTCTTAAGTAAGCTATATCAACTGATTTCAATGATGTTACACACAATTCCCTTCATGGATTCCGGAACGTACAAAATCACTCAACAAAGCGATTTGCACCTTACTAACGCTTTACATTGCGTACTCTAATTATAATCAAAATTTAATTTTTTCACAAGCCACGTTTAAATCTGTGCACGAGTAAGTCATAAGCGCTAAAATTAGATAATAAACTTTACTTGTTTAATTATTTAAAAATAGGGAGATAACGTGCTTAGTCATGTCAAAAAATCAAGAAAAATCTCTTTGGAAACGCAACGTATTGGTTCTTTGGTTCGGTGTATTTATGACTGGAATTGCTCTGAGCGAAGTCATGCCTTTTCTTTCTTTATACATTGATACCTTAGGCCATTTTAGTAAAAATCAGCTAACATTTTACTCTGGGGCAATTTTCTCTGTGTCATTTTTAGTTATGGCGATTGTGTCTCCGCTATGGGGGAAGTTGGCAGATAGAAAAGGACGTAAATTAATGATGCTTCGTGCTGCACTTGGTATGGCAATTGTCCTATTTTTAATGGGATATGTCACCAATGTTTGGCAATTATTCATTCTTCGTGCTCTTCAAGGTGCCACCGGCGGGTATATTTCCAATTCAAATGCTCTAATTGCTACACAAACCCCCAAGGAGCACGCTGGTCATGCGCTTGGCATCTTGGTCACTGGTATGACAGCTGGTAATTTACTTGGTCCGCTATTCGGTGGTACTTTAGCCTCAGTCGTTTCATATCGCACGTCGTTTCATATCACCGGAATCATTTTATTTTTGGTATTCATTTTAACCATGTTTTTTGTTAAAGAAGAACCTCGCGTGACCACTCCTGATTCAAATCCAACGTCAACGGCTGATCTCTGGCACTCACTACCAAACAAGCAATTAATTTTTGGACTATTTATTACTACGATGTTAGTACAAACAGTCAATACCTCCATCAATCCCATTATCAGTCTGTTTGTCCGTGAGTTAACAAATAACAGTAACAGCACGACCTTTCTATCTGGTGTCGTAGCAGCAATGCCTGGTATTGCAACAGTTTTTGCAGCACCACAGTTTGGAAAAATCGGTGACCGCGTGGGTACACACAGAATGATAAAAATTGGTTTTTGTATCGCTATTGCTGCATTAGTCCCAACAGCCTTTGTAACAAGTGTCTCAATGCTGATGATATTTCGATTTATTATTGGTATTAGCGACGCTACTATGTTACCTGCTGTGCAGACCTTGCTCTCTAAACATTCACCCTCAGCAATGACTAGTCGAATTTTCAGCTATAATCAAAGCTTCCAATCAATCGGAAGTGTCATGGGACCAATGTTTGGCGCGCTAGTAGCTAGTGTATTTGATTATCGAGGTATCTTTATTTTCAGTGCTTTGCTCATTGTATTGAACGCCATATTGTTTAACTTTAACACTAAGTCTTTGAGAAAATAGGCATATAAAAAGGATGAATTCTATAATTCATCCTTTTTATATGCTTCAAGTTTTATCAAGTCAACAGTTGCTTCTGTCCATCTTTGTAATGGTACATAATCATGGCGCTTATTAAAAGATAATTTTTCTTTTGATAGCACAGCAACACTTTGATTATTTTCTGTCAAAAACACTTGACCAATACGTTTGTACTTGCCTTTTGTATGTTTCCCAGTTCGCCATCTGTGCAAAATCGCACCATTTTTAGGAACATAGTTGCCAGACAAATCTTGCTCAACTACGACACCGGTAAACAGATGCGTTTCATATTTGTCCTTACTCATAGTATTTGATACCCACCCCTAATTCAAATCTCGTACCGTCAATAGGCTCTGTAGGCTGTAAATGGAGCTCATAATCGATATTGGAAGCCACTAACCGGACATCTGTTTGTAGTGTTAGTTTATTAACATTATCCAGTAATCTTCTATCCTGCTCCGTCATTCTATTTAACAATGCTCGTACCGTCATACGTAGCCACTGAACCTGCATTACTTTGCTGATAAAGGCAACTTGTCCAAATGGCATAGGACGTAACCATGTATCATAACTAATGTTTGAGATTTCAACATGATCTACCCAGTCAGTACCATTTTGACACCAAATCACCTGATACACACCTGGATTTTCCAGATGTGTTTGTGTTAGCTCTTTTGGTAAACCAACAATTTGCGGCACAATTCTCATTTCACCAGCCATATGTTGGGTGATATTAATTGGATAAATTTGATGTCCATCAGAAAATATGTTTAAGGCAAATTCAGTTTGTGTTGTTTCCGGTCCAGTTGGTGTATGTTTTTCTTTTGGTAAAATCAACACGTTCTGATTAAACTCGCGTAATGCCGTAATTAACTTACGTCGGTTTCCTGGAACGATTATAGCTATCGGATTTTCTAGTTCAACAACTTTCATGACGTCCGAAATTTCCAATGGTTCCAAATATTGCTTATCAGCCAAATTTTGCATCAGCGTTGCATCACTAGCATTATTATTCATGATTACAGTATGGTATTGCAAACGTCGTAGTTCAGATAACACAACAGTTGTCGCATAACCACCAGATGCAGCATCCCCTAATCTAAAGGCGCCACTACCGATGACCAAAACAGTATTATCGCTTACCTGCTCAGACTCATTCTCTTCTTCGTAAGTCGAGTAATATTGACGTGCATTTTCTGGAAACTCACCAGCTGATGGTTCTAAGGCTTTGTATGTTGGGTTAATATTGTGTTCCTTTGTTAAGGCACGAATAATTTTAAAATCAGTATCCCAAAACCGAGCAATTAGACCATCGGATAGACCATATCTTTTACCACGCCGTAATGACACAATACTATCCACATCTTTTTCAATATCCAATTCTAATTGCAATAGATGCCTTAATTGATAAAAGTAAAATTCGTCAATATTGGTTAATTCGGCTAACTCGTCGATTTCATAACCACGCTTTATGGCTTCAATAAGTAGCAACACACGATTGTCTTCAGGATGAATCAGCTGTTGGATTAATGCATCATCACTAACATGTGCCATATTCGTTGGCGAAAATGTAGCGTTATTAAAATGTGCTGAGCGAATAGCTTTTTCTAGTGCTCCAATGAATGTACGCCCAAACCCAATCGTCGAACCAACAGACTTTTGTATACTATTCAACTGTCGATTCACTGAAACATTGGATTCTTCTAACTCACCAAATGGGAAAATTGGTAACTTGACTGTAATATGATCCATCATCGGTTCCATCATAGCCATTTTTTGACTAAAATCGTGCGAAAGCACAATGTCTTCTAACGCAATACCCATCGCCAAATTAATGGCTACTAACATGACTGGATATCCAGTTACAAGCGCCATACGACTGGACATTTGATCAATATATGGTGAAACTTTAATGATATAAATCGCACCATTCGTATCATCAAAGGCAAATTGAACGTGCATTACACCTTGTAATTCTAGTAAATCAGCAACTTGGAAGGCGTACATTCTCATTTTTTCCAAAATTTGATCTTGAATCGTTAACGTCGGTGACACGCTTAGTGAGTCAGCAGTGTGAATACCAATTGGATCCATGTCTTCGCTGGCACCAATTTTCATCTTGTTTCCGCGAAAATCTCGTAACACTTCTATGCCAACTTCTTTCAACCCGTTGATAGCTTTAGAAATAATGATTTCTTGCGTCATTGACTGTGTTTTGGCATTATCAATCGCTTCTTCAAATTCATCTAATCGCTCAACCATCTGGCGTGTATTAGTGCTTTTTGGATGCAACGATCTGACCATTAATGGGACCTGAAGTTCACGTAACAATTCGTTTGCATCGTCTTGCGCTTTTACGACATGGCTTGTAATGACCGGTAAGCCGGCTTCTGCCATAAACTCCGTAAAATCAGCAAGGTTATTGATCCGTAGCAACATATCAATGCTCAATCCAAGCGTTTGAGGTACTAAACCATCCCCATGTTCCCATGATTGAACAACATCTGCCCATAATCTTACAGCACGCACGCCACCAAAAAGCGGTAGTACCGTGTCAATATGGTTGTGCTTAATAACCTGCTTAACGTTTTCAACTGTCAAAGGCTTCCAAATCGTTTCAGCCGCTAAACTCTCTAGAGATAATGCGTAAGGATTTTCGTCAATTAGAAAGACATTAATACCATGTCCCTTTAATTCAGGCATGACTTGATAGATGGCTGCATCATGCTCCGATTCAAGACCAAAGTCATTTGATCCCGCACCAATGAATAAAATATTTTTAGCTGTGATGTTCGACATAATCTTCTACCGTTTCAAAAAAGTCTGCAAATACCGCTGTCGCTTCATATGGTCCTGGAGCAGCATCTGGGAAAAACTGTACACTAAATGCTGGATAATCACGGTGACGCAATCCCTGTACAGCACCATCTACTAAATCACGATAGGTCACAAATAATTTCTTGTGGTCAAGTAATTCTTCGTCAACTGCGTACCCTTGACCCTGCATTGCATAAAAAATTTGTCTAGAAATAATTTCTTGGATAGGATGGTTCATACCATGATGCTCAGATGGCAATGCTACCAATGTCGCATCATTGGCTAAAGCAAATAGTTCATGACCTAAACCAATACCCAATAATGGTGCTTTTGTTTGCAACACTCTAATTAACGTGAGAACGCTTTCCGGTAGTGAGCGCGGATCACCCGGACCTGTAGATAATATAATACCATCTGGATCTAAGGTTAATACTTCATCGACACTTGTTGTATATGGTAAAACGGAAACATTGGCATCGTAGTCCCCTAACATACGAAGAATACCATGTTTCAAACCAAAATCTATTACTACAATATGACGACCACGCCCGGGGTTAGCATATGGCTTAGAGGTCGCTGTATTTTGGACTTGTTTATTTGTTAAAACTGTCGCTACCAATTGGTCTACTGCATGATCATCCGCGTAATCGACAATTGTAGCTTTTTGTGGCCCAGTTTCTCGCAAATGTCTGATCAATTTCCGTGTATCAACTTGATACAATCCTGGAATATTGTGTTGCTTCAGGAAACGATCTAAGTTCATACGACGTTGTCGATTAACAGATACCTCAGCCAAATCATGTACAATCATGCCTCTTATCATTGGTTTCACCGATTCATAAGCCTCAGCATGAATGCCCGCTGCCCCAATAACAGGCATCGAAAAGACAATCATTTGACCATCATAAATTGGATCTGTGATAATTTCTTGATAACCAGTCATGGCCGTATGAAAAATGATTTCCCCAAAAGTAGTGGCAGGTGCACCAAATCCGTGACCCTCAAAAACTGTGCCATCTTCTAGGATTAAATGTCTGATCATAAGCTATAATTCTCCAAACTGCTGTATACAAATAGACCAGGTTGTATACAGCATTAAAGTAACAGATTATCTGTTAATTGCTTCCCCACAAAAATATCAATTGATCCTTAGGCACCAAAAAGTTGTTAATGAACAATTTCAACTGCATCTTTTCCGTCAATTTCTTGCACAAATACTTTAATTTTTTCATTCTGTGCAGTGGGAATATTTTTTCCAACAAAGTCCGCCCGAATAGGCAATTCTCTGTGTCCACGATCCACTAAAACAGCTAGCGAAATCGTTTTCGGACGACCAATATGAATTAGCGCATCCAATGCGGCCCGAATAGTTCGTCCTGTAAACAATACATCGTCAATTAAAACAATATTCTGTTCAGAAATATTCAATCGCTCTTCTGAGTTCAAACCTAAATCGTTATGCTGGTCAGGTTTATCATCTCGAAAATTAGTAATATCAATAGCCATGACCGGTATTTGAACACCTTCTAATTGTTCCAAACGGTCTGCAATACGGCGTGCAAGATACTCGCCGCGTGTTTTGATTCCCACAAGAACCAAATTTTTACCGCCCTTATTACGCTCGATTATTTCATATGTAATACGAGTTAAGGCGCGTTGTAATGAGGCATTATCTAAAACTTCTTTATTTGGCATATTCATCTTCCTCTCTGTTAATCGGTATTAATGTTGACAAAGCAAACTCAAAGTAATCTGGCAACGGACTATCAAACGACAGCTCATCGCCTGTTGTAGGTTGCTCTAAAGTCAATGTCTTAGCATGTAATAGTTGACCATTCAACTGTATACCATCTAACTTCTGTGCTGTACCATATACTGGATCCCCGACAATTGGATGACTGATGTAGCTCATGTGCACCCTTATTTGGTGTGTTCTGCCAGTTTCTAAATTCACTTTTAACAGCGTATAACCAACATATCGTTTTAAAACATTGAAATGCGTGACAGCTTCACGGCCACCTTCAATAACCGCTTGCTTTTTTCGATCAATTTTATGACGTCCAATCGGAGCTTCAATCGTTCCTGAATCCTCTGTAAATTCACCACGAACCAGCGCATAATACACGCGCTGATTTTTATGAGCTTTTAACTGTTCAGATAATGAACGATGAGCCTTATCATTTTTTGCGACCATTAGTAAACCACTAGTATCACGATCAATACGATGCACTATTCCGGGTCGAAACTCGCCATTTATGGTCGACAATGGTGAATGATAAAGTAGTGCATTGACCAATGTGCCAGAACTATGCCCTGCTGCAGGATGCACGACCATTCCTTGTGGCTTATTTACAACAATGACATCATTGTCTTCATAAATAATGTCAAGCGGAATGTTTTCAGCTTCAATTTTTGTTTCTTGAATCTCAGGTGGTGTAATAGATATTGTATCTCCACTGACAACTTTATATGAGCGCTTTACTTTGTGATTATTAACTAAAATCGTACCATCCACTAGCCAATTTGAGAGTGTAGTTCGTGAGTAACTCAGATTTTCTTTCGATAAGACAGCATCAACACGCCCATCTTGATCTGTTATATGAATTAATATTTTATTTGCCATCAGTATCCATGTAATCCTTAATTTGTTGCACAATATTTTTTGTAAGATAATACTTTCGTTCTCGGTCAGCACGAACAAATGATAAAATATGTCCTTTCAACTGCCACTGTTTGATATCTTTTAAAGAAATTTTTTCATACTCTGATAATAACACCCGCCCCAAAAAAAGATTGGGACCAGCAATGTAAACACGTCGACGAACGACCAATAGTACGCCTAATAAAATCATCACCATGATTAATAAAACTGGTAGGATTTCAAGTTTGAAACTCATTTCAGCCCAAACGACAATACTACCCATAAAAAATATACCCCACCACAACCAACTAATTATGCCCGTTGAATCTAGTGGTTGAAAAAAACCGCGTCTTGGTATCATGTGTTGCCCTTTTCTGTAAACGTATTCAACTAATATTTTACCAGATTTCAATTAAAGGAATATAAAAAATTACTGCTGGCGAAGTACTGTTTATTATCCTTAATGTGTGTTGCAATAGATATATATATAATATTTCAACAAAATTTGTTATACTTTCGGTATACATTTTATTAAAAGGAACCCATATGATTACACTATATGTTGATGCAGCGCGTGACGTATCTACTGGTCGTTCGTCAGCAGGCGCAGTTTTAATTATTGATAAAGTACAGAAACAACTAAAAACCGTCTTGAGAGAGACCGTTAATAATCATGAGGCTGAATTTTTGGCAGTTCTTTGGGCATTAAAGCAACTACCTAATAATAAAAATCTACACATATATAGTGATTCAAAAATTGTAACCGATGCCCTGCATAAATCTTATGCAAAACACTACCAAGGGCTTGTTGATGAAATCAACCTACAATTAACACCCTACCCTCTAGTTTTAATCAATTGGGTTCCAGAAAAAGAAAATCGTGGTGCTCATAATTTAGCTTTGCAAGCACTTAAAAAAGCGAACCGTTAAAGTTCGCTTTTTTTAATTGTTTACAATATAAGTTGGTACGCCCACCGAACGTCTTCATTTTCTTCTCCCTCATCAATATGCACAAGACCACGTTTCTCAAAACCATTACCTGTGATAACAGCTTGCATTGGTAAGTTGCCTGGATGCGTATCAATTCGAAAATCACTTATACCGTTTTCATAGAAAAATGTCAAAATAGCAGTCATGAATCGCTGTGCCAGTTTTTGCCCTCGGTACTTATCAAGGATAGCAAATCGATGAATACCAATGTAATCTGTTTCATCATTTAGCCATTGACCGTCCTCAATCAACGTATATATTGGATCCTCACCGGCTAATATTGCTGTGTATCCCGCAACCTGATGATTCACAATTAACACGAATCCTCTTTGCAATGCTAAATCTTCCGCAATCGTATTTCGATTAGGATATCCCGATTGCCACTGTGAAAGCCCTTGTTCCTTCAGATAATAACGGCCATTATTGATGATTGATACAATTGATTTTATATCCTCCTCATGCGCCCGTCGCATATAAACTGATGTCATATTCACGTCCTTATAATTAAAAATAATTTATTTTATCATAAAAATTATAATAGGACAATCATAATTTTTTTACCATTCTCTTTTCTTCACAGTAACTTTCCAAACGACTCATAGCTGTCTTTAGCATATCCAGAGATGCCGCATAACTAATTCGTACATATCCTGCCCCACCTGGTCCAAATCCAGATCCAGGAACGACTGCCAATCGTTGTCTATCTACCAAATCATAAGCAAACTCCGCATCATTTTGATTTAAATCTACAGGTATTTTAGCAAACATATAAAATGCACCACTTGGTGTTGCCATCTCAAAACCTAGTTTTGTCATTTTTTCAACTAAATAGTCACGTCGTTGTTTATATTGCGCTTTCATCCATAATGTATCGTCCTTACTTTGAGCACTTTTAAACGCTTCAGTAGCCGCTGCCATTGCAGGATTTGAAGGTGTCATGATGACAAAACCATGCACCATATTAATTTTCTTCATTAATGCCGCAGGACCCGCCAAAATACCGATTCGATACCCCGTCATGGCATGAGATTTTGATACGCCATTAACAACAATTGTTTGTTCTGGTAAAATGCTGGCCATGGAAACGTGAGGTGCATCATAGCTCAATTCAGAATAAATTTCGTCCGAAATAACTAAAATGTTTGTTTCTCTTATCACATCTGCTAAATCTTTCAACTGTTCTGCTGTGTAGGTCACTCCAGTTGGATTAGAAGGATTGGTGATAATAATTGCTTTGATATGATTTTCGGTAGCAATAATTTCGCGTAAATGATTTGGTGTTAATACAAATCCGTCTTTTGAAACGTCAATAAGCACTGGTTGTCCACCATTAATGCGTGTCATTTCGGCATAAACTGGATAGGCAGGCGTTGGAATCAGAATCTTATCATCAGGATTCAAAATTGCTGATAACAATGTATAAAGGCCTTCTGTAGCACCGACTGTGGTAATTATTTCTTCAGTTGGGTCAAAATTAAGCTCATATCGGTCATTTAAAAAGTCGCTAGCTGCTTGACGTAATGTGCTCTTTCCTGCTGAAACTGAATAATGTGAATCATCTGCATTAATCGCAGCTAAAGCAGCTTCTTTAATATGCTGAGGAACTGAAAAATCTGGCTCACCAATTGTTAGTTTTAGGATGTTGGGAATATTACTAACTGTTTCGTCAAATGAATGGATTGGGCTAGGCTTTACTTGACTTAAACTATCATTAAAAATGTCGACTTGTTCTAACTTTGACTTAATCATATTGAATCCTCATTTCATTGTTGTTTTATTCTAACAATGATGAACTATCTTTTCACGAAAAAATTGTACAAATAAAAAAATTGTCATTGGTCATATCGCACAAACAGTTACCATGAAAATAAAAACAAGAGATCAATGATCTCTTGTTTTTATCTAACACGCTTACCCCAGTATTGGAAGTAATCGACACGCAATGCCCCATTATATAGTTTGCGTCGCTTTGTTGCCTTTTCACCATAGGATTGTTCAAATTCCAAGTCACTAGTTAAAATATATTTGCTCCAACTTGGTAGATTACGATAGACCGACCCCATTTGCTCGTATAGCTCACGTGCGGCTTCGAGTTCTCCTAAACGCTCACCATAAGGCGGATTAGTCACCAGTACACCGTTAAGTTTATCTGTTGTCCAGTCTTTGGCAGCTAACTGCTTAAAAGTGATATCCTGACCAAGTCCTGCATGTTTGGCGTTTTCTCGAGCAATATCAACCATATTTTCATCAATATCAAACCCTTCAATATCAAGGGTTCGATCATAATCAGCCTGTGCTTCAGCTGCATCACGCACTTCGTCTGACAATTTTTTATCAAACCAATCCATACGCTCGATATCAAAGTCACGAATTAATCCAGGTGCGATATTACGACCAATTAATGCTGCCTCAATCGCAATCGTTCCAGAACCAGTTGTTGGGTCAACAAATGGACGATCCGGGTGCCAATTTGTTAGCAAAACTAGTGCCGCTGCAAAGTTTTCTTTTAATGGTGCACCACCCTTATTCACACGATAGCCACGCTTAAATAGGGATTCCCCTGTTGTATCCAAGGTAACCATCACGTGATCTTTATCAATCATCACTTCAAGTTGTGCAAAATAACCGTTTTCAGGCAAACGTGTTCGAATATGATAAGCTTCTTGCAATCTATTGACGATTGCTTTTTTAGTAATAGCTTGAACATCTGGCACACTAAATAATTCAGACTTTTTTGAACGTCCTGCAACGGGAAATTCTGAATCATAATTCAAATAATCTTCCCATGGTAACGCTTTAACGCCCTCAAATAGCTGATCAAACGTTGTCGCATCAAATTCACCCACAATAATCTTAATTCGATCCGCTGTACGAAGCCAAACGTTAGTGTTCAATATATCTTTTTGTGTACCATCAAAACGTACTCGATAATTTTCGACTTGATGTTCATAGCCTAAGCGTTCTAGCTCTTTACCAACAAGGGATTCCAAACCTGCTGCTGCTGTTGCCATTAAATGATATGTTTTTTCCATGATTTTCCTTTATAATTAGCGTATGAGATTAACTGATTTAGAAGATTTAACACAATATATGTCACTTGATACAAAATTATTCGTGCAAACTGAGGACTTTGTTAATCCAGTGACAGCGATAAAATATGCCAATAATCGTTCTGATATTATATTGTTAGCTAATGATCAGACTAATGCCTTGACACTATCACAACTATTCGCACGTTTACGAACACTACCGGCAAATACTGTTCTTATCACAGAAAATAACCAACCCATTTTTGGTTTTCATCTTGATAACCAGTACAATATTATTTTTAAATAGTTAATCAATAATATGATTATAGGTTACACCACGTCTGCGTTGTTTGGAGACTTGTGCTTCCTGTGGTGTAGTAATATTGTCACGTTGCCAGTTGGCCAAGATTGTTTCGATATAACGCAAACTACGAGCATTATTTGCGACAGCCTCTTGAATAGCCAATAACATCATCACTGGCTCAAAGTGATCCTGATCAAACCAATGCCCGACCGTTTGCATTTCCATGGGTGACAGCGGACGACCAAATTCTGCCTCTAATGTCTGCATTATCTCACGGCGAGCACTCTTGCCATCCGATACAATGTCTGATCGTTGTGTCGTTTGACCATCTAATAATTTTTCATACAATGGGGTAAAATCATAAGTTTCAGTCTGAATACTGCCACCTACTACCTGCATCAAATCTCGTCTGATCAAGCTCTGCAAACGCGTAATAACAATTTTTTCGGTCGTGTGCATTACTTGAGCAATAACTGCTGGTGTGGCTTGATCTCCACGTCCTTGTATACGCTCTACCTGCATATACAATGCTAAATCATCATTATCTAGACCAACATCCTGATAATGTAACAATAAGTCATTACTTACACCAGTGTTACCAGCTTGAATATACTGTTGTAATCTTTTTTCTAATGCCATATTTCCTCGGTTTTAAAAACGTCCAAATAAATTGGACGTTTTTTCTTATATAAATAGTGTATCACATTCAAGTACGAATACTATGCTACAAACCTAGGATTAAGGACGTAAACGGTTGGTCATTCGTGGAAATGGAATCGCTTCACGAATATGTTCCTCACCGGTTACAAATGTTACCATACGCTCCAAGCCCAAGCCAAATCCTGAATGTGGTACTGAACCATACTTACGCAAATCAAGGTACCAAGCATACTCATCCATGTTCAACCCTAATTTTTCAATTTCATTTTTCAGGTAATCATAATCCGTATCACGTTCTGATCCACCTATGATTTCTCCATAACCTTCTGGAGCTAATAAATCAGCTGAAACAACAATGTCATCTCGTGTTTGATGGCGCTTCATGTAGAATGGCTTAATTGCTTTTGGAAAGTTAACAATAAACACCGGTTTAGCAAAATGATTAGCCAAGAATGTTTCTTCGGGTGAACCAAAATCAACACCCCACTCCACATCAAAATTATTATCTTGTAACAATTTAACTGCATCATCATAGCTCACTCGTGGGTATGGTAACTGCGTATATGAGCGAAGTAGATCCTTGTCACGCTTAAGAATGTCAAGTTCTTGATCATTATTCTCTAGTACCTTTGAGATTAAGAAAGCAATGTAACGTTCTTGAAGTTCCAAGCTCTCCTCTTGATCCATAAAGGCCATTTCAGGTTCAATCATCCAAAACTCCGTCAAATGGCGTCTCGTTTTAGATTTTTCTGCACGAAATGTGGGTCCAAATGTAAATACCTTACCAAACGCCATTGCGCCAGCTTCAGCATATAATTGACCAGTTTGCGACAAGAATGCTGGTTCACCAAAATAATCCGTCTCAAATAATTCAGTCGTTCCCTCTGGTGCAGATCCAGTCAGTACAGGGGCATCTAATTTCGTAAAGCCTTCTTTGTTAAAAAACTCGTATGTTGCTGCAACAAGTGTATTACGAATTTTTAGCGTAGCAAATGGCTTCAAATGACGTAAGTACAAATGACGTTCGTCAAACAAAAATTCAGTTCCATGCTCTTTAGGTGTAATAGGATAGTCATGACTCTCACCAATTACTCTAATATCGGAAACAGCCATTTCGTAACCGAAAGATGAACGGTCATCCTCATGAATTTCACCAGTAACATAAATACTAGTTTCTTGCTTCAAACTTTTAGCAGTTTCAAACACTTCTTCTGAAACATCAGCTTTAGCAACAACCCCTTGGAAGAAGGCCGTGCCATCACGTAATTGTAGGAATGCTATCTTACCACTGCCACGCTTTTGACGGAGCCAAGCCCCTATAGTCACTGTCTTCCCAACAAAGTTTTTTGCATCAATAATCTTAATTTTAGGTGTTTCTTCAATCATCACTATATTAATCTTTCGTATATTTTTTAAAGAATTGCGTTAAACGTAAAACTGCTTCATTAAGGGTATCTTGGTCTTTAGCATAGCTCAAGCGCAGATAACCTGGCATACCGAATCCTTCACCGGCCGGTAAAGCAACATGCGCTTCTTCCAAAATTTTTGTTGATAATGCAACAGTATTGCTTACGCCAACCTGCTTCATTAATTTGTCATCAACTTTTGGAAATAGATAAAAGGCACCTTGCGGCTTCACATCAACATGTAGTCCACTAATTTGATTTATTGCATCAAAAGTCACATTTAACCGTTGTTCAAACGCTTGACGCATTTTTTCAACAGTGTCTTGCTCCCCATTCAATGCCTCAATTGCTGCATATTGAGCTGCTACTGTGGGATTGGACGTCATGTGGCCCAATAGTTTATTCATTGCCGAAATAATTTCTGAACTTGCCAAAGTCCACCCTATCCGCCATCCTGTCATTGAGTATGCTTTAGACACACCATCAACAATAATCATAGCACTGTTTTCAAGTTGTTGTAACTGTAATCCAGATGTAAATTCGGCACCATTATAAACAAGTTGACCATATATTTCGTCTAAAATAACATAAGTTCCATGTGCATTTGACCAATCTAGGATATCTTGAATCTCTTGTTTACTGTATACTTGCCCAGTCGGATTGGTAGGGGAATTAACAATAATCAGCTTAACTGTTTCTTTGATCTTATCTAAATCTGAAACAGTTAACTTCATCGACGAGCTTTCCGAATGAATCTCTATCAGTTCACCACCAGCCAGCTTAATTTGCTCAACGTAACTGACCCACTCCGGAGCTGCAGTAACAACTGCGTCACCAGGATTCAGTAAAACTTGCATCAATACGTACAATGATAATTTTGCCCCTGTCGTTACCGAAACATTTTGCGTAGTAATACCTGATTTATATCGTTGATCTACATTTTTAACAATAGCTTGCTTTAATCCAAGTAAACCACTAGCTGGTGTATAAAAACTGGTTTTTTGTGCTTGAATTGCTTCAATTGCTGCATCAGAAATATTTTTAGGTGTTTGAAAATCAGGCTCACCTACGCCTAAATTAATAACATCAATACCTTCTGCCTGCATTTGCTTAGCAAGGGCGTTCATAGCTAGCGTTGGGGAAGCAGTTATAGCAGCTACCCGATTCGAAAAAGTCTTCACTTTATAGTTACCTCTTACATACCTGAAATAGCACGATACGTCTTTCCTGATTTAAAGTCTAATGTTAAATAATTAAGTTTATTGTCCTGCCCTTTAAAACTAATTTCCCAAACTAATACACCTTGATATTCACTAATATTAGCTGAATATAACTTTTTTGGCTTGTATTTGTTAATTATCAGTTTTTTGAGCTGACTGTTTGTCATTCCTGTTGAACGATTATATGTTTTTATTTTATTATTACGAACAATGGCAACTTTTTGAGTACCAGCAGTTGTTTGACCTAAAACAGCATAAGTGGTCGTTTTTCGATAATCAACAGATACTTGTGTTACTGTTGCAATACTTGTCTTTTCACGCACCAATCTTTCAACTCGATTTTCTGCCTGGCGCATTGGAGCTAATGAAACGTAAAAATACCCTAAAATAAAAGCTGCTAGGATAATCAGAATGCCAATTACTATGAACCAGAAATGCGCCCAATGAATACGCGCTTGCCGATGTCTCTGGCGGATTCGAATATCATCTTTAAATTGTATCATTTTTTGAACCCTCCATAATGGCACGTACACATGATATTATACCAAAAATATAGTCGTTTTGATTTGAAAGTTAGAGGTCATGCAATAATCGCTCATATTGTTGTTCTAAACTCTTTTTCAAGTTCATCTTCTCAACGATAATTTGTTGCTTAAATCGATTACGTTGCATAGCATTCAGTTGAGAAACTAGTATACCATTTTGATGACGTTGCATTTGAGTTAAAACATAAGCCAGACGTGATACCGGTTGCCACACTTCACGTTCTGGTACAATGACAATTGCAGGTAATTCCTGCTCCCTGAGCCACATTGTTGAGAAAATTTTTGGGGTAACAATAATAATATTATTTCGCTTGGTTTGGCTCTGCCGTTGTATTTTTTCCAACGAGCCAGTAATTCCTTCCGCGACAATATTATAATTCGTCGTCACTGCATATTTTATTTTTTGATACCAATGATTAACCCGTTCTTCATCAGGAACAATTAACAGTATTTCTCCAACATTATGCTGTGTAATCGTCTGTAAATGTACTATTGGAGACGAACGCTGTAATTGTACAACATGAATTGGTTGTACATCATTATGAATAAATTCACGCTCAACCGTAAATGACTCTGGTACATCACGTAAAAATTCAGTAATTTCTGTTGGTAAAAACTCACTAATAATTAATAATTTATGAACATTAGCAATAAACTCTTCTTGATAAATTGCGCGCTCCAAAATATCAAATACAACTTCAGTTTGAGTTTGTCCGTTAACTTCGAAAAATTCGTTTGCCACTACAATGTCTTTTTGTAATTGTAAGCGTCTAATTTTCAACAATTGATCTCGAGTATTTTGGAACTCATGAGGGATACTATTTTCACTAATTTCAAATAATTCTTTTAAATGTAACGTTATCAATAAAAACCGTTCCACTCGCTTTAAATTGGCTCGTTGATTATCGGATTGCAATATTTGTTTTAGTAATTTTAATGCCTCACTTAAACTCTGACGAACAAATAAACGCTGTTTGTGCGTCAAACCAGCCAACTCCTGATGATTCAATCCTTTTAAGGTATTTTGATACGCCGTAACGTTTAAAGAAACGTGAAAATAATCATGTAAATCATCAACAAATTGTGTTGGCGTTTCCATGACAACAACTGGCCACTTTTCAATATTTTTCGATTCACGCAGTTTCTGACTTTGCACAAAGTATGTGTTAAAGTTCATGATGATGATATTAGCTTGGTGCGCATCTTTATAAGCCTTCTCAAAAAATTGTGCATGACTGTCACCACGAATGGATGACACGTAGTCACTATTTTGAACCCCTACCGAAATTTCTCGAAGTAAGCCTGTTTTGGTTTGGGTCAGCCAAACCAAAACACGAGCTTTAAAAAATTGAATTTGTAATGTATCTTTTTCTGTTAAAGTTTGTGCAAACTTTTTAACATCTATATACTCTGAAGGCTCATACAAAATAGCACTTTGTATCGATTGGCTAAATAGTTTTGTCAGATTAGCAATAATATCTACTTGCTGAGCTTGTAAACTCTCATCATTAGTCAATAAAACTGCTGTTTTCCCACTAAGAATAACGGGAACCAAATAGGCCAAAGTTTTCCCAACTCTTGGACCAGTCAAAATGGTCAGTAAACCATCGGTACGCTTATGTAAAAATTGATTGGTACGATCCATTAAACCGTTCTGTGCAACATTTGTTGTTAGCCACTGACCAAATAACTTTACTTTTTCATCACTTGTTTCTGGATAATCAATTTGCTCAGATTTAGAAGAATGACTGGCTTGTTCTATTATATTGGTTAACAAAGCAACTTGCTCAACAGTACCAAAATTTTGCTTGTTTTTTGAATGAACCAGCTTTAAAAATTGCTGTGTTTGACGTAGTAACGGCCAATCACCTTGTTGCAGTTGCTTTAATGTAATGTCCGGCAATTCTTCAAGCTTTTTCCAAGATTTCAAAAACAGTAAAGCAGTGGCATGCGCATCCGCATTGGCACGATGTGCATTTTTGAGCGTGATATTTAAGTACGTCGTTAAATCTAATAACCGATAGCCTGGTGCCGTTGGAAATAATATCTGAGCAAGCTGAACTGTATCAATAGCAGCAGAGCTTAAGAGTGGAAAACCAGTTCTTTCGAATTCGTCATTTAAATACGGATAATCAAAATTAACATTGTGCGCAATAATCACTGTATCTTGCAGTAAATTTTGCAATAACGGCGCAATTTCTTCAAAATACGGTGCATTTTGCACATCTTTTTGTGATATATGTGTCAGTTGTTGAATTTGACGATCAATTAATTGACCTGGATTGACAAAAGTTTCAAAATTATCGACAATTTGACGTTTCTTTATGAATGTCATACCAATTTGAATAATTCGTCCACCTTTTTTTACGCTGTGGCCTGTGGTCTCAAGATCAACAACCACGAATGTATCGTTGGCGTTCATAGAAAGCACCTTTCTAAACGTGCATGCTAGCACTTTTTATGTAAGAATTGCGCTGTTTACTACACATTAACTATGCGCACTAAACAACGCAATTCTCTTTTATATTTTACACTAAATACTACTGTGCGGTACAATAGTAAAGTACATCTGGAGAAATTTATGTTAAGTCAAATGAATGGCGTAGGTCAATCCCACGCAAAAGCAATATTAATCGGCGAACACGCTGTTATTTATGGTGAACCCGCCATTGCAATTCCCTTGCCAAATATGACGGTCACCGCTACATTGAGACCAGCATTCCGTGGTCAAACAATTGATGGTGCTGAATTCCATGGCGATTTAAGTGAACTTGGCGCAAACGTTGAAGGTATCCGACAGCTACTATTACGTTTAATTAATAAATTTAAAATGGCTCATACACCATTCCTGCTTTCTATTGAATCGAATGTTCCTCAAGAGCGAGGTTTTGGTGCTTCAGCAGCTCTGGCAACTGCAATTACAAGAGCCTTTTTCGATTACTTCAACACAACTTTAAGTAATACAGAATTAAACTACTTCACAAATATTGAGGAAGTTATTTCCCATGGATCCCCTTCTGGTTTAGATGCCACCACCGTTAATTCAAACAACCCAATCTGGTTTATCAAGAACAAAACAATGGAAAAATTCGAGATGAACTTATCAGGTACATTGGTATTAGCCGATACGGGTATCCATGGTCAAACAGTTCATGCTGTCAGTATAGTCAAAGAATTTTTGATGAATGATCAAGAACGCGCTTGGTCAACGATTAGTCATCTCGGACAAATTGCTGAGAAAATACGAATGGATATTTCTGAAAATAATCCAGAGCATCTAGGTATGATGTTTACAGCAGCACATCACGAATTACAATCATTGGGTATATCACATCCCAAACTCGACAAACTAGTTAATGCTGCGAATCATGCTGGTGCTTTAGGAGCAAAGTTAACAGGTGCTGGCATTGGTGGCGCTATGTTTGCTTTAGCTAGAAACAACAATGACGCAATCTCAATTGCCAATGCTCTCAATAAAGCTGGCGCACAAAATACATGGATTCAACCCTTATGAAAGCTACTGCCCATACAAATATTGCCCTCATAAAATACTGGGGAAAAAAAAATACAGAACTAAATCTACCGACAACTAGTTCACTTTCGTTAACACTAGACAAGTTTTACACAACCACTTCCGTGGAACCTGCAGATTATGATGGTTTCATTTTGAACAATCAAGTCGTTGACTCTACCCGTGTTCATCGCTTTTTAGATATTTTGCGGCAACAGTTGGGTGATTTTACACCACTGCAGGTGGTTTCTGAAAATCATGTCCCTACAAGTGCTGGATTAGCATCCTCTGCTTCCGCTTTCGCTGCATTAACAGGAGCTGTTACACAGGAGTTAGGAATAGACTTATCGAAGGAAGAATTGTCCCGCTTAGCCCGTCGTGGTTCTGGTTCAGCTAGTCGCTCCTTTTTTGGTAATTTTGCCATGTGGCATAAAGGTATTGACGACGCGTCTTCTTTTGCTGAGAGCCTTAACGCACCTGAATTGCCCATTGCCTTGGTTGTTGCTGAGGTGTGTGATGCGCCTAAAAAAATAACTTCAACTGAAGGAATGAAACGTGCTATTACTTCACCAAATTATGAGCACTGGCTATCAAAGTCGGCTAATCAATTCATTGATATGCAACATGCTATCCTAGATCAAGATATTGACAAAATTGGTGCTTTGGCTGAAGATAATGCCTTGGGCATGCATGCTTTAAATTTAACAGCTACAAGAAATCCATTCACTTATTTTACAGACAAAACACAATTAGTTTTATCTTTGATACAAGATATGCGCCATCAGGGGATATTAGCCTATGCCACAATTGATGCAGGGCCAAATGTTAAAATCATCACAACAACGCAAGAAGCACCCCAAATTGTGACCATTCTAAAGCAGGCCATGCCATCTCTGAAACTTGAAATTGCTCAAAGCGGGCCCGGAATTTCTTATGACTAAAATATTAATCCCTGGTAAACTCTTTTTGGCTGGTGAATATGCAATTACTAATCCTGGCAACGCTGCACTAATTGTTGCCATTACTACAGGGTTAGCAATAGAAATCAACACAGCCCGTGAATTTTCCACTATTACTTCTAATATCATTACAGATGATTTGACTTTAAATATCAACCAAAAAATACCAGAACAAACTGATGATTGGCGGTTTGTTCGCGCGGCCGTCAATCTAATGGTTCAATATATTCACCTAAAAAGAAATAGGCCCACATTACAAGAAATCAATATTGACATCAAAAGTAATATGAATCACCGTACAGGTAAGATTGGTCTAGGTTCATCTGCAGCAGTGGTTGTAGGTATTGTAGCGGCTTTAAATAACCATTTCAAACTCAACCTTACCTTACTCACTCAATTTAAAATTGCAGCGCTCGCACACTTGCACGTGCAGAAAAATGGCTCATTAGGTGATGTTGCAGCGATTACATATGGCGGTGTTATTGCATATCAAAGTCCAGATTTGTCTCAATATCAAACGGCAGACAAAAACTGGCTGCAACCTGATATTGTAGATGTTCCATGGAAAAAACTAAACATCGTTCCCCTGGAATGGCCGCAAAACTGGCAAATTCTCTTAGGCGCCACACATGAAAGTGCTGATACAAGTAAAGCACTTTCATCAAAAACTTTACCAACTTCTTTTTTCAAAGAAAGCCAACATATCACTGACGACGTTGTTCAATCAGTTATTAACAGTGACTACGAGCAATTTTCAAAGGCTTTAAGGTTAAACCAAACCGTCCTACGGAACACATTATCCCAGGAATACGTTACACCAAAACTAGATATACTACTTCAGACACTTGGCAGTATAGCAGGAAAAATCAGTGGGGCCGGATTTGGTGATAATGGCTTTGCTGTTGTTAATAAACCTACAGATTTACCAGAAAAGTGGCTTTCAGCTGAAATTGAGCCACATTACGTCCAAATTGCTCCACAGAATCGAGGTTAGAATGACTGAATCCGCTCAATCTCATCGTAAAGATGAACATCTATCACTTGGTGTCAAACTCTGGCGTCAAAATACAATACCTGTCATTGGTGCAACCTATGATGATGTACGTTGGTTACCCAATACTTTTCCCGAAATGAGTGTGTCAGAAGTGGATGTTTCAACCAAATTATTTGGTCACCACTTTAAATGTCCATTCTACATTGAAGCCATGACAGGCGGATCAGCTTTAACTGGTCGCATCAATATGGAACTTGCTGAGGTAGCTGCTGAATCAAATATTGCTATGGCAGTTGGCTCACAATCAATTGCACTAAAAGAACCAGAAACACGTGATACATTCACAATTGTTCGTAAGAAGAATCCCGATGGCTTTCTATTTGCCAATTTAGGGGCTGATCATCCTATTTCAAATGTTCGTACTGCCATTGATATGATTGATGCTAATGCCATCGAACTTCATGTTAATGCCGCCCAAGAACTCGTCATGGCTGAAGGTGATCGTGAATTCTATTGGCTAGACAATCTTGCTGAAATTATCGCAAAGTCACCCGTTCCAGTAATAATTAAGGAAGTCGGATTTGGCATGAGTCAGTCTACTTTCAAACAAATTGCTGATTTGAATCCAGCTGCTATTAATGTTGGCGGAGCAAACGGAACAAATTTTTCTATTATTGAACAAAGGCGTAATCGCCTTTCTGAAGCTGTTAATTTAGATCATTACGGATTATCAACCGTCGAAAGTTTGTTAGAAGCCAATCTGGCTAAAAATCGTTTTCCCCTAATTGCAACAGGTGGCATTCAAAATGTGAACCATGTGATTACTAGTCTCATGTTGGGTGCATCTTTAACTTCTAGTGCCGGTTTCATGCTCACAACACTAATGGAAAAAGGTCAAAAATCATTACTAGAAGAAATTCACGCATGGCAAGTAGCATTACCACGTCTATTCACATTACTTGGTGCTCAAAATATCACGGAACTACAACATAAACCACTAATATACAGCCCTAACTTACAAAATTTTATTGCACAACAAAAAGCATCTCAATGAGATGCTTTTAAATTTACTATTTTATTAAGTCGACTTTGTCAAAATCAACAATAGCAATTACTGGTAGGTTTCTGAAAAAGTTATTGTAGTCCATACCATAACCTACAAGAAATTCATCTGGCACTTCCAAACCGAAATAATCAACCTCAAAATCAACTACTCTAGCCTCTTTCTTATCAGCCAATGCCACTGTAGTAACACTTGAGGCACCTTTTAATTCGAAATAATTTTGCAGCCACTGCATTGTTCTACCAGAATCAATAATTTCATCAACAATAACAACATCGCGCCCAGTCAAATCCATACTAACATCATGAACTACTTTAACTTGTCCAGTTGATGCTGCGCCTGAATAACTTTTAACGTCTACAAAATCAAAATCAACATCCAGTGGCATCTTTCGAAGTAGATCGGTGGCGAAGATAACCCCACCTTTTAGTACGGCAATAAAAATAGGCCGTTCTTTATTTTCCTCGAACTTTGTAGTTAATTCATTAGCTACACGCTGAACCTGTGCTTGAATATCTGTTTCTGTCGCCAACACCCCTTTGATAGCTGGGTGTGTGATTAAAGGTTTCATGCTAGTCCTACTCTCTTAAAAATTTCATCAACATGTCGCAAATGATAATGATAATCAAATGCATCGTCAACTTGTTCTTTCGTTAAGTTTTTTTGGATGGTTGGATCTGCATCTACTAAGTCACGGAACATTAATTGCTCATCCCAGGAACGGGCGGTCAAAGGTTGAACAGTGTCATATGCTTGCTCACGTGACAGTCCCGCATCAATCAAACTTAACAGTAACCGTTGTGAATATATTAAACCATACGTGCGATCCATATTCTTTTTCATTGTTTCTGGGAATACACCTAAATTGTTTAGAATGCCAGTATGGCGGTTTAACATATAATCTAGTAATGCGGTTGCATCTGCAAGTATGATACGCTCTGCAGAAGAATGCGAAATATCGCGCTCATGCCATAGTGTAACGTTTTCCAGTGCAGTTACTGCGTAACCACGTAGCACACGTGCTAATCCAGTAATATTTTCATCACCAATTGGATTTCGCTTATGTGGCATAGCCGATGAACCCTTTTGTCCCTTAGCAAAACCTTCTTCAACTTCATGTATTTCAGAACGCTGTAGAGAACGAATTTCGGTAGCGAGCTCTTCCATTTGAGTGCCAATCAAGGCAATTGTCTGGATATAATCTGCATGCAAATCGCGTGGTAGCACTTGTGAACCAACTGGTTGAGGCTTTAGCCCAAGTTCTTTCATAGCGACTTCTTCAACACGTGGTGGCACGTTTGCAAATGTGCCAACCGCTCCTGAAAGTTTGCCGGTCTCCACTTCTGCCGCAACACGCTCAAAACGTTGTATAGCGCGTGTTGCTGAAGCATAGAAACGTGCCATTTTTAAACCAAAAGTTGTTGGTTCAGCATGCACCCCGTGTGTACGACCCATCATGACCGTGTCTTTATACTGCACGGCTAATCTTTTAATTGCTTCACGCCAGTCGTACAAATCTTTTTTTATCATATCATTTGCTTGACGCAAGCGTAAAGCTTGTGCTGTATCAACAACATCTGTTGAAGTTAGTCCGTAATGAATCCACTTACGCTCATCACCCAAGGATTCAGATACATTACGTGTAAATGCAACTACATCGTGTCGTGTAGATAATTCTATTTCTGCTATTCGACCTACATCAAATTTTGCATTTGCACGTATTTTTTCAAGATCCTCAGCTGGAATGTGCCCTTCAGCAACCCAACCAGCGTCCACAGCAATTTCAACATCTAACCATGTTTGATATTGATTTTTAAGCGACCAAATGTCGCGTAGTTGTTCTCGTGAATATCTTTCAAGCATTATTTTTATCCTTTGTGAAATAAAGTGAAGCAGCGAGTAATAAGCCACCTAACGTGTTGCCTAGAAATGCTGGCACAAGATTATGCATCATTTGCGCCAATGTAATCGTACCATTAAAATACGCAGCCGGTAGCAAGAAAAAATTAGCAATAACATGATTGAACCCAATTAACACAAAAACCATGACTGGAAACCACATACCTACTATTTTTCCAATAGCATCCTTAGCAACCATTCCTAAGTATACCCCCATTGCCACCAACCAATTTGCACCGATTGCTGAAATGAAAATCATCGGCATATTTGACGTTACTTTAGCCATTGCCATTGTCGCAACTTGTTTACCATAAATATCTACCTCAGTCAGTCCTAAATAGTGGCCAAAAATATAGGCGAATAAAATCGCACCAAGTCCGTTCAGCAAAGTTATAATTATGACTTCAAAAAAATAACGTAACCAATCCAAATTACGATTCAAAGCACCGTAACCAAGAATAAACATATTTCCAGTGGCTAGCTCTTGTCCAGTAAACACAATCATAATTAGTCCGACCGGAAATAAAGATGCACCGACCAAGGAGACAAGGGGCGAATGAATAGCAGTTAGTGGTGCCATTGCACGAATTGCTGCTAAAAATCCTAAGGAAATGGCAACTCCACCTAGTATTCCCAGCGTCAGTTTCTTCCTGAGAGGATAGCCAACTTTTCTTCGGGCAGTGTCAACCAGCAATGCTTGCATTTCATCGTTTGTGTGCATATTCATCTCCAGAATAACTTTATTTAATTTTCTCTACTCAATCATTTTACCAGTTCTTTTACAAGTTGCGTTCGTAATTAAATTAGTATTTTCTCACAAAAACAAAAAAGGTTCGGTTTATCCGAACGAAACAGTACTTTTTATAAATTTAATCGAACGTTTGGATTGTAAGCGTTCACAACCCTAAATAAAACTTTGAAAACAAGGCAGCAAAAATTGCACCGACAAATGGTGCTATTCCAGGAACTAGAATACCGTATTGAAAATCACTGGAAGCTCGTCTTTTCCAAGGAATAATAGTATACGCAATACGTGGCCCCATATCTCGAGCTAGGTTCATTGCAAATCCTGTCGTACCACCTAGGCCCATGCCAACAGCCCAAACTAAGAAAGCAACAGCTAATGGAACCATTCCCGGAACATCGCCTGCTCTTGCAGAAATAGCTAATATTCCTGTCAAAAATACGAATGTCGCAAACATCTCAACAAAAAAATTGCGTGGTAAATTACGAATCGCTGGTGCTGTTGAAAAGATGTTCCGAACGATTACTGGATCAATATCTTTTTCAGATAATTTAAATTGATCAGCATACATAATGTAGACAATAATTGAGCCGAAGACACCGCCCAATACTTCTACCAAACTAACAATTAAGAAATACTCAAAATGAATATTTCCTAAAACAAATTGGGCCATTGCCATTGCAGGGTTAATATAAACTTCTCCGAAGATAAACAAAACAATTGCAATTCCAAATCCCCAAGTTGTAATTGAAAACAGATGACCTGAGCCATGATATTTTGTACGATTCAACACTTCATCAGCATGGACGCCAACTCCGAAAATAATCATGAGCGCAGTGCCCATAAATTCAGCCAACAATTGATGTATCATTTTTAATCTCCTAAGGGGTTGAAAATTTGCATGTGAAGTTTTAGATTACAATCACCTAGACTATATTAAGGCCTAAAGCCTAGACTGTAAAGCATTTTCATCAATTTGTCAACAAACCGTCATATTTCTAGTTGCTTTACCAAAACGTAGCTTTTAATAGTTTAATAAAATGCTATAATTACTTTTGATGATTAAAATAAAGAGGACTATAAAATGAAAGCACAAGTTGTCTATGCAACACTTACTGGAAACAATGAAGATGTAGCAGATATTATTATTGAAGCACTTGAAAGTGCTGATATTACGGTAACAAAATCTGAAATTAGTCAAACCGAGGTTGATGAATTAGAAGATGTCGATATTGCAGTGGTTGTCCCCTATACATATGATCAGGGCTCACTGCCAGATGAAGGATTAGATTTTTATGATGATTTAGCTGATGCAAATCTTGAGGGTGTCGTATACGGTGTTGCAGGATCAGGGGATACTTACTATTTAGATGATTATTGCTTAGCAGTACCAAAATTCGAAAAACAGTTTTCACTTACCAACGCAACTAAAGGTGCAACTGGTGTCAAAATTAATTTAAATCCACAATCAAAAGATATCCCGACACTACAAAAGTTTGCACAAGATTTAATTGCTGCAGCTAAAAATAAAAAATAAAAAGAAGGCATTCATGCCTTCTTTTTGAATATAACTAATTTACTTAACGCAAAGTTAGAGATAATTACAAAAACATTTTGTATAACATTCCAAATTTGAGCATCTTGATTTAACAAGTTAACCCCAAAATAAAAAATAACAAAGCCAACTACCGCAGTAGCAATTCTTGCTACCAAGAACTGAAATATCTCATTAATTATTGTCTTAAGGTCGTGAGCTGTCGAGTGAAATACCCACGTCCGGTTTGTAAGATAGGCAAAAAAGATAGACCAAAACCAAGCAAAAAGATAAGAAACTGAAGAATTCATATGCCATACTTGAAAGGCCAACCAAAAAGTAATGATGTTAACTAACATTGTTAACCCACCAAATACCATATACAGAATCGCTTCTTGATACTGATTCAGTAATAACTTTATTTTTTCCATGAATTTCTCCTAAAAATAAAATGTCCCCCTAAATAGTTACTATTTATTTTCTTTTAAATCATTCGCAAATTCAATTATTGGGTTGAATGTTTTACCAGCCCGAAATCCTTTTTTGAAAATATCAAGTTTTTCTTGCTTTCGTTCTGTATTAGAAAACTTTATTTGGAAATATTCAGCCCACATACGTAATAATGCACGATTACGACGGTAGAAATCACGTTTTTTAGCATAGTATCTTTTATTGCGGTAAGAATAAAAGTAACGTGGTGTACGGTTTTCATTATCATTAAGTAGACTACTACCTACATTTTCTGCCATTTTGTGAGTCACCTTTGCTCTTGGCACAAAATATCCAGGGGCAATACGACCAGCACGTTCAGTATATTCAATATCATCACCCCAAATAAAGAAGTCGGTGATAGGCAAACCAATTTTTTTAACTACTTCACGTTTCATTAATAATGAAACAAAAGTTGCATTTTGTAGTTGCACAGGCTCCACTTGATCCTCTGGAATTACTTTCAAACGATTCATTGGTGCTGGTTGATTCATTAAAGCACGATGGCCATCAGTCCAACGAACATCACTAGACAAGAAACCGAACTGATCTTGCGTATCCGCAAAATTCAACAACTCAGTTAACGTATCTGGATGCACAACAGTATCATCATCCATCAACCAAACAAAGTCATCGGTTGTGTGCTCCATAAAGTAACGTACACCTTTATTAAAACCGCCAGCACCACCAATGTTTTCTGACAACCGCACATATTCAATTTGGTTACCAAGTGAAGTTAGATACTCTTGCGTATCTGATTTACTATTATTATCAACAACAATAATATGTGAGAGTTTGGTATCTTGGGTCTGCAAACTTTCAATTACCTCTTTTAGAAGAGTAAGACGATTAAACGTTACAATCACTGCACTGACATTCTGAGACATATTGTTTTCCTTAATTCAAAAATATTGTTAAATTTACAACTAATGTTAGTATAAACAAAAAACCAACGGTCGTGTAGAAAAAAATTTTTTTAGACATATTCCATTTTACATGAATCGTCACAAAATCTAATAAGAATTCAATGAGTTTTATTGCAGCGATCAAACCAAAAACAGAAATAAATATATTTTCTGCTCGGCCGTAACTAAAGTATACACCACTCATTTTAGCAGCGATTATTGTAACCATGCTTCCTATCACAATCCAAATAATCCGCATTTTAGTAGATTTGACAATAATACTATCGTTAATGAGGAGCAAACCTGTTCCGAGTAATGCTGCATTTAAACTGAATGGTAGATCAATGATTTTGCCTATATATTGAGACACAATCATTAAGGCTATTGCAATAATAATCAATAAGCGCTTATCAGCAATTTTTTGATGTACATAATGAGCTAATTTCATCGTAATGGGTGTCATCATTAAAAACCAACCAATTGGGTATTTTGTCCAGACTTCCCCCAAAGGCGTATGCAAATTCTCCTCATTACCAAGTGCACCGGCAGTGATAGCATCCCACCAGTTTCCCATGGCAAATTGGAATGGTGCACGCACAGTGATTATCTGCAATGTGATCAAAAATCCAATGACCGCTAATATGGTTGAAACCAATAAATAACAATCAAAGATGTCACCTGGCTTACGATTCTCCAATAATGTCAATTGTGAAAAGCCAACCAGGAGTAAAGGCCAAGAAAAGTAACTCACTAGCTTGCCTAATCCATGAAAAGCATGTAAATCACCTGCAACTCTTGTTAAATATACAACGCCAATTAAAGCAATAATAACCATTAAGAAGGCGTTTAAATATTTTTTTGTCATTTTATTTCACTTTCTGGAAAAATTTCGTTTTTAGTAAATAGTTTTTGCCTGTCGTAATATCATATTGCACGAGTTTAAAATCTCTCACAATTTTTTGTTGTTCTGTCGTCAAAGATTGTTCATTAATATTTTTTCCGTTTTTATCAATAAATGACAATTTACCATTATCATCACGTTTATAGTTATTAATTGTCGGCACTTTTTCAAGCAATTCAGTTTTCAATGCCCAGTACGGATCAACCTGCATATTATTCATTTTAAGCACCATTGCAGTAAAATCAGATGGGTCTGCATACTTTTCTGAAACATCAACTGTACCATTGGCCTTTTTGGCTGCATCATTTTGCCAAATAAAATAGGGTGTTGAATGTGCCGATAAAGCATCTGTAGATGTGTTGACAAAACTAAATATTCCTGGCCAATGATCCCCATACCAAACCAATGTGACCGGCCGCTGTAATTTATTTAGCTTATCAAGAAATGCTTGTGTAGCATTATCGGTGTAATGAAGTCCCTGCAGATAAGATTCTATCGTATCCAAATCTGCATTCGAATCAGTTGGTTCAATAACATTGTAATCACGTTTGGAAAATGTCCAAGGTGTATGATTTTGCATTGTTAATAATTGAATAAATTGGCTGTCGTTACCATCACTAATTTTAGAAAGTACATTTTTATATGCGGAATTATCACTAGCATGATTACCACCACCGACTGAAGCTGTATATTTAACTGGTGTATCACTATCCGTTGTATAGAAATAATTAATACCCATATTTTTGTAAACAGCACGTCGATTGTAAAATGAACCTACATATGGATGGACAACAATTTTTTTATCGAATTGTCCAGTAACCGTTGATTCTTCGTTAATACTACTTGTTAGCTGTGAATACGGCATTGTAATTGTTGGCTTGTAGGCTGTAATATTAAATCCTGTCAATGTAGAATATTCAATTCCTGCAGTACCACCGCCATAACCTGAAGAAACCATATGACCTGAACTTGTAGTGTTCATAGTATTATTAAGCTTTTTTAAGGGATTATCACTAATTGTCAATCCTGGTACATAACTTGGTTTTGTCAACGATTCACTAAGCGTATAAATAACTGTTTGGTTATTAAAATTTGTATTTTTTCGTGTTGCATTAATACTTTTTGCTTCGCTTTGATACTTTTTTATAAGCTTATTCATTGTAACCTGGCTATAATTCTTCGGCTGTTCCATGGCATCTGTTGTCCGTGAATTGAGTAACGCGACAATTCCACCATTAGAAACAGCATCATACAGTGAATCCCATACTTTAGGATCATCACCAAGTTTCATAAATGTTTCTTTGTTTTGATCAGAGTTTATTTGGAAGAAAGGCACTAACGACAACATAGAAATAACCATTAATACTGCACGCCAGCGAATTGACTTAAAGACAATCCATTTACTACGACGATAAATGATGAAAAGCAACACCACCATAATAATTAAAACTACCACAAAAGCTACTACTAATTTGATATCTAACATCCCAATCAAATTGCCCAAAGCAGTCACTTCTTGTAGACTCGCCTCCGTTATTGCTTCCTGTCTGACACTAATCAATTGATATTCAGCAATCGTTGTGATGGCTGTTAAAACCGACATTACAATGATTGTTACCGGTATCCGATTACTAATGAGCGTGATAAGCCACATTAATATCATTAGAACTAACACGTTTATGCCGGCCGAAGTCGTTTGATTAATGACAAATTGGATACCATTTGTCCAAGCACTACGCCCCCAATCACCGGTTCCATACTCGGGATTAGTGGTCATTACTCCAACTTGAATAATATAAAGTGATACTATGGCTAACCACAGGAACAAAAAATTAAGTCGTAAAAATTTAAATATTTTATACTTTGTCTTCATTTTATTTTCCATTCTAAAAAAAGGAACAGCGCTATGCACTCTTCCCCCTAACTAATATAAATTCTATTATACCGTAAAAATTTAATGCTGTCTGCCAAAGTAAGTAAGTACTATACTTTGCTTTTATTCAAAAACCGTATTTTATCTTTTTTTCGAAATACATACGTAACAATGCATAAAGCAACAAATAATAAAGAAAATATCATATTGTATTGTTTTTTAGATACAAGTACATTTTGGCTAGAACGAGAAACTGTCATGACTGGCATCAACTCAGGATACCCAGAAATACTTCTGTATAAACTGTTAAAAGAGAAATCAGCTTTACCTATATCAATAATTCCCTGTGTATAAATCACTTGATCCGTTGGATTAGTCAAAGTTAAAACATATTTCCCCTTTTTCATCGTATTGTCTTTTGTCTTTCCATTACTGTCAATTTCAATTGGTTCGTGCAACGTAGTATTCAGCAAAGACAACTGAAGTGGCAAATAATTTTTTACTTGTCGTGATGTATTGTCTGAAGAAATACGATACGCTGAATTATGAAAAACACCAGTATTTTTTGTTGTTTTAACATCAAATGTTATTTTTAATTTTTCATGAGCTTTTATTTTCACATCGCTTTGTCCTGCATAAGTCGTATATGGTTGATGAAGCGATATGTTCTTTTTTTCAACTAACTGTGTTGTCAACGAATAATTTGATAAATAACCAAAAACTAGCAAACCCATACTTATAGTAAAATATCTCATTGCATCTTGTTTTAATACACCACCAAATCGACTAACCACTCTCGCAGTGTCTAGTTCAGATAACGCATAGGAAAAAATAAATATAGCAAGCGGTACTGCTAATAAACTGTATCGATCTCTAACTTCCCACAAGCCCACTTGGAAAGCAAAAACGCCTAATACACCCAATACACTAAATAACACTACTGGTGGAATTGAACGATTATTTTTGAAATAGCGCCAAAGAAATGCAAAAATCATTATGTTTAATAATATGTAGAAGAATTGAAAAATATTTACTAGAGTCACACCAAATCGTTCTAAAATTGGTTGCTTTAATGTGTTTTTATTCCCGGCGTACCAATAAAAGAAATCCTGTATGGTTAGTCCCGTACCATACATATATGTTGCTTTTTTTAGAAAATGTTCTGATAAAGAGCCAACTGAATAGTTAAGTAGACGATGTTTGATGGAACTAAGATATAACCTATTTTTTTCTTTAGGGGGTACGCCCAGGTTGTTCATACAACCAGGCATCATTTCCATCAATTTGTCCGCTTGTGTTTGGATTCAAACCCATATTAATGTATCTTGTAGCTGGTGTTACAACCTGACTATTACGTTCATAATGTTGGGTTGTTTGTACAAGGCTAGACCCGAAATACACAATAATCACAGTGATTATTAAAATAGATATTTGTAACAATTTTTGAAAAACCGTTTGGTCCATCAAAATAATAGTAATCAGTAAAGCAATTATAATCACAACACTATTTTGTCTTAATATGAAAGTAACAGCTAAATCTAACGATGCCAAGAAAAACCAAAAAAATTTAAACCTTGACTGACTATGCCAAATACGGCAGAGTAGGCCAATTAGTAAGATCACTAATGTAGATGAAATACTATCATTATATACCCATTCTGTAAATAATGTTAACGGTAAATATAGCAGTAATGAGAATAACAATATATTTCCCAGTTTAGTATTGACGTGCTTTTTTACGGTATAGCTAGTGAAAATAATTGCACCATCCAACATCAATAATTGGATAATGTACGTAGCTCTGAGCTGATTAGCTACGTGAAAAAAATTAAAAAATCTGTATATAAAACTCCAGAAAATAGCAATGTTTACATTATTAGGATAAATTTTGAAATAATAATTCCAATCAAAAATATTATGTGACAAATTTTGCGCTTGAATATAAATATATCCGGTATCTGTAAAAGGTAAATTATGAGTAGATAAAATTATAGCAAACTGAATAAAAATAATTAAACCGACAAACAAGTAAAATAAAAATTTTTGCAGCTTTTTAGAAGTATTTTGAACATAATTTAAAAAAATGACTAAAAGTATAAATAACAGAGATGATCCACAAAGCAAAGTAAAAGAATTAAACAACTGATTTGATGACTGTTGAAAAGTTGCAATCAAAGACACTATAAAAAAGAAAGCAACTCCTATAGCAAGAACTGTTTTGTTCAATAATTTAAAAATCACAAAAATTTCCTCTTACTTTTCTTCTTTTGTGATATAGATAGGTCTTTTTTTGGTTTCCAAAAAAATAGCAGCCATATAACGACCTATAACGCCCAAGCTCAATAATTGAATGCCGCCAATGAACAATACAATCGTTACCATTGATGGCCATCCAGCCACACTATTATTATTAACCAACGCCCTAATAACTATAAAGGCAGCGCTCATTAGTGACAAAATAAATGAAAATAGTCCTAGCCCCGTTATCACAGTTAAAGGCACCGTGGAAAATGAGACTATTCCCTCAATAGCATACTTTGTCAATGACCAGAATGACCATGACGTATTCCCCGCAACACGTTCACGATTTTCAAATGGTATATATTTTGTGTTAAAACCGACCCAAGTAAAGATTCCCTTGCTAAACCGCTGATTCTCACTTAGCGACAAAATAGCATCTACCATCTGTCGAGTCATGACACGGTAATCTCGTGCGCCATCAACAAGGTGTGTTTGACTAATTTTGTTCATCCAAGTATAAAATTGCTCGGAAAACCATGAACGAATTTTTGCCTCACCATTACGATTGGCTCTACGGGTTCCAACAGCATCATATTCACCGTTTTGAACCTCTCTCAGCATCTCTGGCAAGAGTTCAGGTGGATCTTGCAAATCGACATCCATAACAGCTACATAATCACCATCCGCTTGCTGTAGACCAGCATAAAGGCCTGCTTCTTTTCCAAAGTTTCGAGAAAAACTAATATAATGCACATTGTCATTATTTTTAGACAAGTCTCGTAAAATAGATAGCGTATTATCTGTCGAGCCATCATCAATGAAATGATAATGTACATCAGCAGTCAGATTAGGTTTGAGCTTCTCAATAGTATTATAGAAAATGTTGATAGTTGCCTCTTCATTATGAACAGGAACAACTAATGATAATATATGATTCTTTAAGTGTGGTTGGACTGTACTTTCCATTATAATTCCCCTCATACTTTATGTACGCCCTGACGGGCTTGAGCTACTTTATTTGATCGTGAGCAAAATTAAAATTTTGATCAATGTCAAACTCTTGACGTACAGTATTAAATGCGTCGTTGAAGACCTGATCCATATCAAAATAACGATACTTTCCTAAGCGTCCACCAAAAATAATTTCTGGATGGCTCTTACGAGCTTCTGTGGCGTATGCTTTGTATATTTGTGTATTCTTGTCATTATTGACAGGATAATAGGCTTCTTTTGTTCGATCCCATTCTTGTGGATATTCCTTTGTGATGATTGTTTTACCTTCATCAGCAAGGCCATCTAAGTGTTTCCACTCCATTACACGTGTATAGGGTGTTTCAGAATCTGTGTAATTAATCACAGCATTACCTTGATAGTTGTCCGAATCAATAACTTCATGCTCAAAGCGTAATGAACGGTATTCTAATTCACCGAACTTATAATCGAAGAATTGGTCAATCATACCTGTGTACAAAACACGCGGAAATTCTGACAGCAATGTTTCCTTGTAATCAAAGAAATCAGTATCTGTCAAAACATCAACTAATCCATCGGACTCTGCGACCATATTTTCAAAAATTTGAGTGTAACCACCTACAGGAATACCTTGGTAACGATGATTGAAATAATTGTTATCATAAATAAATCTAACTGGCAATCGCTTAATAATAAAAGCTGGTAATTCAGTAGCTTTCCGACCCCACTGTTTTTCCGTATAACCTTTAATAAGTTTGTTATAGATATCTGTTCCAATTAGTGAAATTGCTTGTTCTTCTAAGTTACGTGGTTGGCGATCTCCAAGATCTTTCAATGCAATTTGCTTTTGCTCTTCAATCTTTGCATGTGCTTCATCCGGTGTTTTAGTCCCCCACATCTGATAGAAAGTATTCATATTAAATGGCAAGTTGTAAAGTGTTCCCTTATAGTTAGCAACTACTTGGTTTTGATAACCATTAAATTCCGCAAATTTACGAATATAATCCCATACCTCTTTATTATCCGTATGGAATATGTGGGCACCAAAGTCATGAACAGTAATACCATGTTCTGTGTGCGTATGCGTGTTCCCACCAATATAGGGACGTTTTTCAACTACAAGCGAACGCTTACCACGCTTAGCAGCCTCGTGTGCAAAAATCATACCGAATGGTCCTGCACCAACGATTAAATAGTCATAATTTTTTGTGTTAAATTGATTTGTCATTAGAAATGTACCTTTTTATTTGTATTTGGGAAAAACTTTCTTTTAAGAAAATTATACCCTTTATCTAACCAGTTTGTGCGCTCTAATTCTATTACTGGGCACTCTGCTACAGTGAGATTTTTCGTGTTAACCCAGGTATCCATTAATCGTTCACTTAGGAACCCATATACACGTTTCTCCTGACCTTCAAGCTTCTCTACATCTACCTTTGCTTCCACTTTACCAAGCACTTCAAAAATGAAATCTGTGTACTCATTGAAATACCTACGTGGCATGATAAACATGTTAAAAAGATGTGCCGATGTCGACTGTTCCATTTTTTCAAAAGCAGGTAAGTACTCTGGATAGTCCGTAGCAATAATTTCTTTCATTATATTATAAGGTTCGGCTGTGTGTGCGTGTAAGTAATGATCCCGTTGATTTTCAATATAGTAATTTCGTTTTTGAGGCAAAATGATGTCAGCCTCTTTCAGTAACTCCTGAGTTTGTGAATCAGTTAGAATTGCCGATAAATTGTGACCCTTTTTTTTACCCAAATAACGACGATAATGCAGTAACCCCACGACCGGTGTGTCTGTGTTGTGGCGAATCCAATAAATTGCGGTTAGTTCATTAAAGTTAGGATTTTTAGTTGAAATATTTTGTCCAACAGCATCAGATTGATACCCCTCCGGTATATGATCATGTTGTGCTGCCCCTACAAATATTGGTTGGTAGCCACTATCTTCTGGCATGATATAAGGTTTGTGTGTTGCAATGTATAAAGTCACAGTGCTAACTCCTTTTCTTGATTAATTAGCATTTGCCGATAAAAGAAAAACATCAACAGATATGGCCATAAGAAAATCTGAATAACAAACAACGACGATACAGCGACTAAAATAATCATAATCATAAAGCTAATTTGAGTGCCTAAATGCCATTGCCAATTTTCTGGTTGGCGTAGTTTAAGCTCGCGCTGTACCACCAACGAACGTATGATTAAACGAGCTAGCATCCACAATGCTGGTATCATGATAACTAAACCATATGTTGCAAACCAACCAATTCCATCACTGAGTACAGGATAACCGATATGCTTGTACACCTGCTGAAACTCCGGATTATAAGTCGTAGACTTTGGTACATAATCCATAATGAAATACCCAGTGAAACCATAGCCAACACCAAAGAGCGGGTGTGACAAGAATGTTAGCACTAATGCAATTGTGCCACCCAAACGATTAGAAGTCCCTTGTTTATTGAATAAGAAATTATAAAAAATATCATGTATTGGCTGCACAAAGAAATATCCTAACACAATACCAATAATAGCCATTATACCAAAAATAATTAAAATAATTTTATCATCACGCTTACTCCATAAAAACCAGAGTATCGCAGCTACTACCAGTGTGATCAACCCTGTTGTTGTTCGGGCAAGTACCAGAAACATTAAAATCGAACCAATAAAAGCCCAGCTAAACCATTTTTCTAGAGCAACATGCTTTTTAAAATGCCAAAAATTTTGTTTTGTTATTGCGATACCTAAAATAATTGGTAAATAAACGACACCTAATAGGTTGGCTAAAAAAGCCGCTTCAGGTTCAAAACCATTCAATCGATAATTGTTAACTGCGTAACTACCTGCTGCATAGAAATCGCGTCCCATCCAATGTCTTTCAAATAAACGAGCAATGGCATTGACGTACGGACGTATAGAAAAGTTATTCAGTGTCACCAACAATTGTGGGACCAAAACGATTCCCATGTATATCAGTAAACTAATCAGTCCACTTTTAATAAATAGCCGTTCCTCTTTATAATTAGTGACTGTCAGGGTGATTAATGCCCAAGACATATAGACAGTAACAATCCACCCCGCCAAAAAAATCATAGAACGAATAATACCAGTTGTTTGAATTGAGTCACCAGAATGTCGATAACTTAAAAACATTGCGATAAACTGCATAACCAAAAAAAATCCCGCTAGCAAAAAAGATTGCGCGCTAGGAATAATTTTTGCAATACGAGATGGAAAGCGATACATTTGCAGTAATATTAAAAGTGCAAATACTGGAAAAGCAATCATCATTGTTGTTTCAGCAAAACTATATGAAAATGTTTTAGAAAAAAATGTGATTGGTAGTAAAAAAGCTGCCACAGCGGTGCCTCACTTTGTTGTCTTAGTCATCATTCGCTTATAATTTTGAAAAATACCAGTAAGCATTACAATAAATGCGCCTAAGGTAATACCAAAGGCAAACCCAAATACGGCTAACTTTTTAGGGCTATAAACTGTGCCTGAGAGGACATCAGCTTTTTTAGCAGATGATAACAATAATGGCTTAGCCATATCAGGATATAATTTGCTTCCCTCGATTGAAAATGCTTTAGCATAAGCGTTTGCAATTGCAACCGACTTTTTGGCAGTTGCAGCAGAAGCACTAAACCGCATCATCAACGTTTGGTCTGGTTGTGAAACTGTAATCGCATTTACAATTTCTTTTTTTGTGACAGACACTGTGGATAGTTTTCTTGCTTGATCAACGACCGATGGATCACTAGCAATTTTTTTATATGTGTTAATTAACATTTGATCGGCTTGCACTCGAGAATTTGGATCCTTAACTCCCGTATTGTCTTTTGCAACAATAACATATCGTTCAGCCGTGTATGCTGTCAGCACAGAATGCTTTGCATATGTATAGAGAGATGCTCCCACAACAATTCCTAAAATAAGAATCCACCAACTGTTTTTCAACAGTCGTTTAACTAAATCTATCAACGAAAAACTCATTTTTTCTCTCCTAAAAATTAAAATGCACCGTCGCGCTTAAATATCGCAATTACTGTTTTGAACAAAATATAAAAATCAAATCGCAAATTAGCACGATCAACATAGTCTAATTCCATTTGTGCTCGTTCTGGATACTCAATGTTACTGCGACCACTAGCCTGCCACAAGCCAAATACACCAGGTTTTACTGATAAAAACTTATCAATATCTTCACCATATTCGACTAACTCATCTTCTACAACTGGTCTTGGCCCGATAATACTCATCGTTCCAGTCAATGTATTCCAAAACTGTGGTAATTCATCTAGAGATGTTTTACGCAAGAATGCACCAAATTTAGTGATTCGTGGGTCCTCCGCTGTAGGTAGCTTATAACCACTAGCCACAAACTTAGCATACAGATCAGCATCTTGTTTTAATATTTTGTCAGCATCGTCAACCATGGATTGGAATTTATATATTTTAAAACGTTTTCCATATTGACCAACTCGCTCTTGTGAATAAATAATTTTACTTGTTTTCTTATCTTTAATAATAATTAAGGCAATAATAGCAAACAGTGGTGACAATAGAAACATCGCCGCCAAAGATACGCTAATATCTAAACCCCGTTTTGCGGTTAAATAACCTAGTTTGCGTTTCAATTTTCCACCTCATTCGTGCACGTATGTGCATGATATAACTTCACCATTATACCAGAAAAAAGCGTTATTTCGCTATTTTATTTAGTACAGGTATTTTTTTAAGAATTGGTGCTCTTAAAATAATCAGGATTAAGACGTACATAAAGACACCTAGTACCAATTCTATTGCTGTACTTTTGATGTTGATTTCTAGATATTGACTAATCGTCGTAACCGAAACATACATACCCAATCCTGCAATGATATAACGCCACATTCCAGAAAAATGATGCCAAATATTCATGTCGTTACGTGTCACGTATAGCTGATAACCAATCACCAAGAACTCTGATATGGTCGTAGCCACCGCAGCGCCGTTCACTCCTGCGACATAAATTAACCAAAAATTAAGTAGCACATTGGCTAATGCACCAAAAGTGACCGATAGTGTAAATTCATTTAAACGTTTAGTTGGCACCAGATACTGCGTGCCGATAACCGTACTCCAGCCAATGAAAATAATGATTGGGGATAGAAGAACAATAACTTGACCAACTACTTTAAATTGCTCTCCTAGAAACCAAATGATGGCTGTAGGCGCAATGGCAGACATTCCAAAAGCCATAGGAACTGATAGTGCTGATACAAAATCCATCGATTGTGTAATATTCTGCTTCATTTTGTCAAATTGCCCTTTAGCAAACTGGGCAGACATTCGAGGTAGCATGACAGTTCCAACAGATGTAACCAGTGCCAGCGAGACTTTTATAATTCGATCAGCATTATCATAGAATCCGGCCGAATCTGTTGAATTAGTAAAGAACGGCAACATTGTTTTATTCAACTGTAAATAGACTTGCGTCGCAATAGTTGGTAAAAACATCATAAAGATTGGTTTCACGTGTTCTTTTAAGTTAAGTTGTTGCCAGTTTGGTAGTGAGATTTTTTTAAATAAATAAAACCACATTGATAAATTACCAAAAACTTGTGACAGCCCGAGTAACAAAATATAGTTGCCAATATCATTTGGTGTTTTCACTAAAACAAATATCAACACTGTCATTGCAATTTTAACGAGAGCATTTCTTAGGACCGTTTTCTTAAAATCCTCCATACCCATAAAGTACCAAGAAATATCAAGAATACCAGAAATAATGACCCACGTTTGAAGAATTAAATAAATTTGATTATCTTCAATACTGCTATTTAATTGCACACCATATTTCAAAAATAAAAAGTATAGTGCTAAGGAAAAAATCCCCGCAATTGTATGAATAATTTGGATTTCCCAAAATTTTTGCTGTCTTGCTTGCGCATTTTCTTTTACATAAGCAATTTCTCGGCTACCATATGTCACTATGCCAAGGCTTGCAATCAACAAGAAATAGGTTACAAATGAATTAGTCCAGCTTGCAATACCGACACCGTTTCGACCAAGAACTCGCGCTAAGTATGGCATAGTTATTAATGGTGCAATAATATTGAGTAACTGATATGCCGCAGTATATAAATAGTTTTTTGCAACTTGCATGTTGTTAAGTTGTCCTTAATTTAGTCATATGACCAATATACAGTTGGCTTAATAGTAGCCCCTTCATAGCATTATACCAAATTATGCGCTTTATGTTTATTTCATTTCCTGTACGACTAAATTTGAATTTTTATTATCTGAATTATCGAATACGATATTATCACTACTATCGTTACTGTATTTAGCAAATGTAGCTACTTGGCCAGTTTTTGGCCAGAATATTTCAATACTATATTGATCAACATAAAAATCAACTTTTTCTGACCAATCCCCCCACAAATTGATACTATAGTCCTTAGTATAAGAATCGTCTTTAACATAATCACTTTGTCGATGCACAGTCAATTTTTGGTCGAAATTATTAAAGTGAAAGGAAACATTGCTATCTCCATTTCTAGCATTAATAGTCAATTTTTGATTACCATTCACAACGGTACTAATTTTGTAAGCAGCTTTATTGGTTTTGATGTGACTTTTACTATGTGCCTTTACTAATGATGTTTTCTTTTTTGTATCAAATAGATCATTAGTTATCATTTGAGATGTTTTTAATTGATTATCTGAACTTAAAAACATTTTTCTAAATGCCGAATAATTACCTTTATACTTTATATCATTACTAACGTGGTTAATATACCCCCAGTTGCCCATCCATCCGAAGCCAAGCAATTCTTCATTATTTTCCTGATAATTGTGTGCCGCGTAATAGTCAGTCCCAAAATCAACACGTTCTGGATCAGTTTCGGCTTCAAACTGGCCGTTTTTTAATTGGCCAACAACATAGTATGAACCAGTACTTTTTTGAAAATCATCAGCGAAACCATTAGCACCAAAAAATAAAATCCATTGCCTTTGATTATTATTTTTTTGATAAATTGGCTGTAATTCAGGAACTTCTAAAGTACCCAAATCTCGTGGTGAATAAAAACTATCTGTGTACTGCCAGGTTGTGCCGTTGTTAGAAGTATAAAATCCAATTTTCATAAGATTATTATCATCCGCCTCAGCTACAGTCATAACAAATTGCTTGGCTTTAAAATCATATATCACATGAGGGTCTCGAAAATCTTTTCTTTTTTTATATGGTTTTGCCACTGGCTTACCATTATTGGCGACTTGCCAATTTTCACCCTGATTAGTCGAATACCACATATAAGTCCATTGATTTCCATTAATATATTTCGTCGCATAAGCCAGTAATGAATTTTTACCATGTCCAGATAAATCATCTACGTCTTTCACAATGGAACCTGTGGCAACTGATTCTTGTTGGGAAACTGGTTTGATATTGATATTATCTGCTAATTTGAATGTTGTTAAATCAGAAGATACCGAACGAGCCCAACGGGTTCTTTGTTGATTAGCTTTCAATCCCTTACCAGTATCTGCTAAATAGAACAGTTCATATTTTTGACCATTTTTTAAAATAGTTTGCGTATCATTTGATAGGCCATTTTTAGATAAGCCATTTAAATGCCATTTTTGAGGTAATTGCTGTTGTTCCGTATTTTTACTATTATTTTTCAAACATATTAACCAACCAATCGAAAACAATACTATTCCCGCCATAATGATTGATAATATTTTTCTCACTCTATGTCGTTGCATGATGTTTCCTCTCTATATAATGATAAAGTAAAATTATGAAAAATAGCAATCCTGCTTTAAATTCAGGATTGCTATTTATCTTATTGTTTTTTATAAATGTTATTATTTCTTAACGTAAGTAATATGTGCCATCATTACCAAAATTGTATTGCTTGCCATCTATATTTTGAATACCTTGCAATGCTCGGCCATTAGCATCTGTATAATACTTCTTACCCCATGCTTCACGCCAGCCTGCATTTTGACGTACACCATTGACAAACCAGTAATATGTGCCCATGTAATAACGGAACCCTGTATATGGTTGACCATTTTCAAACCAATTATAACCACCATTCGCCTTTGAATAGCTTGGTGAGTACAAATAGCCACTAGCCGCACTCTTCAAATTATACGTACCATTTGTTCCAAAGTCATACGCTTGTCCATCAATAATTTGGATACCTTGCAATGCTCGACCACTAGCATCCGTATAATACTTCATGCCCCATGCTTCACGCCAGCCTGCATTTTGACGTACACCATTAACAAACCAGTAATACGTGCCCATGTAATAACGGAACCCTGTATATGGTTGACCATTTTCAAACCAATTATAACCACCATTTGCTGTTGACAATGATGGTGAGTACAAGTAACCACTTGCTGTACCCTTCAAGTTAAATGTACCATTTGTTCCAAAGTCATACGCTTGTCCATCAATAATTTGAACACCTTGTACTGCACGACCATCAGTGCCCACGTAGTACTTCATACCCCAGGCTGTTTCCCACTTATTCTCTTGTCGCTGTCCTGACTCGAAGAAGTAGTAAGTATTTTGATAGTAACGGAAGCCAGTATACTTTGAACCATTTTCGAACCAATACCACTGATTGTTATCCGTAACATCTTGTAAGTAACCTGATGCAAAACCACGCTTAGCGTATGTTTTGTCATTACCAAAGTCATAAGCAATACCATTGACTGCAAACTGACCTTGCTTTACACGACCATCATTACCGAAGTAATATTCCAATCCCCATGTAGCTTTGCGAATATCATTTTCTACCCGCTTGTATGTCACTGGATCAAAGTAGTAGTAAGTATTGTCATAAGCTTGCACACCACTTTGGCGAACACCATCTTTAAACAAGTAATTTGCATCATTCGTATAGTCATATTGGTAACCATTAGCTACTTGATCATTGACATAAAACTTATTATCAATCCAACCGATCTTTTTACCCGTTATGTTTGATGTTTCTTTTGTGCCAACTAGTTCGGCAACGCTGCCTTTACCGTTATAAGTCCATGTGCCTTGTGCTAAAACAGTATCTAGTACTTTTGTTGTTTTACCATCAGCACCTAATTGAACTAGGAATGATGGTGCTACCGTAGAATTAAGTCCAACACCAGCTTTTTCAGCACGATTACTCATGTATGACGTAACCAACAACAAATCATTATGTCCTTCAACAGGAACTGCATAATATGAATACGTATCGGTTCTAGATGATGCTAATTGCGTTCCGGTGATCACACTACCACTACCATTCAATGGTGTATAGGGTCCCATCAAGCTATCAGAAACATACCCCATCATACCAACGTTAATATCTGGATCAACTGTTGGCACAACGCTCTTACTCAAACGTGTATCTGTAAAGAGATAGTACTTTCCATTCAATGGCACAATATTAGCACGTTCGATTTCATCAGTAATACCGTTAGCCGCTAGAAGTGGCGAATAAATTTGACCAATAGTTGGATTGTTTTGTTGTCCTGTAAGCTTCACTAATCCAATTGCACCGTTGGCTTTTTTAGATAATTTCAACTTATCAGCATTTGACAATGTTGCTTTTCTTGCCGTCTGATTAAATTCATCAGTTCCGCCATAGTAGTCCATATTGTCAACTGCATTATCACTTTGATAATTCTCAGTTCCCGTGTTGGATTCAAAAGCTAAGTATCGTTCCCCATCAACTTCAATTACATGCGGATCACGTAAAGTAAAATTATCACCTGTTTCATAGTATCCTGCATCAATCCATTGTTGCAAAGTTTGATAATGCTCTTCATCTCCTGCAAAGAGTTCATGATCATTAGTAACTTTTGTTACACGAACTTCAGTATCTGTATATGCCATTGACAAGTTGGCTGTCGATAAACGTTGTACTGTATGTGGTTGGTCGGTTTTTGTATAGAATAACTGGATACTGTCATCATCATTGACAGTTGCCGATCCAGACCACTGCTGCTTATCCCACGTTGCATTGAAACCAAACACTGGTCCAGCATTCTTCCAGTTATTGATTGCTGTATCGCCATTTTTAGTGTAAAGCATGTAGATATGTTGATCATTGTCCTCTTTTGGAGAACCTGCTAAAGCAAAAACAATGTTGTACCCATGATAATTTGCTGTAACACCAGTTTTTGCATCTTGTAGCGCCCAAGAATCCCATACATCCAAATCTTGTACTTCACCATTTTGTGCATCTGACGTTGCCATTGCTGGCAAATTCTTAATTGCATCAGCATTAAAATACGGTACAGACGTGTCTGGATTAACATTCGCAATGTTATCAGCAACATCTTTTAAGTTAGCATATGTCATGTTGGTAGTTGACGTACCATCATCATTTTTAGTAACTAATGTTGTTTTAGAGTTTAAATCTTTTGACACGCTGTCGTCTAGTGTTACAACCGAAGTGTTCGCTTTTTTATCAGCACTAGTAGTATCATTTGCTGATGCTACCACATTTGTTTTGTCATCAGTTGTTGCACTCTTGTTATCCGCAACTGAAGTTGTTTCTTTATCATCAGTTGTTTCTTTATTAGCAGCTACTGTCTTAGTAGTGCTATCTGTAGCCTTGACTTGATTGGCTTCAGTTGTTGTTGCCTCAGGAGTCGTTGATTTGACTATCGTTTCTTTATTAATATCTGATGGAGCTGTTGTGTCAGTATTCACATCAATTGTTTTGCTCAGTGTTTCTGTGTCAGTTGTTGGATTATTACCAACTGTGTCTGCACTAACAGAACTTACGCCCATGGAAATAGCTGCTACTGTTGCTGCTCCAGCTACCCATATCTTCCCCGCCTTGTATAACTTCTTTCTCATCGATAAGAACTCCCAATTTAGAATTATTGCATCTCGTGCAACTACGTTAAGTATAAACGCTCATCATTTCAAAAGTATTACAAAAGTTTGTTAAACGTATAACATAGTTCATTATTGAACATAATTAAACTGTTTAAAGACTAAAATAATAATATCAATATAAGTTTTTTCATATCAACATCAATCCCATTATCGACATTTTCGTTTTAAATGTATATAATTTCTCTTAAATATTTAGCACATAACATTTTTCATGTGTTTTATTGAACTATAAAAAAACTAAATTCCTTTTACTTATTGTAAGTAGATATGCAGAATCAAGTCACAAATTATCGTGCTTTCTAAATTAGAATAGCAACGTATCAAAACAAAATAAAAAAGGCTTTCGCCTTTTTTTAACGTAAGTAATATGTGCCATCATTACCAAAATTATATTGCTTGCCATCTATATTTTGAATACCTTGCAATGCTCGGCCATTAGCATCTGTATAATACTTCTTACCCCATGCTTCACGCCAGCCTGCATTTTGACGTACACCATTGACAAACCAGTAATATGTGCCCATGTAATAACGGAACCCTGTATATGGTTGACCATTTTCAAACCAATTATAACCACCATTGGCCTTTGAATAGCTTGGTGAGTACAAATAGCCACTAGCCGCACTCTTCAAATTATACGTACCATTTGTTCCAAAGTCATACGCTTGTCCATCAATAATTTGGATACCTTGCAATGCTCGACCACTAGCATCCGTATAATACTTCATGCCCCATGCTTCGCGCCAGCCCGCATTTTGACGAACACCGTTTACAAACCAGTAATAAGTACCCATGTAATAACGGAAACCTGTATATGGCTTACCATTCTCAAACCAGTTATAACCACCGTTCGCTGTTGACAATGATGGTGAATACAAGTAACCACTTGCTGTACCCTTCAAGTTAAATGTACCATTTGTGCCAAAGTCATACGCTTGTCCATCAATAATTTGAACACCTTGTACTGCACGACCATCAGTGCCAACGTAGTACTTCATGCCCCAGGCTGTTTCCCACTTACTTTCTTGGCGAGTGCCTGTTTCAAAGAAGTAGTATGTGCCCATGTAGTAACGGAACCCTGTGTACTTCTGACCATTTTCAAACCAGTACCATTGGTTATTGTCTGTTACATCTTGCAAATATCCGGATGCAAAGCCTCGTTCATAATAAGTTGTATCATTACCAAAGTTATAAGCAATACCATTGACTGCAAACTGACCTTGCTTCACACGACCATCATTACCGAAGTAATATTTCTTTCCAGTATTATCTTGATGGATTTCATTATCAACTCTTTTATATGTTACTGGATCGAAATAATAATATGAATTTGCATAGGCTTGCACACCACTTAAGCGCAAACCATTTTTAAACAAATAATAACTAGTATTAATATAGTCATATACATAGCCATTGGCTAATTCATTGTCAACATAAAACTTATTATCAACCCAACCAATTTTCATATCAGTTAATTCTGATGTTGCTTTATTTCCTACGAGTTCCTCAACGCTAGCACTTTTGCCATCATAAGTCCATGTGCCTTGTGCTAAGATGGTATCCAATACCTTAGTACTCATACCATCAGCACTTAATTGAATCAAAAATGATGGTGCAAACGTTGCATTCATTCCCGTACCCGCTTTTTCATTACGATTACTCATATATGAAGTAATTAATAGCAAATCACTGCGTCCCTCAACGGGTACTGCGTAATATGAATACGTATCGGTTCTAGAGGTGAATAATTGTGTTCCGGTAATCACACTACCGCTACCATTCAACGGCGTATAAGGTCCAAATAAACTATTCGATACATAACCCATCATACCAACATTAATATTAAAATCAGCTGTTGGTACAACACTTTTACTCAAACGTGTATCTGTAAAGAGATAGTACTTTCCATTCAATGGCACAATATTAGCACGTTCAATTTCATCAGTAATACCGTTGGCTGCCAAAAGTGGCGAATAAACTTGAGCAACTGTAGGATTATTTTGATCTTTAGTCAATTTAACCAGACCAATCGCACCATTAGCCTTTTTGGATAGTTTTAGTTTATCTGGATTCTGTAATGTATCAATTTTTGCTTGCTGATTAAATTTTGTTGTTCCACCATAATATGTATCATCATTTACGGCGTCATCACTTTGATAATTGTTTGTCCCAGTATTAGCTTCAAAAGCTAAATAGCGTTCTCCATCAACTTCAATTACATGTGGATCACGTAGTGTAAAATTATCACCCGTGGTATAGTAACCTGCGTCCACCCATTGGTCGAAAGTTTGATAGTTTTCACCATCCCCTTCAAAAATAACGTAGTCACTATTGACTTTGGCAACGCTCACTTCTAAATCATCATACGTCATTGATAAGTTTGCCGTCGCTAGTCTTTGAACAGTCATCGGTTGATCTGTTTTTGTGTAGAACAATTGAATACTATCATCATCATTGACAGTTGCCGATCCAGACCATTGTTGTTCATTCCATTTTGCATCGAAACCAAAAACAGGGCCAGCATTTTTCCAATTATTTAATGCCGTATCGCCATATTTTGTATAGAGCATATAAATATGTTGATCATTATCTTCTTTAGGATAACCAGCCAAAGCAAATACAATGTTGTAACCATGATAATTTGCAACAGCACCAGTTTTTGCATCTTGTAGTGCCCAAGAATCCCAAACGTCTAGGTTTTGAATTTGACCAGTCTGTGCATCTGCCGTTGTCATGGCTGGCAAATTTTTGATTGCATCAGCATTAAAATATGGAACAGACGTATTTGGATTTAAACTAGCGATATTGTCAGCCACATCCTTTAAGTTAGCATAGGTTATATTAGTTGTTGACGTACCATCAGCGTTTTTAGTGATAACAGTTGTTTTTGAATTTAGATTTTTTGAAACACTGTCATCTAGTTTTTCAACAGAAGGAGTTGGTTGTTTCTGGCTAGACGTATCATTTGTATCAGTTACTTTCGCATTATCTGTAGTAGTTTCAACCAACTGATTGTTATTACTATCTTTATTTATTTCCCCTACTGAAGTAGTTGATGTTGTATCTGAACTATTTTTACTCTGAGCTTTTGTTGATTCATCGTTCTGACTATCAGTATTACCAATAAATTCAGCCGCACTATTTGATGATACTATTGCCTTAGAATTACTATCATCAGTCTTTGTTGAATCTTTAGTTGTAGCAGTAATAACATTCGCATTACTAGTACTTACTTTGTTGTCATCTGATTCCGTAGAGGAAATACTTGATTCGGTTGCGCCAGATGTTGTAGTCGGATTTTCGGTAGTTGTGCTGTTCGTAGTATCAGCACTAACAATATTGGGTGCTATCACGACTGCAGCTGCAACTGCAGCTCCGGCTACCCATAGTTTTCCAGCCTTATATAACTTTTTTCTCATATGAAATCTCCACTTTATAGTACTTATAATATACCTTTTGTTAAGTATAAACGCTTATCATTTCAATAGTATTACATTCTTTTGTTAAGCGCATATCATATATAAAAAAAGACGTTGAATACGCCTTTTTTTGTTTAATCTATACAATTTTATTTAGCAACGGAATTTTATGAATAATTAATACAAGGACAGTTGATACTAACCATACAATGATTGGCAAAATGAACATGTGTTTTAGTGAGCTGTCCACAATATGTAACTTTCTCTCAGCAAAGTAAATGAAGAATTCATGAATGACATACACACCAAGTGATGTACTGGCTATTTTTTGCAAAGCAAGCTGCATTTTAGGACTCGGTTGATATGTCACCAAATGACTTTTAACAAATTCAAATACACCAATGGAAAAGATAAATCCAAATAATCCCCAAATATCATAGACGCCACGTGCAAATTGATCTCTTTTGATGGAAAGATAAATTGTTAACATTATCATGATAACTACTGATGCCAAAGTAGACACATATAATATATTTTTTTGCCATTTTTGTAAAACTGTATTTTTCAAATACCAACCAGCCACGAAGAAACCGATACCACCAGCAGCACCTATTTGTATGCCATGTAGAAAAAAATTATCTGTTTGTAAACGAACTTCATAGTAGTAACTCAACAGATTGACAAAGATCATATTTACTGCCAATAAATATAGAGCTGGTATTTTATCAGCTTTATTCGTAATTTTAGCTAACAGCGGTGCACTAATATAGAATCCAATGACAAAATAAAAGAACCAAAATATTGGCTGAATACTATTGTGCATAACTGCATCAATAAATTGACCAATATGATAATCAGTTGGTTGATGAAGTATAAATGGATTCAAGATGTACCACACCAATGACCAAAAAATGAATGGCAAAAATACCTTAGTCATTCTTTTTTTAAAAAAAGTTACTGTATCATATCGTTCATGATAATCTAACAAATGGGCACCAGACATCATAAAAAAGATTGGCACTGCCCAAATAAAGGCAACTTGAAGTATTACCGCTATAATCCAACGCGGATCACTAGTTTGATTTGAAAAAGCATATTCTGAAGTATGAAGGAAAACAACTGCTATCGTAGCAAGTATTGTCAGAATGTCCATGTAATAATAACGCTTCATATTAATTCACTCTCAATATTTTCTAATTTTTTGCAATAAAAAAGGCTTTCGCCCCCATGTATTAGCGCATGTAATATGTGCCATTATCACCAAAGTAATAGTCTTGACCATCAATTTTTTGATGTCCTTGAACAGCACGACCTGTGCTATCTGTCCAGTATGTGTAACCCCATGCGTATCGCCACCCTTCATTTTGACGAACACCGTTCACAAACCAATAGTAAGTACCCATATAATAGCGGAACCCAGTGTATGGTTTCCCATTTTCAAACCAATTATAGCCACCATTGGCAGTTGATTGTGCTGGTGAGTACAAGTATCCACTAGCCATCCCCTTCAAATTGTAGGTACCATTTGTACCAAAGTCATAGGCTTGACCATCAATAATTTGAATGCCCTGTAGTGCGCGACCAGTATTATCAGTATAATATTTCATCCCCCAAGCTTCACGCCAACCACTATTCTGACGAACACCATTGATAAACCAATAATAAGTGCCCATATAATAGCGGAACCCAGTGTATGGTTTCCCATTTTCAAACCAGTTATAACCACCATTGGCAGTTGATTGTGCTGGTGAATAAATATATCCGCTGGCTATTTTCCCATTTTGATAGAAAATACCATTATTGTAACCATTGGTGTTAACCGAAATTAAATTTTGATAATCTATCGAAACGTCAAATGTTCCTTTTATTCCAGGAAAACTAGTATTGCTGTTCCATTGCCACATTCCATATGACTGATTCCATAAGGAACTAGCACTTGGTTGATATGGATATTGTGCTATCCATACACGATTATTGCCTATAAATGAAAAATTCAAATTCGTTTCATTTACATAAGAAACGTATGTATAAGTAGAAGTATTTGTATATCCAGCAGCTTTAACTTGTTCGTTGAAAGCCGCTGCATTCTCAGTTACACTACTACTTTTTGTGTATGATTCTTCCAAATCATCGACCATTAATGTATCTTTTGGTAATTCTAACGAGGCTGCGTAACTAGTAAAATACTTAGCTTCGTCTTGCGCATTCTTTTTTGAAGCATACCATGAGTAATGATATGCACCGACTTGTAGTCCCGCTTCTTTAGCATTAGTAATCTGCGATTTGGCATATGGATTTCTATATGAATCAGCTTCTGAAAGTTTCACAATTACGGCTTTAACACCATAATCTTGCATTTTTTTATAATCAGCTACGGAAATCGTCCCATTGTTGGAGGAAACATCCACAACATCCATTCGAGGTAAACCAGAAGTCCCTGCTGTGATAGCAGGTACGCCATCATCTGCACGAGCCTGACCAACAGCTACCAATGAAGCAGCAATACTCATCGCTGCAATGCTCGACCAAAAAGTTATTTTATTCATCTACACACTCCCACATATGTACACTGACCAATGCCAGTAATTTTTTAATTATGAAAATTAGCCTTTGCGTAATCAACAATTGACACGTTTTGTTGAGAAGCTTCAGTGATAATTTTCTTGATATCGCTTGGTGCCCACTGATCCGCTGGTAATCCCGCTGCAATAAGTTGTTTACGTGTAGCAGCAACCATTTCTGGTGTGACTTCAATACCTTGAACGGTTTTATTTGGATCATAGGTTGGACTATCCGTTGTATTAGAACTTACGGAACTAGAAGAGGATGAACTATCTGAAGTTGCTGACTCTGAAGTTGACGATGTTTCTAATGAGCTAGATGATGTCATTTGCTCAGAAGAGGAACTAACAGATAAAGAACTTGATGAGGATGACTCTTCAACCGAATTATTTTGCGAAGTCTTCGATGAACTTTTCGATATTTTAACTGTTGTTGACGACTTTAATGTTTTCGAAGAACCATTATTTTGATGGCCTAAGGCTATTATCCCCACAATAACAACCATAAAAGCAGCAATGATAGCAAATATTTTTTTCATTAGTACCTCTCTCCCATAAGTAAAAACAATTAGCGATACTTTAACCCTAAGTATTTATTTTGACATAAGGGTTACTTTTTTACAATAGTTTGAAAACAGCTGTTACCCAATTGTTGAAAATTTATAGTCACTATCAATTATCTTTTTATTATTTAAGCTTGCCATACCAATTAAAAATAATATCGTAGGCCGCATTTCAAAATAGTTAACCAAAGTATTCATATCTTTAATCGATAAATTCTGCACCTCATCAATAAAAATGAAATCAAATTTTTGTAACTTTTTTGACTTAATTTTCTTCATAAACTGACGAATTGGGATGATTTTCCAGTCATAATTTCGTCTCAAGCTTGATTGAGCAGCATTTAATTTACCAACATGGACAATTAAGACAGTATTTTTTCGATTTATCTTCTTAACAGTATCGTACAACATCAGTGATTTTGCATTCCCAGATGGCACGTTAACTACATAAAAACCTGACTTGTTTATTGTTAACATATTGTTCTGAAGTGCTTGTTGCTGCTGAGTCAGAAGATAATTACCCGCTAAAAAATCATGTGTTTCTCGAAACGGTGAAACTAAATATAAATTAACCTTAAACAAGTTATCTAAATTACCTATATCGGCACTATCAAAAGTAGCTATTATCCGATAAAATGCTGATGTCAAAAATAAATGTGTTGATGAAATATTTGTTATCGATAGTTCATCTGTTTCAGTTAATGTGTAGATAATGTCGGAATCGGAATTATAAGTAAACGACTTAACTTCTTTAGCAACTTGTGACAAATAATATTTATTGTTGACTAATTGTTTCTTGATTTTTTCTTGATCATAATCAGCTTGGCTTTTGAGCTCAATATTAACTACACGTTGCTTTTTGTCAAAAGCTAATAAATCAAATTCTTTACTAATTTTTGGCATACTATAACCAATATAAAAATGATTTAAAGCTACCTGTTCATCCATAAAATGGCGTACCAACCGCTCAATCCCCTCCAGTTCTCTTTCACGAATTTGTAGCACACCTAGATCATTTAAATATCGTTCGATGCGTAGTGTGTTTTCAACTGGGTAATTAAGTTCGTCATACGACCTGATCCCAGTAATTCTGCTGGGTTAGGTGGTATTGGTCCTGAAGGCATAACGTTCAGGTTATCCATGGCTGTACGATGAATGATTGATCCAATTTCTTTTTCAGAATCACCAAGATAATTGGTTAGTCCACTGGCATTTTTATTCAATCCAAATGTCACAGCAACCGTAGGTCGGCGTAGGTCCGAATCAACTAGTAACACTTTTTTTCCTTGTTGCGCATAGGCTACGGCTAGATTAGCAGTCACTGTTGACTTACCTTCCGAAGGTAATGCTGAAGAAATCAATAACGTTTTGATTTCACTTTTTGCTACTGAAGCGAATTCGATATTCGTACGTAAGGTACGGAATTGTTCTGACACAGGATTTTTTGGTTCTGCTGCGGTAATTAAGCGAGCACCTTTGGTCATTGTCTCAACAGATAGATCATCTTTACCAACAGCTCGTCCTTTACTAAAAAAACTCATTCTGCTCTCCTAATCTCTTTAATCGCGATCCAAACGGCTCAAACGTGACCGTGGTGTTTTTTGACTCTCTGGCTTAGCAATTTCGACTTTTGGTGACATGCTGAAATGCTTGATTGGCTTAACATGACCAATAACACCCAGATTTGTCATTCCAAATGCTTCTGAAATTTCGTCCGGAGACTTGATGGTTGTGTCAGATAATTCTTTAACTAGCATATATAAGAATGTTAATCCACCAAGGATAACTAACCCTGCTAAAGTAAATAGTTTAACGTTTGGTGCAACTGGTTGCTCATTAGCTTTTGCTGCATCAACAATTGAGACGTTGTTAATTTTCATAAAGCCACCGATTTTGTCCTTGAACGCATCAGCAACTTCATTGGCCACATCAGCAGCTAATTTAGGATCTTTGGCTTTGACATTAATTGAGAAAACTTGCGAATTTTGTTGATTGCTGATTGAAATCATATCTTTTAGCTCTTCAACAGTTAGATTATGTTTTGTCTTCGTTGCGGGCTTTGTAATTCTCTCTTTAGCTGGTGTGACCAATCGGCGTGTCCCATCAGCTAATGTTTCGTACACAGCATCTTTGGCTTCTTGCACCACAACTGGTGCTGGATTTTTTAATTCTTTTGATACGGTGCCTAGCACGTTGCTAGAAATAATTAAATTTTTATATGTATTGATCAGCTGCACGTCGGCTTGTTGGTCCGACAAGTTAGCAGTGGCGTTACTCGTGTCATCAGCTGATCGGTTAACCAACATGCTTGTCGATGCACTGTAGGTTGGTGCAATGACAAACTTAGCAATACCAAACCCAGCAGCTGCACCAATGACTGCCATCACCACAATTGACAAGAAGTGTTTTCGAATAATCTGCCATAATTGACGTAGTTCAAGAACATTATTCATAGTTCATTAATCTCTCTATTCTCTAAAATTTACTAAAAAACTTACGTTTCACGATTGGTTCTGGAACCAAGCTTGTGACATTGTCACCATCAAGTATTGCCTCAGCATTAGTCTCAAACAATTCTTGATATTCCCGTCCCATTTGTTTCTCTAATTTTGCCATCGCCTCAACCATTTCATAATCACGATTAGGTAAGTCATGCGCATCAGAAACAAATACATGAGCCAAGTTATGCTTAATAATTTCTTCGGCAAACTTCTCCACTTTTTTACCAAAGGTACCTACATAGGAACTCGCTGTCACCTGCGCCACCGCACCCGCTTCAACCAAATCAAACAAAATACTTGGTGTAGACATGATTTTAGTATTTCGCTCAGGGTGAGCAATTTCTACGGTAATACCACGCTGCATGATTTGAAAAATCATATCTTTACCGTATGTAGGCACATCATCATCTGGAAACTCCAGTAGAAGATAGCGGTTACTTTCATCAGCAAACAAAATGTCATCATCATCCAAAGCCTGCAATAAACCACCATTGATTCGTACCTCCTGTGAAGGAAATACTTGAAGCCCAATGCCATTCCTATCTAGGTGCTTTTGGAATTCGGATGTTAATCTGATGACATCCTCTTTATGATTCACGTAATGACCGTTCATGTGATGAGGTGTCATTAACGCAGCCTTAATCCCACTATCTACAGCTTCCTTAGCCATACGTATAGAAGCCCGCAGAGATTTGGACCCATCATCTATGTTTGGTAATAAGTGACTATGTAAATCTATCAGCATATTTTCTCCCATAATAAAAAGGGACTGCTCATAAAAAGAGCAAAATCCCCTGTCCCCGTTATTAAACTGTAGCACACATTATATTACAGAAAGATGACAATCATAAGTAATTTTTATCATATTCCAGATCTTGACTTGTCAAAATCTTTGGGCCATCTTTCGTAATTGCTAATGTATGTTCGTATTGTGCCGACCAAGAACCGTCTGCTGTTCGTACGGTCCAACCGTCTTCTTCCGTGTGATCAGTTTCAACTTTCCAACCACCTAAATTAATCATCGGTTCAATCGTAATCACCATACCTTCACGCAGGCGTACACCGTGACCTGGCTTACCATAGTGCGGTACATTTGGTTCTTCATGCATTGTTGGTCCAACACCGTGCCCAATATACTCGCGCACGTCACCATAATGATGTTCAACTTCAGTATATTGTTCAATGGCATTTCCAATATCGCCAACACGATTCCCAATAATCGCTTGATCGATACCTAAATACATCGCTTTTTTGGTTACATCCATAAGCTTTTTCACCTCTGGTGTTACCTCGCCAACAGCGTAAGACCATGCTGAATCAGATACGGCGCCATTCAAGCCAACAACTGTGTCAACTTTTACCAAATCACCGTCCTTTAGCTTCAGTCCCTTACGTGGTAGACCATGCGCCACTTCATCATTGATGCTGATGGTCGTAGCATACTTGAAACCTTCAAAACCAATCTGCAAAGGTACGCCACCGTGGCTTTCAATATACTCCCGCGACTTTGTTTCAATTTCCCATGTATCAATACCTGGTTCAATGAGATCACGTAACATGTGGTGCATACCAGCGATGATAGCACCAGATTGTCGCATAGCTTCAATTTCTCTAGGTGATTTTAACTGTATCATTGGTTACTTCTTTCATTTTCAATATCTATTTCATTATACATATAATACTAACAAATAAAAAGTCCCAAAAACTACGAAGAGTTTTCAGGGACAATTCTAACATTTACTTAACTTTTATTGTGCCATTTGGGTTGTAATTGCTTCATGAACACGATCAATTTCTGTTTGGCTCATAACTTCTGTTGCGCCTAACCCTGAGATACTTTGCGTGGCACCTTTTAACTGGTCCTGCTTAACCGTACCGAACGCATCACGATAGCTCAACGCCAAATTTTTCATAGAATTAGTTGAAACATCGGTTTGCACGTTGTTAGAGACAGTAGTCAAGAAAGAATCGTTAAACACAGTACCCACTTGAGCTGAATTCTTCAAAATGGCTTTGATGACCAATTGTTGACGCATTTGACGACCATAATCACCATTAGGATCCTCGTGTCGCATACGTGCAAAGGCCAAGGCTTCTTCACCATCCATGTGATACGTTTGACCTGCTACGAATGAATATTGATTCTTAGAGTCGGCTTGCGTATCATCACCTTCTGTTGTGAATGTGAGTGGTGATGTCACGTCAACACCGCCAACGGCATCGACCATTTTGACCAAGCCACCCATATTAATCAATATATAACCACCATTGATATCAATATTGAGTAAGTCTTCAACGGCTTGTGTTGCTGAAGCAGCTGAACCATATGCGTAGGCAGCGTTGATTTTCATCTGTTGTCCACTAACCGTTACCAACGTATCACGCGGAATTGATGTCATCGTCGTTGTTTTAGTTGTAGGATTAATTGTCATAACAATCATAGTGTCCGTACGCCCTTTGTACGAACGACCAAGCTCACCTGTATCAGTTCCCAAAAGAAGATATGAAACTGGCTTTTTACTATTCGTAATTTTATCAGCAGACTTTGTCGTTGTTGATGTCTTTTGCATCTTTGTAATCGTATGATTCACTTTAGTATATGCATAAGCACCTATACCAAGTCCGACAACAAACAACAGTCCAATAATTGTCAGAATCGTATTACGCACTCTATGATGCTTTTTAGGACGAATCTGAGATCGTCGTTTCATAATTAAACGCTCCTTTTAACTTCGCTATATAATCGCTGTTTATTGTATCATAATAGCTTGCCGTTTGCTTAAATTACGGTACGAAGCCAATAAAAAAGCCTACCTCTACAGGCAGGCCACAATATTATTGATTTACATTGTACCAAACAAACGATCACCGGCATCGCCAAGTCCTGGCACGATGTAGCCATGTTCGTTTAACCCTTCATCAAGAGAACCTGTATAAAGGTCAACATCTGGATGAGCTTCTTGCACTGCTTGAACACCTTCTGGTGCTGAGACAAGTGTAATCAACTTAATATGCTTTGCACCACGCTTCTTCAAAGCTGAAATGGCATCTTTGGCTGATCCACCAGTAGCCAACATTGGATCGACTAACAAGACATCACGTTGGTCAATATCTTCTGGTAACTTGATGAAATATTCAACTGGTTCAAGCGTATCCTCATCACGATACATACCAATATGACCAATTTTAGCCGCTGGGATGAGTTGCACGATGCCATCAACCATACCTAATCCGGCACGTAAGATTGGCACAACAGCAAGTTTTTTACCAGCAAGTTGCTTTTTGATTGTCTTAGTAACTGGCGTCTCCACTTCAACATCTTCCAATTGAAGATCACGACTCGCTTCATATGTCATTAGCATCGCAATTTCGTCAACTAATGCACGAAAATCTTTGGTCCCAACATTCTTATTACGAATCATTGTAAGTTTATGTTGGATCAAAGGATGATCCATTACAACAAATTTTCCCATGATATTTTCAAATGTACACGACTTCTCTAATTTTTAGTGAAGTTGTGTACATCTTTCCTTCCAATTCATTTTGCTATATAAAAGTATACCAAAAAAAATGACATCAAGGCTAATTTTCTAATAATTTAAACTGATACTAAAAGTAATTCGTTTTAATCAAGCACAGTCACACGCTTGCTATTAGTCAATACATAAACACTAACACCAAATACCGTGCCAATAATTGCTGGTACGACCCAACCAAATCCAAGAGTTGCAAATGGTACTAGGTCGTGGTAACTACTAACCAATCTTTGAACATGGCTGGTTGTCGCCAATGGTGAATTAGCCAATGCATCAAGAAACGCTGGTACAGTAACAAACGCAACGACAAAGCGATAGACTACTGAAGATTTTCTAAAATACTTACTAAAGAGCGAGAGGAGAATCAAAACTAAAGCAAATGGATAAAGTAACATCAATACCGGTACTGACCAAGCAATGATTTTCGTCAATCCAGCATTAGCAGTAACGAACGATCCAAATGCAATAATACGTAGCCACCATAGATAACTCACTTTTGGAAATACACGGTGTAAATCTTGCGCAAATGATACAAACAGCCCCATCGCCGTCGTAAAGACAGCTAGTGTCACAATGACCCCTGTCAACGCCGTTCCAAAGTTACCCATATAGTGACTAACAATCTGCGCAAAGGCAACACCACCATTATCAGAAGCTTTAAACAAACCTAAGCTGGTCGTCCCAACCAAGACCAATAACGCATATAGTACCGCTTCAGCTAGAATACTTAACAAACCGGCTCTTGCCAATACTTTAGATACTTGCTGCTTTTGAAAACCTAATCCTCTAACGGCGTACACAACTGATACCGCCAAAGCTAACAGCGCAATACCATCCATCGTATTGTAACCATCTAGAATCCCTTGAAATGCTGCGTTACTTTGGTAAGTAGTAGACACCGCTTGATGTGTATTACCCATTGGCAAACATAACGCCAAAACAAGTACAACCATTAGCAAACCTAGAAAAAGTGGGTTAAGATATTTGCCCACCCATTTCAACAATCCTGATTCCTTGACGGTTAAAAAGTAAGCCAATCCAAAGAATACAGCGGAAAAGATAAACATCACCACACCTTGATATTGAAGCGGTACAAAGGGCGCAATACCCATTGAAAATGCAGTTGCTGCTGTACGCGGTGTTCCAAAAAATGGCCCAATCGTTAAATGAATAGCCACCAAGAAGACCGTACCAAACCAAGGTGCGACTGGCTTAGCAATGTCATAAACACTTTGACTGTTTGTTAAGCTCACTGCCATCATTGCTAAAAACGGTACGATGGTTCCAGTAATCAAGAAACCAATTGTCGCCGGTAACCAGTTACTACCTGACAGTTGTCCTAATTGGATTGGGAAAATCAAATTTCCCGCGCCAAAAAACATTCCAAATATGAGTGATGCCACTAAAACTAATTGTTTCCATGTCATTTTTTTCTCAACCATTATTATTCTCCTATATTTTATTTTTTATAGCTAAACAAGCTATACTTTCAATGGCAACATTATCATTTTCTCCTCTATTTTATTAAGAAAATAAAAAGACGAGCTACTAGATATCTAGTAGCTCGTCTTTCAAACAATATCCATCAGCTACCTATCACTTTCTATGTGTGATAGGCACTAAAAAATTCCAGCACTTATCACTATCTAATGATAATAATGCTGATAATAATTTCTTCAGTTGTTACTGATTGGTATGTCATGTTATTTTCTCATTTATTTGATACTATTATTAAAACAATTTTTATCTATTTTGTCAAATTTTAACCAAAATAAAAAACGCCGTGAGCGCTTTTAGTTTAATAATTAACGTTCAACTGAAACTGTTGTGTCAGTTGTAGCCGCTGTACGTGCTTGAACAAAAACGTTGTCAGATGACAATGCTGCCTTGGCTTGATCAGCCAACTTTGTAAATGTATCAAAGTCAGAAACAGCGATTTCAGCCAACATCTTGCGGTTCAATTCAACACCTGCCAATGTCAAACCGTGCATCAACTTTGAGTATGACAAACCATTCATACGTGCTGCTGCGTTGATACGAGCAATCCACAACTTACGGAAGTTACGCTTTGTGTTCTTACGATCACGGTAAGCGTACAAGTAAGACTTGTAAACTTGTTGCTTAGCAACCTTATAATTAATACGACGTTGTCCACGGTAACCCTTGGCCAACTTAATAAACTTTTTACGACGTGCGCGTGACACTGTACCACCCTTAACTCGCATGGGTATTTCCTCCTAGAAATTAAATAATTAGACGTACCTTGAAATTAGAGCGTGCTCAACATCTTAGCGTATGTCTTTACAGTCGTTGAATCCATCATGCGTGTACCACGCAATTGACGACGTTGCTTCTTTGTCTTACCGTGGAAACGGTGTGAAGTATAAGCTGAAGCTGACTTCAAGCCACCATTGGCTGTCTTCTTAAAGCGCTTTGCTGATGCGCGGTGTGTCTTCATCTTTGGCATGTGACCAATTCTCCTACTTTACGATTTTTGTTTATGCTTACTGTAGCAAGCTGCTAAACACTAACTTACTTGGCATCGCGTGGTGCCAAGACCAAAAACATTTGGCGGCCGTCCATTTTGGCACGTTGTTCAACCTTGGCAATGTCATTAAGTTCTTCAGCCATGCGATCTAAGACCTCACGACCAATGTCTTGGTGAGTAATCATACGACCACGGAAACGCAAGTTAAGCTTAACCTTGTTTCCTTGTGACAGAAACTTGATTGCTGCTTTTTTACGTGTCTCGAAGTCGCCAGAATCAATCACTGGTGACATGCGAACTTCTTTAACTTGAACAATTTTTTGGTTTTTACGTTGTTCTTTTTGCTTCTTTTGAGCTTCGAACTTCGCTTTACCCCAATCCATGATCTTGGCAACTGGAACTTCTGCATTAGCTTGCACCAATACCAAGTCCATGTCTGCATCATTCGCTAACTGTTGTGCGTCACGTGTTGACATTTCTTCTTGCTTACCATCGTGGATAAGCAAAACACGTGGGGCGCGGATATTTTCGTTGACTAAATCAACTTGTCGTGGTTGACGTGCTATTGTCAGGCACCTCCAAATTTATTTTGTGAATCAAGAAGAAAAGTGGGCCAAGAACTTAATCTTTACCCACTTCAACACTTGCAGTACTTTCGTACAACTGTATCTGCCAAGCAACATAGTCACTTGGCGAGAAGCGGGTGCTTCTACTTGTTCAACATCTATTAGTTTACTCTATTTACTCATTTTTGTCAACAACATTATGAATCAGGCTTATACCAAAGTGACTAATGACCAGAATGGCAAACTGGACACCAGCAAATAGCGTGACAAATGCAATCATATGCATACTAGTTGATGACACAACTAGCCTTACCACACGATGTGTTTGTGTAAAAACATCCCAAGAATTTAAACGTAAAAATCGACCGAGATAAATACCAACACTGGCAATCAATGATATACAAAATATCAGAGCTAATTGTAATAGTTCATGCCGTTTATGAAAATAATGCTTTAAAATCAGTTCGATACTTAACATCCCCAAAACAACGCCTATAAAAACACCTGCTGCTAACACCGCGTAATTGAAGTATTGCATACGGACAGTGAGACCAATACCAATATACTGCAGATGAATAAAATCAGTAATCATATACATCGTATTCGGATAAAACAATAACCACAACAAGCTAAAAATAATTTGGATGGATTGGCGCTTACTAATATTTACAATAATCGCAAAATCTAATGGCAACAGCGCCAAGAAAATATTCCAATTCAAGAAAGTAAAATGAGTTGGTGTCAGTAAAACAAACCCAAAAAATAATAATACAATGACATGTATCGCCAAAATACTTGTTATGTCTTGTTTTTTCATATATACCAACCTTTACAACCAATTTATATGCAATTGTTAGCTAACAATCACTTACTACTATTGTAACATGGACGACAATTGTCTTTTAGTTTGAAATCTCAACACAAGTCAAATTTTGTGTTGTACACTCAAATTAAATGAAAAAGGAGAAAAAATGTTTCAAAATAATAAACGAACTATTGAAGGCAGCATCATATATATTCATTCTGATTGGTAGTTATTTTATCAAACAACACCTTAAATAACGCTATTTTTAATCTCAATCAGAAAGGTGCAGTGCTATCCAATGGATACCTATCACTGCAAGTGTTACACCATGTCTTCAAAAAAAATTACATTTAAAGATTTATTTTCATTCAAGTGGTACGTTCACCAGCTGTCTGGCTGGACAAGAACCTCATACATTCTATTAATTTTTGGTTATCTAGTCATTACCTATAGCTCATTCTTTGCCGGCTCACTCATTAATCATATGACATGGTGGACATTTGTCGCCGCAATCTTAGGATTTACAACGACCTTGGCTATTACCAATGCTCGTCCCTTGAATGGCGTTTTCGGTTTACTTTCTGCTTTAATTTATATTGCAATGGCACTCCAAGCGAATAACCCGGCCGATGCAGTCTTACAAGCTGTATACATTGTATTGCTTGATATTCCCGTTTTAGTCATGCCTGGGTGGGCAATAAATGTTGAAAAGCGCATTCGGTTCATACACGAAACTGATGCTCGTGGTGAAAAGCATGGTAAATCTTTTTGGTACCCTGTGCTTATTGGTTCGGCAATTGTCGCTTTTATTGTCGCCTATTTATTTGAAACACAAGTTTTGCATACACCAAGACCAGTGGCCGACTCAGCTGTCTTAGCAACTGGTCTTGTTGGCGCCCTGTTAACAACTTTCCGTTTTTCAGAAGCTTTTGCACTGTGGCTTATTCAAGGCGTTGCTCAAGTACTCTTATGGGGACTGACCGCTGTCCATGGTGATGCAAACTGGGTCTTATTCTTAACCTATATGCTATATGTTGGTAATGACTTGATTGGTGTCTTCCAATCTTCATGGTTCCATCATGAAGTATATACTCAAGAAATCATTCAATCTCATGTCAAGTAAACTTCCTTGACATTAATAAGCCATGCCCCTTGACAAATATCTAAAATTTCGGTAAACTTGACTAGTTGATAAATTGAAACGAAAGGAGGTGCTCTCATGGCTACCCCATCAAACAAAAATTCAAAGTCTCACAAGCGTAATCGTCGCGGTCACATCGGCTTGAACGTCCCTAGCATTGTTTTGGATCAAACAACGGGTGAATATCGCGTTTCACACCGCGTTTCACCTTCTGGTGTTTACAACGGCAAGCAAGTGATTGATAAAAAGTAACAATAACACTCGTTCATAATGAACGAGTTTTTTTGTTTGAAAGCAAAACTAATTACCTATGATTAAAATAAAAGAAGCCGCGGTTGATTCCGTGCAGCGTGCTCATGAAATGATGTCACGTGGAGCCAATCGTATTGAATTAAATTCACGACTTGATTTAGGTGGCATTACACCTGATACTAAAAAAATTATTGATACATTAGCAATCGCTAAAGATTTGCCCGTTGTTATCATGGTTCGTCCACGTGGTGGCGATTTTGAATATAGCAGTAATGAAATTGAACAAATGTTGGATACCATGCAAATAATTGCTGATGTTGGTGGCGAAACAGTCACTTTCGGTGTGATTTCCGGTGATGATCTAAACTTTGATAGCATGTCAACTTTAATGGATTTTGCTCATCAGTTACATCTCGAAGTTGTCATGCACATGGCATTTGATCAAATCGCAAATCATAAACAACAAAATGCGATGAATTGGTTATCTGAGCATGGAGTCAGACGGATACTAACCCATGGTGGTCCACTGTCAATGCCAATTATGCAGTCACTCCCCCATCTACAAACATTAGTCAACAGCGCGCCAGCGAATTTAACTATTTTGCCTGGAGGCGGTGTGACAAAGATAAATGCTGAATCTATAGCTAATATTTTAGGCGTTAATGAAGTTCATGGTACACAAATTGTTTAATTTTTCTAGCACAATAAGATTTTAAAATCAAGGAGAGCTATGATGGATAACAAAAAAATAATTGTTGTTGGTGGTACGGGTTTTGTTGGTCAGGGTATTTTATCAGCTTTGAACAACAAAAGTTTTGAATTACATAGTCTATCACGACATCAATTTAATCCTACTGATGCAACTGACCAAGTTACTTACCATATCGCTGATTTAAATAAGCCTGGAAGATGGCAAGATTTACTCAAAGAAGCGGATTGGGTTATTGATGCTGTGGGAATATTGTTACCTAATCCTTTCAAGCATGTTAATTACCATAATAGTAGTGTTCAGCCTGCGCAAAGACTCTTAGATGTTCTCGCGACAACGCATCAAACCAAGTTTTTGTTTGTATCCGCCAATGCAACGCCATTCTTTTTAAATGCTTATTTGCGGGCAAAATTAACCGTAGAGCAGTCGGCTAAAGTTCTATTAAACGATAGGGCTTACAATGTTTATCCTGGTATCGTCTATGATAAATCAAGAATTTATTCTTATATTCCCGCTATAATTCTTGTAGGCTTGCAACGCATTCCAGGATTTAAATTTTTAAAACGTTATCGTCCTGTAAGTCGTAAAACCTTTGCTATTGAAGTGGAAAATATTTTAAATGACAAAGAAAGCCCCCTACTGAAACGAAATATCAAAATAAAATAAGTAATGAAAAGGCGCTCGACTAGATACTTTAGTCGAGCGCCTTTTACTATTTCTAATTTACTTTTTTAATGAACATAGACTGTTACTACAGTAACTACACCGAAAATAACACCTGGTATATTGGCCAGAATAACAGGCCAATCTTTATAGGTTTTTAGCCAGCCATAAGTCACCCACAAAGTTGCATTGACCGTGGCACAAAGAGGTTGAAGTACTGATACAGGATGGCCGGATAGATTAGCTGTAATCTGTGGAATATAAGAAATATACATTAAACAACAAAATACTACCGCTACCTTACTTAACAGTTTCAAAAATCTAATTCTCTGTTGACTAACTTCTTTTATTGATTCTTTCGGGACGTAATTGTCGTAATTCATTGGGTTCCTTTCATATGTAAATACAATGTTTCCATTATAACATTATGTGATTTTTGTGTAAAATATGCCACAAATATTGATTTTTATTTTAGTCTAAATGCTAGTTTCATCACATTAAAACATCTAATTTAAAATGATTCTTGATTTTTGATTTCAAAACATTGTATAATGAAAACGAATTAGAATTGTTCTAAAATAAAAAGGAGAAATTATGACGACTAATTTTATTGATTCAGAAATAACAGATTTCAAAGTGAATGCATATCATGCTGGTGATTTCACAGAAATAACCAAGCAAGATACTATAGGTAAATGGGGTGTTTATTTCTTTTATCCTGCTGACTTTTCATTCGTTTGCCCCACTGAATTAGGTGATTTAGCTGACCACTACACTGACTTTCAAAATATTAATGCTGAAATTTATTCCGTATCTGAAGACAGCGAGTTTGTTCACAAGGCTTGGGCAGAGGCTACGGATACAATTGCTAAAGTAAAGTACCCTATGCTGGCGGATCCAGCCGGAAAATTAGCTCGTTTCTTTAATGTTTTGGACGAAGATGCCGGCCTAGCTTTCCGTGCAACTTTCATTGTTGATCCTGAAGGAAAAATCCAGTCATATACCATCAATAATATGGGTATTGGTCGCAATGCTGAAGAAATATTGCGTACACTTGAAGCTGCACAATTCGTTGCCGAACATGGTGATCGTGTTTGCCCTGCTAATTGGCACCCTGGTGAGGATACAATTGCTCCAAGTTTAGACTTAGTTGGTAAAATTTAGAGGTTACGTCATGACTGAACCACATATTTATGACACAATTATTATAGGTGGTGGACCTGCTGGTTTATCAGCCGGCATATACGCCGGTCGCTCAACAATGGATACTTTAATTATTGAAGGCGATCAAATTGGTGGACAAGTCACAACAACTTCGAGCGTTGCCAATTATCCTGCTGTTGAAACAATTGATGGTACGGCATTAGTCAATAAAATGCAACAACAGGCAAAAAGTTTCGGTGTTCACTTCGTGTTTGATACTGTGGACGATTATAATTTTAGTAACGAGGTCATAAAAACCGTTACGGGTAAAAAAGATACTTACCATGCACGTAGCGTCATTATTGCCACAGGTGCTCAACCTCATCAAGTTGGTTTTCAAGGTGAGCAAGACTTTCGAGGTCATGGTGTAGCCTATTGTTCCACTTGTGATGGTGAATTATTTAGTGGATTAGAAGTATTCGTCATCGGTGGCGGCTACGCTGCTGCTGAAGAAGCTGATTATCTCACAAGATTTGCACGTCATGTTACTATTGTGATGCGATCTAATGACTTTACTTGCCCACCGCTAACTGCTGACCGTGCACGTCTCAACCCCAAAATCACCATTTGGTCAAACACAGAAATTCAAACAGTTGCTGGTCAAAACTATATAACTGATGCAACATTTATTAATAACAAAACAAACGAGCAAACTACTTATCATGTTGCTGATGGCGATAACACATTTGGTATTTTTGTTTACGTAGGCACAGATCCGCAAACAAAAATCTTTCAACATGATATTACGCTGGATGAGCATCAATATATTGTGACTGACTCTCAAGGTCAAACGAATATTCCAGGGGTATTTGCTGCTGGGGATGTCATTTCTAAACCACTTAGACAAATTGTTACGGCAGCATCTGATGGCGCCAATGCCGCTACTAGTGCAGAGATCTTTGTGTCGAAACAAAAACACAGACTTCATATTCCAGTTAACCGTTCCGAAGCCTCCGCTCCAAAAAATGATGTCGCTAAAGGACCGACTAGTCCTATTGCTGCAACTGAGCCTTCTACCCACATTGGACAGTGGTTTGCAAAAGAAATTGTACAGACTTTACAACCTATTTTTGATAAACTTACGCAAGATGTGACTCTTCATCAATTAACAGACGGCTCATCAAAAAGTCACGAACTTTCCTCATTTTTGGAAGAGTTTAGCCAACTAAGTAGTCATCTGAACTTCAAAATGGAAAACACTAGCACTACACTAGAAAGTAAATATCATGTTCAACACATGCCAAACTTTAGACTGCTTACTGATAATAATGAAGATACTGGAATCCAATTTAGTGGTATTCCGACCGGACATGAATTAAATTCTCTAGTTCTAGCGCTCTATAATATAGCAGGACCTGGTCAAAAAATTGATACAAATCTTGTCCAACGTATACAACGTTTACCAAAAGCATCTTTGAAGATTGGGGTATCACTCACTTGTCATTTTTGCCCAGATGTTGTGGCTGCTTGCCAACATATTGCCGCAATTAATGATAATGTAACTGCTGAAATGATTGACCTACAACTATTCCCTGAACTACGCGAATCACATCACATTATGAGTGTACCCGCAATGATTATTAATAACAGCGATAATGTTATTTTTGGTAGCCAATCGCTGGAAGAAATCATTTCCGCTATTGAGACAAATAGTCCCTTACCTGTTCATTGATTTAAATTAAAAAACAAACTACTTAGGCTAATGTAGTTTGTTTTTTACGTTTATTCAAATACTTAGATAAAATATTAATCATCAATCAATCTATAATATGAGATAATAATTTTGTATTGCCTAAAACCAAAATTACAAGGAACTTCTTATGAATACAGCAGTTGCAAGATTTAAAAAACTCACTAGTCACTTAATACTAAAAGATTGGTTTAATATACTTATTTTAGTTTTATTATGTCTACTTTTTTACGCCATCACCGGTCTTCAAAATACTATTACCTGGAGAACGGATTCTTATTTCCACTTTAATAGAGTTCATGATATCACAGAATCTATTAAATCCTTTAGTATACCGAATGTGATTAATTTTAGCTCATTTGATTATACTGGGCAAGCAGTCAATGCAATGTATCCCTCTTTAACACTACTGCCTTTTATTATATTAACTGCATGGTTACAACCTATTGCACAGTATGCGATGATTAATTTCTTTTTCATTTTAGCAGGTAGCATTCTTAATTACTTTGTTTTTCAAAGATTTAATTGTTCCAAAGTTCAATCTCTAGTGGCAACAATTTCTTTTTTTCCATTAATTAATATTTTTTCTTCATATCACCTTTCTTTACAAGGCGTTTGGGGGATATATTTTTTACTTCCACTTGCTATACTATCTGTATGGAAAATGAGCCATGGTCATAAATATTATACTTTGACACTTGCGTTATCAATATCACTTTTGATCAATTTACATGTTTTAAGCTCTATTCTTTCTGTAATGTTGTTAAGTAGCTTATTTTTCTTATTATTGACACAAACAAATAATAAGAAAAAATTTCTGTTTTCTTTCTTAGTTGGATCGATTTTATCTGCAGTTCTATCTTTACCAACATTAGTGGATATAATATCCTTTTCTTCTAATAAATTAACATCAGTCAATCGACCTATTTTAGCCAATTATACAATGACCTTAGAAGACATGATTCATTCACTAGGTAATTTGCCTTTTACAGGTACATCAACACCTGAAATTTATGGCTACTTACTAGTGCTGGACATTTTTATCTGCTTGAATTGGAAAAAAATTGAAAATAAACATGCCAAAAACATACTAATTATTTCTTTTATTTTGCAACTGGTCATTTCACCTTATTTCCCTTGGTCTTTGTTACAAAACACGCCGATTGCTATTATTCAATTTCCAAATAGAATTGCACCAATAATTATTACTTTGCAGCTTTTAGGTATTTTTACTAGCTCACGCCTTAAGACCAAAAGCTTTTTAATTACATTTGCAGCGTTATCATTTTTTTTAACAATGAGTCACATTTGGACTAACTACTCTGAAAGAAAAACATTACCATTACTTACCACAGCAATGATAAATGATTCTATTAAGGGGAAGATAAATTCTCCCAGTGTAAATGAAACGAAAATAGATACAACTACAATGAACTATCAAGATTTTTACCAATTTTCGTCATTTATTGAGTATGTTCCAACAAAATTTATGAAAAATAGCCAAAATACTGTTAGTGAAAATGAAAAATCTGTCAATCAACACATAACCTATACGAATAGAAAAATAGCCCCTCTCGTAAAAATCACCCATAATTTTAAAAGTATTACTTATTATTTTAATAAACCACAGACTGGTGAAATAGATTTACCCTTCTGGAACTATCAAAATATACAATACCAAGTCTATTCAAATGGTAAAAAAATAAAATATGGCATGAGTACAAGAAACACTATATTACTCAAGGACAAAGCTGTTTCGAAGGTAACAATCACTAGCACAAATCCTAATATATATTCTCTTTCACTTATAATATGCATCATAAGTTGGATAATAGTAATGCTTTTTGTTATTACAAAGATGAAGAAAATACTTTAAAGGTGTGAATGAATAGTTAAAAAATTAGCTAATAAAAAAGGAACATATACGTCCAATCACTTTTGAAAATTCTGCCCACTGATTTTAATCCAACAACAAACTACTCTAGGCTGAGTAGTTTTTTTATC